>DFDT01000027.1 GCA_002368865.1 Lachnospiraceae bacterium UBA3821 | reverse complement strand
TGATATGTGATTGTCTTAAAATGCTTCCATGCAGCCTGTAATTTATGCATTTTGCACCCCTGGATCCCGTTTTTTGCGCTTCTTTTTGTCCGGCGCAACCGGTACACCCACATAGATCATACAGCTGCGCGGCGGAACCTGGATCTTGCTCTCCTTGATCTCATCGGTGGTTTTTTCATGATCCGCCGACGCTGTTCCCCCGGGAAGCTCCTCGATCCCGGTCGCAGGCGGCATTTCCTCCGTGGACAGCACCAGCTTCCACTTCATGCCCGCAGGCAGTTTCGGCATGGCAAGATTTCTCTTTTCCCAATACATGTTTAATGCAAAGTAAAGAAATGTGTCCTCCTCACCTTTGGTATTCTTTGCATATTTCCCACAATACATAATCCCAATATGCCGGTTATAGCTCTCCATGCGGGGACGCCATGCATTTTCACCGTGATAAGACAGATCCGGGTAGCCGCAGGACAGATAGTCCATGATCCGGTTTTCTTTTGCCGGCCGCAAAACGGCATGTTCCCTGCGCAGCTCCACCATCTTCTTCCAGAAAGCATAAATACTTTCGTTCTTTTTCAGATCATTCCAATCCAGCCATGTCACATTGTTATCCTGACAATACGGATTGTTATTCCCCCTCTGGGAATTGCCAAACTCATCCCCCATGAAGATCAAAGGGGTGGACTGGGACATCATAAGCATTGTCATGGCATTCCGGATCTGTTTGTTGCGGAGCGCCTGTACTTTCTTGCGCTTGCTCGGTCCCTCTTCCCCACAGTTCCAGCTGCCGTTAAAATCATTGCCGTCCCGGTTGTCCTCACCGTTCGCCTCATTATGCTTCCGCTCATAGCAGACCATATCCTTCAGCGTCAGACCAAAATAATTGCTCATATAATGGATCCTGCCCATTTTGGGCGGAATCTTACGCATCTGGGTGAGCACTGTCTCCAACATATTTTCGTCACCCTTAAGATATTTCCGCATAGAATAAATATATTCGTCGCTGTAAGCGGCCAGATTCCGGTACTCCGGCATCTCATCCCGCCCATAAAGCCTGTCTGTGTCAAAATAATAATACCACAGCTTCGTCTCCGCCAGCATCGGCTCCGATGCGATCACATCCGCCGCAATATCCGGTCCCATCAGATGGAAACCATCTACCCGATACTCCAAAACCCAATAACGGAGCACATAAATGATCTCCGGCGCCGTAAAGCCCTTGGGAAAGTAGAGCTGCAACACAACCTCCATGCCCCTCTGATGAAAAGCATGTACCATCTCCTTAAATTCCCTACAGGCATCATCTCCCGCGGCATAGGAAGCCTTGGGGGCATAATAGTATCCCTGTTTATAACCCCAATAATTGATTTTTTTCGGCACCAACCTGTCCAGATCCGCAGCCCCGGGCATATGCGACGCATCGTGCATACCCAGTTCCGCTCTACGCTCCTCCTCCGTGGGAATCTCAGTAAACTCATAGATTGGTTGTAATTCCACGGTGGTGATCCCGGTCTGTTTCAGATAATCCAACTTTTCTGCCAACCCCGCAAAAGTTCCCCGATGTGTCACCCCTGAGGAAGCATGTCTGGTGAAACCTCTTACATGCGCACAATAGCAAACGCAGTCCTCATAAGGAATACGAGGTCTCACATCATCCTGCCAGTCAAATTCCGTTTTTGGAATGATTGCTTTCAAATCCTGCAATTTCCGTTCTTTTCCATAGGGGTATTTCTGATCGAACATTCTGGCGTTGGGATCCGGTACAATGCGGTTTTCCTCGTAAAACTGATAGGAAATCTGATCTGCCGGAAGTTCCCTAAAGCATTTGCAATGGATATTACCCACTCTTTCCTTATCGGTAAAAGGCAGTTTATAAAGCCTTTTTCTGCTTTTTTTATCGTAGATCAACACACCGCAGTCGCTTTTTTTCGAAATGAATGAAAAACGGATCGCACCGTCCTCCTCATATGCGCCTAACGGATATGGCTTAATGTAGTTTGAAAACATTTTTTCTCACCACCTAACAACAAAAGATATTTTTATTATACCGTATTGCGCAAATTTTCACAAGCAATTATAATGAAATTATCAAAATAATGCTAACCGTTCATAGGTCTGGGCGGTTGTAAAAGAAAGGAGCTTATATGGCAGAAAATAAGGATTATGAAGATGAAGAAATGACCGTGGAACTGGAGTTGGAGGACGGTTCCAAGGTGAATTGTGCCGTGATCACGATCCTCACCGTTGAAGAAAAAGATTATATCGTCCTTCTGCCTCTGGACGAAAAGGGGGAGAATAACGACGGAGAAGTCTGGTTCTACGGTTACAGTGAGAATCCCGATGATCCCAATGAGGAACCGGAGCTGATCTACATTGAGGATGACGAGGAATACGAAAAGGTTACGGATGCTTTTGATGAGTATCTGGACAACAGTGAGTTTGATGAGTTAATTGATGAATGATCGGATTTAAAAACCGTGAGATCAGCCTGGGACGTTCTTTGGTACCGGTGGTACAGAGAAGTTCCAGGTATTTTTTTGCCCTTGTCATCGCCACATAAAAGATCCTGCGCTCCTCTTCCACCGTATCTGCATCCGGCATACTGCCGTGGGGATAATATTTCTCATTGCAATCCGGAAGATACACCCGGTCAAATTCCAAGCCCTTGGAAGCATGCACCGTCATCAGAAAGATGCAGGAGTCGCCATCCGCTCCCATGGCTCTTCTGCATTCTTCCAGTCTCGACTCATACAGCCGCTGTGCCCGTTCCCACTCTGCCACATTGGGATAATTCCTGGCATCTTCTTTGTAAAAATCCAGTTTTTCCAGCCATTCCTCCAGATGTTTCCCCGCCTCTTTTTGCGTCCTCAGATACAATTCGTATCCGACTGCCTTGCAGACATATTGTACCGCCAGCGCCGGCGGCATACCGCGCATGCGCGCCAGCTGTTGTTTCAGCCTCTGCAGCTCCTTGTCGGCCCTTCCGTTCTGCCCGGACAGCCGCGCCAGATCGATCCTGCTGTTTTCTCCTGCACACTCTCTGCTGATATAGCGAAGCGGTCTGTTCATGATCCGCAGGAAATGTTCTCTGCTGCCCTCTCCCTGCGCCAACTTTAAATACGCCATGATATCTTTCATGATAAAATGATCATAAGGATTTCCTGTCTTCTCTTTCATCTCGAAGGGAATTCCTGCTTTGGAGAGCTGTACAGCCAGACCCTGCATGGCGCTGTTGGTCCGAAACAGTACGCCGCAGGTGCCGTTTCCCGCTTCAGCCACCTCTTGCAGCTGCTCTTTCAGATAAGATAATTCTTCCTGTCTCGTCTCAAAGCTCGCAAAGCGGACGCTTTCCCGGATCCCTGCATTCTTTCCCGCCGCATAGGAACCTTTATTCTGCAGGAAACGGCTTTTGTTCTCCGCAATGACCTTTTCCGAAAGCGCAACGATCTCCTCCGTACTTCTGTAATTGGCATTTAATACGATCTGCCTCGCATCATATTCCTCCACAAACCGTCTGACACAATCCGGATCGGAGCCTCTGAAACCATAGATTGCCTGATCCTCATCCCCCACCGCAAACACATTGCCATGCTTTTGCCCCAAGAGCTTCAGCACTTCGTACTGCATGGGATTGATGTCCTGAAATTCATCCACCAGAATATAGCGAAACCGTTCCTGCCAGTATTCCCGGATCACCTTGTCCCGCATCAGCAGTTCCCGACATTCATATACCATATCATCAAAATCAAGGCCGCCCGCCTCCCTGCACTTTTCCCGGTAACGCTGCAGGATCACGGGAAAATCATCCCGGCCCTCCGCAGGCAATGATCGTTTTGCTTTTTCTATGTCCAAGGTATTCTTATAGAACCCCACAGCGGTCAGGCAATCTCCGGCCTGGGCTTTCAGCGTTTCAAATTCATAGTGTCCTGTTTTTTCAATGGCTCTTTCTTTCAGGATTGCCTGCATGATCTCCCGTTTCTGTGATACGGACAAAATTTGATTCGCTGCGGGATAGTGGGATTTGATCAGAATATGATAGAAAACAGAGTGAAAGGTTCCGAAATTCACCGGCACAGATGCAGGTATGTCACTGCTGTCGCATTGCATTTCCGCATAAAGTGCCTGAAAGCGATTCTGCATGGAAAGCGCTGCCTCTTTCGTAAAAGTAACCATTAAAATTTCTTCCGGAGGGATTTTTTGTATCTGAATCAGATAAAGAATTCTTTTGACGGAAATTGTTGTTTTCCCGGATCCGGGAGCCGCTAACACCATAGCGGCCCCTTCACCGAAAGCCACAGCCTGCCGCTGTGCCTCATTCAGTCCGTTAAACAGATTGCTCAAGCAGTTCGATGCCCTTTCTGATGCGTCGCAGGGACTCCTCCTTGCCCAGCACCTCCATGATCTCGGTGGCGCCCGCAGGAGTCATCTGCTTGCCGGAGACGGCTGTACGGATCGGCCACATCACATAGCCGTTCTTTACGCCCTTCTCCTCCACATAGCTTACAAGAGTCTGATACAGCCCGTCATTACTGTAGTCCTCCTGCGCCTCCAAAATCGGAAGCATGTCCTTCAATACCTGCAAAGAAGTTTCGGAATTTGTCTTCATCTTCTTGTGCGTATACATTTCCACGCTGTATTCCGGTAATTCCTCAAAGAAATCTACATGCTCCGCGATATCCGGGAACACCTCGATCCTTGTCTTCACCATATTGGCAATCTTCTTCAGATCAAAGTCTTTCTTTAAAGCAGCCTTCAGATACGGCTCTGCCATCTCATAGAAAGTGTCGAAGTCCATTGCCTTGATATACTCGCCGTTCATCCACTTCAGCTTCACAATGTCAAATACAGCCGGGGACTTGCTGATACGGTGATAATCAAATTCTTTGATCAACTCGTCCAGTGTAAAGATCTCCCGATTGTCTTCCGGACTCCACCCCAGAAGCGCAATGTAATTCACAACCGCCTCCGTCACAAAGCCCTGCTCCAACAGATCCTCAAAAGAGGAATGTCCGCTTCTCTTGGAGAGCTTCTTATGATTTTCATCCGTGATGAGAGGCAAATGGATGTAAACCGGACTCTGCCAGCCAAAAGCATCATACAGTCTCTGATACTTGGGGGAAGAAGAAAGGTACTCATTTCCCCGCACCACATGCGTGATATTCATGGTATGGTCATCCACCACATTGGCAAAATTGTACGTCGGATAGCCGTCAGACTTGATCAGGATCATGTCATCCAGCTCCGCGTTTTCCACGGTGATGTCCCCATAAAGCTCATCATGGAACGTGGTCGTGCCCTCATTGGGGATATTCTGGCGGATGACAAAAGGCTTGCCAGCAGCCAGATTTGCCTCCACTTCCTCCTTGGAGAGTGACAGACAATGCTTATCATAGATGCTGATCTCTTTGCCCTCTACCACCTCAGTCTTCAGCGTGGCAAGCCGCTCCTTATCGCAGAAACAATAATAAGCCTCTCCCTTATCGATCAGTTCCTTTGCATATTTCATGTAGATTCCGGTCTTCATGCGCTCGCTCTGCACATAAGGACCATATCCGCCGTCCTTATCGGGACCTTCATCATGTACCAGCCCGGTTTTCTCCAGCGTGCGGTAAATGATATCCACAGCCCCCTCAACAAAACGCTCCTGATCCGTGTCCTCGATGCGCAGCATGAAATCTCCGCCGTCATGCTTCGCGATCAAAAATTCATACAATGCCGACCGCAGATTTCCCACATGCATACGACCGGTGGGACTGGGGGCGTAACGTGTTCTGATTTTCGTCATTCTGATATTTCCTCCTGTTACTCAACTAAAATCCATCATATCACAGTGAATTTTCAAAGTCCACAGCATTTTTTACTTTCGCTGCCGGCACCTCGGCCTTCGCGGCCTTTTTAAATTTATCCAATTCTTTTGCCGCCTGCGGAATTGCAATATTGGTTCCTGCACCGGCCACACAGCCTCCGGGACATGCCATTCCCTCGATCAGACAGCCGTTCATTTTCCCCGCCTTGGCCAGAAGCAGGATCTTTTTACATTCCGCCAGGCTCTCCGCATGCTCAATATGGATTTCCGTGCCGGGATAGTAGGTATTGATACATTTCTCAATGGCAGATGCCACGCCGCCTGCAACGCCGTATCCACGCCCCGCACCGCTGGCGTCAGTCATCTCATCCATCGCCTGGATTTCATGCAATAGAATTCCCTTTGCCTCAAACATGCCCGCAAGCTCTTCAAAGGTGATCACAAAATCCACATCCGATCGCACCGTACGTCTGCTGGCTTCCAGCTTTTTCGATGCACAGGGACCAATAAACACAACCGACGCATCCGGATGCTCCTTTTTGATGATCCGCGCTGTTGCCACCATCGGCGTCAGCTCATTGCTGATCTTATCGATGGTCTCCGGGAACAGATGCTTTGCCATCACCGACCAGGACGGACAACAGGAAGTCAACGCAAACGCCTGATTGCCGCTTGCCACCTCTTTCACATAGTGCTCCGCCTCTGCCATACAGCCCTCGTCTGCGCCCAGCGCTGTCTCATACACATCCGCAAACCCCAATTCCTTCAACGCTGTCTTGAACATCTCAGGCGTCACTTTTGACCCAAATTGTCCCACAAATGCAGGCGCCACCTGTGCAATGATCTTGCGGCCGGACTGCATGGCACGGATCAACTGGAAGATCTGTGATTTATCGGCAATCGCCCCAAAAGGACAGCTTACCATACACATACCACAGGAAACACAGATCTCATTATCAATGACTGCTCTTCCCCGCTTGTCCGATTTTACCGCACCTACTCCACAGGCGTGTTTACAGGGACGCTCTTTATGACAAATGGCATCATAGGGGCAGACTGCCTTGCATTTTCCGCACTTGATACACTTATCCTGATCGATCACGGAGCGCCCCTTCACCATCGTGATCGCGCCGTTGGGACATACCGACTGGCAGGGATGCGCCACGCACCCCATACAGGAATCCGTGATCTCATACCGGTTCTCCGGACAGGCATTGCAGGCCGACGGGATCACCTGCATCAGAGGCGGCTCATAGTATTTCTCATCAATATTGCTCTCCTCCAGCCCCTGCGTTAGATGTGCCGGGTGGTCTCTGTCCTCCGGACGCAAACTCATTCCCATGGCAAGACGAATGCGCTCACGGATAACAGCCCGGTCCCTATATACATTCTCCCAGTATTCAGACTCCTCATAGTCCACAATCTTATAGGGCAGCGCCTCCATATCGTCTTTGAGATTCTCGGAATGATAAGCCAGATTCGCCACCTCTTTGAACACCCTCCTGCGGGTCTTCCGCACCGGTGTGTCAATCCCTCTCATATTACTCATACGATCCCCTCCATCTATTTACACAAAGATCACCTGCGCCGGACGAATATCCGTCTCCCCACAGGGCACTTTCTCCACCAGCTGACAGGCATGCGCAATCCCGATGGTCCGTGACGCCAGCAAAGGTTTATCCGCAAGGAACCGGTCGTAAAATCCTTTTCCGTAGCCCATGCGCCCTCGCTCCATGTCAAAAGCAACTCCCGGCATCAGCATCAGAATCTTCTCATTAATTGCGTCAGACGTCCCCTCTGTCCGTCCATATCCAAACGGCTCGTTCCCCTCCCGGGGCTCCCGGATTCCTTTATATCCCACCTGCAGTTCACACAGATCCTTCACCCGATAAAAGATCATCTCATCCCCTACGATCTTCGGCAGGAAAAGCATTTTTCCTGTCCAAAGCGTCTCCGCCAGGATCTGATCCGTACAAAGCTCACTGCCATAACTGGCAAAGGCTAGCACCCTTTCCGCTTCACGGCACCAGCTATGTTCCAGTATCTTTTTTGTGATTTCTTTCTTTGCAGCTTCCTGCTGCTGTATTGACAGTGCGTCCCTCTTTGCAAGAATTTCCCTGCGCAAAGTCTTTTTCACGCTCCGCAGATCATCTCTTTTAGTCATGATTCTCCCTTTTTCGTCCGCCGTATATGGCAAATTCCCGCAGACATTTCCCCTGCCTGCGGGAATCATTTCTCCCACGTCTCTATCAAAGCAATCCAGCCCGAATTACCGGTCATTGATAATCAGCTCCAGAATCTTACTGATGTACGAAAGATTTGCGAGATCACTGTCCGACCACTTTCTGGACATGTCACTTCTCTTATAATACGCAATATAGCCCTCATGGTGTCTGTAGTCCATTTTGTAGACCAACGCCGTCTTGATCCCGTGTTCCGTCATATACTTGCAGGTCTGGGGGCAAAGCTGCTCGATCAGATCCAGCTTATCGATCACGGCCATATCGTGCTCTCTGTATAGATGCCCGAAATTTTCCTCGTGCACAAAGCTGATCATGTCCGGCTCTGACGGTCTGGGAGCCCCTTCCGCGCTCCAGAAGTTCTCCAAAAGAGTCTTCCCTTCCTCGCCATAGATCAACCGGATCTCATCCAGCGCGAATGTAACACCGATGTCCGTCAATAGCATATCAAAGGGAATATTGGTCTGCTTCGCCATATAGACCAAGAATTTCAGCACCAGATCCTCTTTGTCCTGTCTGGTTGCGGTACTATTCTGAATGACCGCTTCGGTCTCTCCCCGCAGCACATCTCCGTGTACTTCCTTGGTGTAAATAATATATCTGTTCTTACCCTTCTGCTTCGCACGATAGAGCATTTTATCCGCAATCTGGAACAGGTCATCATAAACCTCACTGTCCGTCGGATAGGTGGATACACCGATGGAACAGGTCACCTTCGGCACTTCCTTGCGATCCATGTAAGCCCATTCCACATCGTTGCGGACATTACGCAATACGCCGCGCAGGTCGGACAGATTATTGATTCCCTCCAAAACTACAAATATCTCATCTCCGCCGATTCTGCCGACAATTCCTTTCCCTTTCACGGCCTCCTTGATGATACCTGAAACCTTCGCCAGAACCTCATCTCCAAACATATGTCCCAGTGTGTCATTGACCGCTTTGAAGTTGTCGATATCGATGATGCACAGGTTTACATTATACTTGGGCTTTCTGTGGAGCAGATTTTCCGTATAGTTTAAAATTGCCTTCTTGGTCAGGAGTCCGGTGGTCACATCCGTTTCAAATTCTTCAACCGCTTTACCGGCGGAACCGGCACCGGCCATACCCACTCTGGCGCTATAGCCGAAGACGATCTGCTCCTCCCGGCTGTTTTTGATCGTCCTTCCTCTGACGATATACTCTGCCATTCCGCTCTCTTCGGCTTCTTCCAGAAAACCAAGGCGGACCTCAAAATTTTTCACGCCGTTTTGTACGTTTCCGCAAAATTCCCGGTACGCATCCGCATACTCCGGAGAGATCCTGCGCTCTGTTGCAATATAATTTTCAAATCCCGCAAAAGAGCCCCTGAAAGAATACACCCGATTCTTGCTTCCCCCATTAAAAATCTGCATATGATCCGACACAGCATTATAGACAAAAAGTCTCTCACCCCATATCTCAAGGAGCTCATTGCAGAGATCATTCTCATCACAGATAGCGGAAAAACGGTCTGCCATCTGATCAATGTCCTGAATCCGCATCTCAACAAAGGACTCCTGCCCATCCGTCAACTCAACCACGCTGATCTGTGTGAGCACATGATGATACTCCCCGTTCTGTGCGTTCTTAAAACGGATCAGAAAAGGTTCATAGTCCTCTCCCGCACGGACCTCGCTTACCGCCTTTTTCAGATAGTCAATATCCTCCGGATGTACATTTCCCGCCACAGAAGCATAATTTTCCGAACCGATATATTGATAGAACTGCTCATCGGCCCGTGCAATCTGTAATTTTCTGTCAACAACTGCGATTCCCGTATAAATGCTTGCCATATTTCTTTCCTCATAATCAAAACTATTTTCCTTATTTCCCGCCAATGACCAGATCGATCATTTTAGCCACCAGATTCAGATACATCTTATCTGCCTCTGTCCATAATCTGGAGGAATGTCCTTCTTTAAAGAATGTCACATATCCCGGCACCTTGCTGTTCATCTCATAGATCAACGCTGCATTTACATTATGCGCTTTCAACACCTCGTATGCATTCGGACAAACAAATTCCAGATCCACCGTATGATTGATGACCGCCATGTGATTCTCATTAAACAGCGCCCTGAACTTTGTACTGTGTGCAAAGGACATATCAATCTCTTTTAACGGTGCACCGTCCGCTCTCCAGTGCATTGGCTTATACACCGGCTCCTCGTAAAACACATTTGCCTGCGCCAGATCAAACATAGGACCGACGCAGTCGATGGTCATCTGCACTGTAAAAATAGACTTCATCAAAAACTGCTCTGTAAGCTCTATGATAAAATGCTCCTTGTTCGTTCCAACTGTGCCCTCCTTCACAGCAGGCACATTGGCCGGCGTATTTTCCAACGGATTTCCATGGATCTCAGGCGTGTAAATGATATATCGATTCTTCCCGCCCTCTTTCGCACGGTACAGCATCTTGTCCGCAATCTTAAAGAGATCATCATAATTATCCGCATCTTTCGGCCATGCCGCCGTACCCATGGAACAGCTTAAATGCAGATCATCCCGCACGCCTTTGTACGCCCATTCCACATTGGTCCGGATGGTACGCAGCACGCTCTTCAACGCCGCACGATCTTTCACATTCTCAATGTAGATCATCATTTCATCGCCGCCGATTCGCCCTGCGACGCCGCAATCCTCCACGGCGTCCTTAATGATATCCGCCACAGTCACCAACACTTCATCGCCGAACATATGCCCGAAATGATCATTGACATACTTGAAATTATCCACATCCAGCACGCAGAGATAAGATAATTTACTGGTCTTATTCAGCATGGCATTCTGTATGTATTCCATAATCGTCTGCTTGGTGAGCAGCCCGGTCATTTCATCTCTTGCGGAATCTGCCCCCAGCGCGGTTTTCTTGCGTCTGGAATTCTTGGCAATGACATAGACACATCCATAAACTCTGAGACTGCCTGCACTGTCAACCACGGCTTTCCCCTTAAATAAATACAGTTCCTTGGAATCTCCGTGGATCAGATTGGGCAGCTGTAATTCATGGGAAAAATGCCTTGTACCCTGCCTGAGATCATCACACATTTCTTCAAACACGTCACGATACTTGTCCTTATCTGCAAAAGCGCCTTTTTTGACAAGATAGTTCTCCCACTCGGCAAGATTTCCCTCAAACAGATCCATTCTCTGCTTCTCCCCTCCGATAAAGAGAGAGAATGCATCCTCCGCCACATCATATTTAAAAAACAATTCATCCAAAATATCCAGATACACACCGTATTCCTGAATGGTGTCACCCAGCCGGCAGAAATCTTTCTTCAGATCGTCGATGGACTGAATATTAAACTGCACGACCTGATCTTCGTCTGAAATATCCAGCCGTCCGATGTCCGCAACCGCCCACTGTGTACTTCCGTCGGGAAAAAGCACACGATACACCTCCATCGTATGTCCTCCTGAAGCAAACACCTCCATAACGGCTGCCTTCACCTTGGGCCAATCTGCCTTATAAACGCTCTGCTCCAGAAATAACGGATTCTCATAGCCAATATAATCATAAAACTCTTTATCTGCCTTGATCAGCTGCAATTCCCGGCCGATCGTTGCTGTCCCCGTCGTAAAAGAAGCCATACTGTAAATCCCCTCTAAGCATTCCTTTTTTCAAAATCTTCTACATACTGCGCGATCAGCTTTACCGTACCCTCCAGGCCCAGCACACTGCTGTTCACACATAGATCGTAACTGTCAGCACGCCCCCATTTTTTGGAAGAATAATAATTGTAATAGCTTTGACGCTGCTTATCCTTCTTCATCATCAGCTCTTTGGCCTTTACCTCGGGAAGCTGATATTTCTCCATGATCCGCTTAACTTTCGCTATCTCATCTGCATAAATAAACAGATTGATACAATTCTTGTATTCCGCCAGCGCATAATCCGCACAGCGCCCAACGATCACGCAAGGTCCCTCGTCTGCAATTTTCTTGATGGTATCAAACTGTGCCAGAAAGACCCTATGGCTGATCGGCATATCAACAAAAGAAGATGTATTGTAGCCGAAAGAATATGTGTCCATTACCAGATTGTATAAAAAAGAATTGGTCGGCCGCTCATCATGGTTCTGGATCATCTCCTCGCAAAAGCCGCTCTCTTTCGCTGCTCTTGTAAGCAATTCCTTATCATAGTACTTTATGCCAAAGTACTCCGCAACCTTTTCCCCGATCTCACGTCCACCTGATCCGAACTGCCGCCCGATTGTAATCACCGTATTCATAGCAACACCTCCGATATGCAAAATCTCACTATTATTATACGTGATTTTGTTACATAAAACAATATTTTTTTTGTATTTTTTATGCAATTTGTATTGAATGTGAAAAATTGTAGTGAAAATAACAATAAATTTACATAGTGCTTAAGTCCGGTCCAAAATCGCAAGTAAATGTTCAAAATACTCCGGCAACGGCGCATCGGTTTCCACATACCGCCCGTCTGCCGGATGGCTGAATCCCAGAATTTTTGCGTGCAGGCATTGCCCATCCAGATGATACGGGGCCTTTTTTCCCACCGCATAGACATCATCCCCCAACAGCGGATGTCCGATGCTCGCCATGTGGACGCGGATCTGATGGGTTCTTCCTGTCTCCAGCTGGCATTCGATATAAGTGTATTTGGCATACCGCTTCAGAACCCGATAATGCGTCACCGCCCGCTTCCCGTTCTTTTCATTTACCGCCATCTTTTTCCGGTCTGTGGGGTGCCTGCCGATCGGCTTGTCGATCACTCCGTCGTCTGCCTCCAGTACTCCATAACAGATGGCATGATACCGTCTGGTCACACTGTGGTCTTTCAGCTGCGCCGCAATGCAATTATGTGCCCGATCATTTTTACAGGCGATCACAGATCCCGTCGTATTCCTGTCGATTCGATGTACGATCCCGGGACGCATCACCCCGTTGATCCCGGACAGTTCTTTTCCGCAATGATACATCAGCGCGTTCACCAGGGTTCCGGTATAATGCCCCGCAGCAGGATGCACCACCATGCCTTTCGGCTTATTCACCACGATCACATCCGCGTCCTCATATAAAATATCCAGCGGAATATTCTCTGGCAAAATATCCGGTTCTACTGCCTCCGGCAACGCAAACCGCACTTCATCCTCCGCACAGACCTTGTAACTGCTCTTGACGGTCTTCCCGTTTACGCTGACTCTGCCCTCTTTAATCATTTTCTGAATAAAAGACCGGGATAATGAATCAATGAGCATACTGACACATCGGTCAATACGCTCATCTTCCAAGTCCTCGGTTATCTGAAAAACAAATTCATCCATCTATTTTGTCTCCTGCTCCTGACGTTTCCCCAAATCCAGAAATTCCAGATCTTCCTCCTTCATCACAAAAACAAACAGGATAAAAAGCACGATCACGGCTACCACGATATAAATATCCGCCACATTAAAGATCGGATAATGGATCAGAACAAAAGAAATAAAATCGACCACATAATCAAATCGGATCCGGTCGATCATATTGCCGACGCCGCCCGCCATCACCATGGTCAACAGCAAATGCAGCTTTCCATACTTTTTCTCATTCGGCAGGCGCCGCATGAAAAACAGGATCACTGCCATAAATACGGCATCCACCGCCAGAATAAGAATTTTTTGCCCCTGCAGCATACCAAACGCAGACCCTCTGTTCTCCAGATATTGCAGTTCCAGAACACCCTCTATCAGCACAAATGCAGGCTGCCCCTTCAGCTTCAGAATGGTCAGGTACTTGGTGAATTGATCCAGAAACAGCAACACCGCAAGCAGCACCCCGTCTATGCAGAGCATTTTCAGATTCGGATTGTCTTTTCTATCACTTTTCATCACGCACGCGCATCCTCATCGCTGAAATAAATTTCCTGAATTGCAGCCAGGATCTCATCATCCGTTACAGTAGTATCGATCACTGCTTTCCCGATTTTTTTCAATAAAATAAACTTAATTTTCCCCGCGCGCATTTTTTTGTCGGACTTGGTCAGCCTTAAAATCTCCTGGGGATCGATATCCTCCACGGTGATCGGCAGATTGAACGGCACGAACATATCGCGGATCTCATAATATTCCTCCATGGAAAGCATTTCCTTTTTCCAGGAAATGTAAGCCGCAGCAACCGTTCCCAGCGCCACGCACTCCCCATGATAAAGCGTAAAATTCTTCGCTTTTTCAATGGCATGTCCGATGGTATGCCCCAGATTGAGAAGTGCTCTGTCCCCCTGCTCCGTGGGATCTTTTTCCACCACGCGGCGCTTAATGTCGCAGCTGCGCAGTACCATCTCCTCCAATACATTCAGATCCTTATCACTGATCTCATACAGATTCTCGATCAGCCACTCATAGAAAGCGGAATCTTTGATCAGCGCCGATTTCATTACCTCCGCAAATCCGGAATAAAACTGCCTGTCCTCCAGCGTGCTCAGTGTGGACAGATTCATATAAACCAATCTCGGCATTTTGAATGCACCGACCATATTTTTATAGCCGTCAAAATCCACGCCCGTCTTGCCACCCACGGAACTGTCCGCCTGGGCCAGAAGCGTTGTAGGAATCTGGATAAAATCAATCCCTCGCAGGTATGTGGCAGCCACAAAGCCGGTCAGATCCCCTACCACGCCGCCGCCCAGCGCAACCAGCATGTCCTTTCTGTCAAACCCTTCTTCGATCAAATAGGTGTATACCTTCCGCACGGTATCCAGATTCTTGCTTTCTTCCCCCTCCGGAAATACATACTTCACCGCCTTCCGGCAATGTTCCGACAACAGCTGTAATAACGCCTCGCCGTACAATGCATCTACCTTGGAATCCGTGACAATACATAATCTCTTTTCCTTTGTCTCTAATGCTGCCAGTTCCTCTGCCAAGCCTTCAAAAGACTGCGTGATCACAATATCATAGCATGGCTTTTTGTTATATAAAACATTCAATCTCTGTGCCATATTTTCCTCCTAAAAAGGCTTCCCTGACGGGAAGCCCCAAATCTCTCTTATTTTGCAAATCTTATTGCAGACCGCCCAAAGGCATTTCGAATGACCCGTTCAGGATATCCTGCTGGAAATCTCCGGAAATATCAACACTGGACGGTGTGATAATGAAAATGTAATGAGAAATCTTCTGAAGATTTCCACCAATTGCAAAACAGGAACCTGATGTAAAATCAATGATCCTCTGTGCAATATCCACATCCAGACCTTCCAGATTCAATACAACCGTACGATTCGCCAGAAGGGTTTCCGTAATCTCTCTTGCATCCTCTACATTGCTGGGCTTGACAACGCATACCTCCATACCGTTTCCTGCAACTTTACGCGTCACATTCTGTCTGATCGGAGTCACCTTATTGGAAACCGTTTTCTTCACCGGACGCTCCTCATAAACCTCTGCCGGCTCCTTTGCCGCCTTGGAAGCAGATGCCTTTTTCGGTGCGGGCTCTATCTCATCCTCGTCATCCAGATAATCATCATCGTAGACATCATCTTCTTCATCATTCAGCTTCATATAGTTGAGAAACTTGTCCATTACACCCATCTTTTTAACTCTCCTTTTTATAGTCCCGTTCACCGAATATGCCGGTACCTACACGAACATAGGTAGCGCCTTCTTCCACCGCGACTTCATAATCACCTGTCATACCCATTGACAGAATATTACCTATACTATTATCGTTGTTTTTCTGCAAGATGTCAACAGACAATTGCTTGAGAATCCGAAAATATTTTCTGTTTTCCTCTCCGTCTTCCACAAAAGGGGCGATCGTCATCAATCCCTTTACGCAGATACCAGGTAATTTAGCGATTTCCAGCACCAGATCTTCCGCTTCTTTCAGAGAAGTACCGAATTTGCTCTCCTCCCCCGCCACATTCACCTCTACCAGAATATTGGCGGTCACATGATGTTTCAACGCTTCTTTGCTGATCTCTTCCGCCAGCTTCAGCGAATCCACACTATGGATCAGATAGACCTTATCAATAATGTATTTCACCTTATTGCGCTGCAAATGACCGATCATATGCCATCTGATATCAGCCGGCAGAGCGGGAATCTTATCCATCAGCTCCTGCACCTTATTCTCTCCGAAATCCCTTGCTCCGGCCTCATAGGCTTCCTGCAGCATTTCTATCGGTTTTGTCTTGCTTACCGCGATCAATGTTACCTCCTGCGGATCGCGATGCACTTTTTGACAGGCTTTCTCAATCCGTTCCGACACCTGCGCCATATTCTCTTTGATCATCCCGCACACTTCCTTTTATCTGCATTTATTCATTAATGAACTGATCCTCATGCACGGATTCCGCATTCAGGGCTATATAGTCGTATACGTTCAGTCCGTATCTGGTATTGGAGCTCACAATGGAATATTCATCATTCTGGGACAGAATATTGATCTGCCGGAAATCGGCATATCCGTTATTTACGTTATATACCCCGGTCAATGTCGCCCGCTTGCTGACCACATAATTATCCTGTCCATCCTTCTTGAACAAAATATCCGCCGCGTTTAAGAACGTAGCATCCACATAATATTCTCTGTTCTTCTCATCATAATTGTAGATGGATATCTGGAAATTCTTTGTCGTCACTTCACCGGAATCCGTTACATACTGTTTCAGTACCCAGCCCTTTCCCGATTCGTCTTCCAGTGTGATAAACTCATCCGGGATCAGATAAAATTCCTTGTCAACGATGGCCGAATTGGGGATCTTCAATCCGTTCTCGTCATCCAACAGCAGCTCGATCTCAAGGAAACGATCCCCCACAAAGGTGATCATGGAATTGGTAAAGGACAATTGCAGATAATGTTTCCCGTCGCCGTTATGCAGCGCCTTAACTGCGCCCCAGGATTCGTATTGATTTTTCAGGAAACGGACATTGATATACCCTTCCGCCTCCAGCTCTGCCGCGCGCTCCGGGCTCTCCACCGGAATGACAACAGACCATTTTTCATTCGTGGAAAGCTTATAAGCCGCTTCCTCCCGCTCCAATAATGTATTGCTGAGCAGATATTTCCTTTTCTCTTCATAGTCCTTTTTATTTAAAATATCCTCTGTCACCTGATCCGGTTTCAGAGATTCATATCCGTCGATCCAGTAACTGACCACGCCTGTCTTAGGCGCATAACAACGATTTACCACATTTGCCACGCCGGAGGAGGTATTGATCCGGTCAATGCTCTCCAGCATATTTACATTCGCAAGCTTCTTCACCGTATTCTTCAGAGAATTCTTCTCGTCATAAACCGAAATATAATTCGTCCGGCTGAACCCATGGGAAAAATTAGCCAGTTCACTGCGAAACTCCAGCAATTCCTTTTCACTGAGAACATTTTCGCCTAAATTCAGATTCTCCAACTCATCATTCAGACGTCCGGTCTCATCTACGATGTAGACCAGGTCATTGGCCGCAACGCGCTCCCCTTCATTGGCGTAATAATTGACATACCCGGCAGATGTGGTGTTGACCACTTCCTCATCCCGGATCACAATGCCACGGTAGATATGGTTCGTCGCCAGCGATCCTTTCTGTACCTCGTAGCGTACCATATGTCCCGTCTGCAGATAAATCACAACGCAGATCACCACATATACAAGAATGACCGCAAAAATGAGCATACCGATATTTAAATTTAGCGGTTTTCTGTATTTCTTTATTTTATTTTTCTGCCCTTGTCTTGCCGCCAATTCTTTCTTCCTCTTAACCTATCGAAAAGCCCCGGAACAGTCCGAGGCTTTCAAATCTATTGCAAACCCTATCTGCAATTACAATTCAATTCCACTTAAAACTTCACATTAAAGCGATACAATAACCATACTCTTCAAACTCTCAGGAAGTGCCGACTCATCACAGGAAACACTGAGAATGAAATCCACACCGAATTTCTCGCTCAGCTTTGCAAGCTTGTTAACAGCCTGCTCCATCTCTGCCACATCCAAAACCGCGATCTTCAAAAAGCTGTCAAAATACATCTGCTGAAGATCATGATCCTGAGAAAGGATTCCACATACAAATCCGATAAACTCACTGCTGTTCTCGATCATATACTGAGAAACATCAATCAGACGAACCTTATTATTCAATTCAAACATATGCTTGGTACTTTTATCCAAATATACGATACTGCCTTCGATATCCTTTACCTGTCCGTTGACTTTATCCAATAACTGTTTGGTCTTGCCTTTACCTTTCTCTCCTACAATTAACTGAACCATTGGGGTACCCTCCTGTCGTATGATTGTAAATACCTTATATAGTACATTATAGAGTATTCCATGTCAAAAAACAACCACTATTTATTTTTATTTCTCAATTGATCTGGTTCAATAACTCTACCATTTTCTGATATAGATAATCGTTGGATTCCGCCCTCATGATAACCGAAATATAAGGGGATCCGTTTGTATCTTTCGATAACAGGATCAGACAATGTCCCGCCGCGTTGGTGGTTCCTGTCTTTCCGCCGATCACACTGATGTTGGCAGGCGCCTGAATATCATTTTTTACAAAACGATTTGTCGTATTATAGGTCACCTCTTTGGTTTTTCCGTTGGCCAGCATATAAGTGGTCTGATAACTGGACATCTGAATGATCTCATTGAACTTCTCATACTTTGCAGCCTCATTCAGAATCAGATACAGATCATACGCCGTCGTGTAATGATCTTCATTCGTAAGTCCGTGGGCATTGGCAAAATGCGTATTGGTCGCCCCAATCCGCATTGCTTCCTCATTCATCATCTCCACATAGTGATCTACACTGCCCCCAATATTCTCTGCAATCAGATTCGCCACATCATTTGCCGAATACAATAACAGGATATGCAGTGCCTGATCCAGTGTCATGCTGTCACCGGGCTTCAGATTGATCAATTGTGCTCCGGACTCCGTGATTTTTACTGCGTCCGTCGCCGTAAGTGTCTGATCCAAAGAACCGTTTTTCAATGCAACCAACGCTGTCATCACCTTGGTCAGGCTGGCCGGATGCAATCTCTCATGGGCATTCTTGGAATAAAGGACTTCCTTCCCGTTCAGATCAAATAAAGCAGCTGCCTCCGCTCCCGCCAGATCAATAGCTTCCTCGTCCATAACATCCCCGGAAACCACACAGATATCTGCAGCAAACGGCTTGGCCACATCCGCCTTCTGTCCTACCGCCACCTGAAAACCGCTGATGCCGGTAACCGATTGATAATCCATATCATATTTTAATCTTCCGCATCCCGCAAGGGAGAAAACCGCGAGCCATCCTGCAAACAGCAGGCAAAAACTCCTCTTCATCCGCATTTTTATCCTCTTTTCTGCTTTGGTACGCAAAAGACTATTTGTACATTTCACGCCACTCCAGATCACCTCTGTCCAATGACTTGATCAGAAGTTCCGCGCTGGCCAGATTAGTGGCCAAAGGTATATTATACATATCACACAGTTTCATCACATTATTGATTTCCGGCTCATGCTTCTGTCTCGTCAACGGATCCCGCAAAAAGATCACCAGATCGATATCATTGTGCTCGATCTGTGCACACATCTGCTGTTCCCCGCCCAAATGGCCCGCCAGATATTTGTGAACCGTCAGATTTGTAACCTCTTCCACAAGACGACCTGTGGTTCCGGTTGCATACAATTCATTTTTGCTTAAAATTCCCCGATAAGCAATACAGAAATTCTGCATGAGTTTTTTCTTCGCGTCATGCGCGATCAATGCAATATTCATTTGTTTACCCTCTCTATTTTTATGACTGTTGCGTGGCTGCACTGCGTCCCGATTGCAGCCGCACATTTAAAACAAAACCGATACCGATAAAACAGCTCATCAGTGAGGTCAGCCCATAGCTCACAAAGGGCAGCGGCAAACCGGTATTCGGAATGAGAAACGTTGTAACTCCTATATTGATAAAGCTTTGGAATGCGATCAGCCCCCCCATTCCGGCAGCTATGACCCGCCCCGCCATATCCTTGGCACGCCTCGCCACAGCAATACATTCCATTGCAGTCCCCATCATCAATACGATGACAACAACGCATCCTTTAAACCCAAATTCCTCACCGATCACGGAAAAAATAAAGTCCGTCTGTGCTTCCGAGATAAAATCCCCGTTTTTCACGGAAGTGATCGCATTGTTTTTATATCCTTTCCCATCCAGCTGTCCCGACCCGATGGCCGTGACGGAATTCAGCTGCTGATACGCCTCTTCTGTGGCATATTCCTGCGGATTGATAAACGCCAGGATTCGCTTCTGCTGGTGTTCCTTTAAAATGGTCTGATCCGGCTGCACAGCCAGAGAAACCAGTATGATCAATGCCGGCAGTCCCACGATCAACGCCACACCGATATACTTCCAGCTGATTCCTCCTGCAAACATGATCACGCAGAAAATGATCAGCACCATGATACTGGTGGAAAGATCCGGCTGTTCATGGATCAGCTCCCACGGAACTCCGATCAGAACGACACAGAGCACGATCATCTTGAAAGTGTTAATTTCTTCCTTATATTTCATAATAAACTGTGCAAAGAATAAAATCAACAAAATTTTTGCAGTTTCGGACGGCTGAAAGGTCACCGATCCTATCTGGATCCACCGCTGCGCGCCCTTATGATCCTCCCCCAGGAACATGACCATGAGCAAAAGCGCCAGATTTCCTCCGTAGATCAGCCAATACATCTTCAGTATCCCATTATAGTTGATAAAGGAAAGTATGATCATCAGGATAAATCCCGCAATCGCACCAAACATCTGCTTTTGCTGCAGGCTTTCCTCCGCGCTGCCAATGGCGACTACGCCAATGACAGCCAGCAGAGTGACCATAATGATCAATTTAAAATCATAATCTCTTAGTCTATAATTTCTGAACATAACTTCCTAACCTGACGTTTCTCATTTGCTGTGCAGATCGAGGATCGGGATATTTGCGTAAAGTACCGGCGTTTTATTGCGGCCGCTGCTCTTACTCCCTTTCGCCTGAATCTGAATATCCATATTCTTCGTATCTATCTTCATGTATTTTGAAATAACCTTTATAATATCTGCCTTGATCAGCTCCATCACTTCCGGTGAACAGCTCACTCTGTCAGAGATCAACAAAATCTTCAGTCTGTCCTTGGCAACCTCGCAGGAGCTTTTTCTATGGAAAAAATTTCGCATACAAAATCCCTCCTTTACGCCTTATGAAAAATGCCGGTTACCCTAGTCCAGAAGGAAATGCCTCTCTCCAGATTAATAAAGGGCACTTCTTTGCCAAGAACCCGCTGTACGATATTGCTGTACGCAATACCGGCCGGGAAAGTACTGCCCACCAGGGGTTCTCCCTGATTTGTAGAAATCACTACATTTTCGTCATCCGGCACGATTCCAATCAACGGAATCGCCAGAATATCCACCACGTCCGTAGCAGACATCATATCTCCGCGTTTCACCATATCCGTGCGAAGTCGGTTTATCACCAGATCAATCTGCTTAAATCCGTTTGCTTCCAACAGGCCAACAATCCGGTCCGCATCGCGGATCGCAGAAACCTCCGGCGTAGTCACGACCAAAGCCCTGTCCGCCCCTGCGATTGCATTCTGAAATCCCTGTTCAATTCCCGCAGGGCAATCCAGGATCACGTAATCAAACTGTTCCCGAAGATGTTCAATCACCTTGATCATCTGTCCCGGCGACACCGCACTTTTATCCCTGGTCTGTGCGGAAGGCATCAGATACAATCCCGGATGTCTCTTATCCTTGATCAGAGCCTGCTTGATCCTGCAATTTCCCTCCACTACGTCTACCAGATTATAGACGATCCGATTTTCCAGCCCCATAACAACATCCAGATTCCGCAGACCGATATCTGTATCGATCAGACAAACCTTTTTACCTAAAAGCGCCAGACCCGTACCTACATTTGCTGAAGTGGTGGTCTTGCCCACTCCGCCTTTTCCTGATGTGACGACAATTACCTCACAGCCCTGCTGTTTAGACTCGTTTTCCATACTTAAAACCTCCATTCTTTTTTGCTGTTTTATGGAATACGTCGTCCCCTGGGAATTTAATTGATGTCTGTCATTCAGAATGTTCCCAGTAAATCTTTGGTAAGTGCGTCAAAGACGATTCTTTTGTTTTTTACAAATGCGATCTTCGGCTGTACCTTGGAGCGAATGCCCCACTTCTTTGTCCTGTTGTTATTTTTATATTTGAAATCGCCGATTTT
>DFDT01000180.1 GCA_002368865.1 Lachnospiraceae bacterium UBA3821 | reverse complement strand
AGAATATGATCCGTAACAATAAGATTGCACAGCTGCCGGCCGTGATGCAGACTTCTGCGGCACAGGGAATGTGTACTTTGAATGATTACCTGACGAGACTGTGTAAAGACGGTATCATTGCTTACGATACATTGCTGCAGTATTCACAAGACAGTGTGGAAATGTCGGAAGGCTGATCCGGCGTAGAAGTTGGCTCTTGATGGAATCAGTTGATAGAACCAGATAGAAAAAGCGTGAAAGGACTCCTGCGGGTGTAGATGATCCGCAGGAGTCTTGACTATTTTTTGTGATACGAGGAATCCAGATGGTGGCAAAGAAATATTACGCGGTAAAAGTCGGGAAGACTCCCGGAATCTATGATAACTGGCCGGCCTGCAAGGAATGTGTGGACGGATTTCCGAAAGCGGAGTACAAAGGGTTTGCCACGATAGCGGAGGCCAGGGCATATCTTGGGATAGCCTCTGAAAAGGAGAGCACTGTGTTGCCGGAGTATGATACTGTGCCTGGCAGGCTGTTGACCTATGTGGATGGCAGCTACCATGACGGGCTGCAGAAATATGCGTTTGGCTGTGTCTTTTTGCTGCCCGGGCATGAGATCCGCGTTGCTTACGGAAACGGAAATAACCCGCAGTCATTGCAGCATCGCAATGTGACAGGGGAAATGCTGGGAGCGATGTACGCGGTGAAAACGGCCATGAAGAATGGATATAAGGAAATTGAGTTATGCTATGACTACGAAGGAATTGAGAAATGGGTTACCGGAGCGTGGCGCAGCAAAACGGAGCTGACACAGAAATATGCGCAGTCCATGCGGGAATGGGGCGAAAGTATCCGAATTTGTTTTACAAAGGTGGAGGCCCACAGTAAAGTTGCATACAATGAGCTGGCGGATCAAACGGCAAAGCGGGGGCTGACAGAGGGAGATGGAATCCCCAGGATCTGTAATATAAAGGAATTGGAATTGTATGAGTGCGATGCGGTTGAATAAATATCTGGCACAGTGTGGTATCTGTTCCAGGCGGGATGCGGATAAGCTGATCGCAGACGGTAAAGTGCTGGTGAACGGAGTCCCTGCGCAGATGGGACAGACAGTATCCGAACAGGATAAGGTGCAGGTGGGAAAACGGGTGATGGGAGCGCAGAAAAAAGTGGTGCTTGCCTGTTATAAACCTGTAGGAGTCACCTGCACGGAGCGGGATGCCCATGCAGAGCGGATCATTACGGATCTCATTCGGTATCCAGTGCGTGTGACTTACGCAGGGCGTCTGGACAAGGATTCAGAGGGGCTGCTGCTTCTGACAAATGATGGGGATCTGATCGATGCCATGATGCGTGGCGCAAATCAGCATGAAAAAGAATATGTGGTGAAAGTGAACCGTGAAGTGACGGAGACATTTTTACAGCGTATGGCAGGCGGAATCTACCTGGAGGAGCTGAAGGCGCAGACCAGGCCCTGTGAAGTGGAAAAGATGGGAAAATATACATTTCGGATTGTTCTGACACAGGGATTAAACCGACAGATCAGGCGAATGTGTAAGACCCTGGGGTATGAGGTGGTACAGTTGAAGCGGATCCGGGTGATGAATATCGTTCTGGAAGGTCTGAAACCGGGGGCCTATCGGGAGTTGAATGAGCAGGAATGCATGGAATTATACAGGCGTGCAGGTATGGCGGGAGGAGATCATGGATCAGGAAAAACAGAATTCAGTGCAGAATGAATCCGGGGAACTGCAGCGGATCAAATATCTGGTGGATTTATTAAATAAGGCTTCCAGGGCGTATTATGCCGAAGACCGGGAGATCATGAGCAACTATGAGTATGATGCTTTATATGATGAGCTGGCAGCGTTGGAGGCAAAGACAGGGATTGTGCTGGCGGGGAGTCCCACGGTAAATGTAGGATATGAGGCTGTGGAGGAACTGCCGAAGGAGCGTCATGAGTCGCCGATGTTATCCCTGGGGAAGACCAAGGACAGAGAAGAACTGAAAGACTGGCTGCAGGGGCATCCGGCGATCCTCAGCTGGAAGCTGGACGGTCTCACGATCGTGTTGACTTATCGGGACGGTAAGCTGTTTAAGGCGGTTACTCGCGGCAACGGTGAGGTGGGCGAGGTGATCACAAACAATGCCCGGACCTTTCAGAATCTTCCTTTGCAGATCGCTTATCGGGGCGAATTGGTGCTGCGGGGGGAAGCGGTGATCAGCTATTCGGATTTTGAGAAGATCAATCAGGAGATTACGGAGGAAGCGGATAAATATAAGAATCCGAGAAATCTGTGCAGTGGGTCTGTGAGACAGCTGAACAACGAAATTACAGCGAAACGGAATGTACAGTTTTTTGCCTTTAATCTGGTGCAGGCAGAGGGCGTGGATTTTCAGAACTCCCGCATGCGGCAGTTTGATTTCTTAAAGGAACAGGGATTTCAGGTGGTGGAGCATTATCTGGTGGAGCCGGATACGATCCTGGATCAGATCTCATATTTTGAACAGAAGATCAAGGAGTATGATATCCCGTCCGACGGGCTGGTGCTCTTATACGAGGATATCGCATACGGGCGATCGCTGGGCCGCACGGCCAAGTTTCCCAGGGACTCCATTGCGTTCAAATGGGCGGATGAAATTCGGGAGACAACACTTTTAGAGGTGGAGTGGAGTGCGAGTCGTACCGGTCTGATCAATCCGGTGGCAATCTTCGAGCCGGTAGAACTGGAGGGGACCACGGTGAGCCGGGCTTCGGTACACAATGTGAGTATTGTGCGCAGCCTGAAGCTGGGGATCGGGGATAAGATCACGGTTTACAAAGCGAATATGATCATTCCTCAGATCGCGGAGAATCTGACGCAGAGTGATACTTTGGCAATTCCTGCGGTGTGTCCGGTCTGCGGGCAGCCGACCCGCATTCAGCAGATGAATGATGTACAGTCTCTGTATTGTACCAATGAGCAGTGTGCTGCAAAGCATATTAAGGCGTTTACACTTTTTGTCAGCAGAGACGCCATGAATATTGACGGACTTTCCGAGATGACATTGGAGAAGTTTATAGACAGAGGGTTTATACAGGAATTTGCGGATCTGTTTCATCTGGATCGCTATAAAGATGAGATCACGCAGATGGAAGGCTTTGGAGAAAAGTCTTATTGGAATCTGCAGGAGAGTATTGAGACAGCCAGAAATACCACGCTTTCCAGAGTGCTCTATGCACTGGGGATCAGTGGGATCGGCGTAGCCAATGCAAAATTGCTGTGTAAACACTTCGACTATGATCTGGATAAGATCCGGAAGGCTACCATGGAGGAACTGAGTGAGATCGAGGGCGTGGGCGAGGTGCTTGCCGGCTCAATCTATGATTATATGCACGATGAGGAGAAGCTGCGCAGAATGGAGGCGCTGCTTGCGGAGATCCGGTTGGAAGTGCCGCAGGTGAACGCTTCCGGTCAGACGCTTGCGGGGATGAGTTTTGTGATCACCGGAGGCCTGAATCATTATGAGAATCGCGATGCACTGAAAGCGGTTATCGAGGACAAGGGCGGCAAGGTGACCGGCAGTGTGACGGGAAAGACCACCTGCCTGATCAACAATGACATCACGTCCAATTCGTCCAAAAATAAGAAAGCAAAAGAGCTGGGTGTAGCCATTTTGTCGGAGGAAGACTTTATGGCTCGGTATCTGGAAAATAATTAAAAGTTGACAATGGTCAGATAGGGAGGAACGGAACATGCCGATCAAGACACAGAGTGATCTGCCTGCAAAGGAGATCCTGGAAAATGAAAATATATTTGTGATGGATGAAAACAGGGCAATGCACCAGGATATCCGGCCGCTGCAGGTGCTGATCCTAAACATTATGCCTGTGAAGCAGGATACGGAATTGCAGCTTCTACGAGCGTTATCGAATTCGCCGCTGCAGGTGGATGTGACTTTTATGAATGTGAGAAATCATATTTCCAAAAATACATCGGCCAGTCATCTGAATAAATTTTATACGACCTTTGATGAAGTGAAGGACAGGAAGTTCGATGGAATGATCATCACGGGAGCGCCGGTGGAGGACATTTCTTTTGAAGAGGTGGACTACTGGGAGGAAATCTGTGAGGTCTTTGACTGGGCGGAGAAGCATGTGACCTCCACACTTCATATCTGCTGGGCAGCGCAGGCCGGGTTTTATCATTATTACGGCATCAACAAAAGGCAGCTGCCTCGGAAACTGTTCGGCGTGTATGAGCATAAAGTGGCAAACCGGAAGATTCCTCTGGTGCGCGGATTCGACGATGTATTCCTGGCGCCGCATAGCAGACATACGGAGACTCCTGCGGCGGAAATCCATGCCTGCAAAGAGTTGACCGTGCTGGCGGAGTCGGAGGAGGCAGGCGTATTTCTGGCGATCGCAGAGGGCGGCAGAAAGATCTTTATCAATGGGCATCCGGAGTATGACCGCTATACCCTGCGCAATGAATACGAAAGGGATCTGAACAAAGGATTGAACATCCAGATACCGTACAATTATTTTCCGGGTGATGACCCTACACAGAAACCGTTGCTGCAGTGGAGGAGTCACAGCAATAATCTGTACAGCAACTGGCTGAATTACTATGTATATCAGGTGACTCCATACGATCTGAATGAGGTGGAGTTCGAGGGGATGTGGATCTAGGAATATCTATCGGACAAGGTGCTTTTTCGGCTTTTTGTGGCTTCCCATCTCCCGTGGTTTCGTGTATAATAAAATAAAGTATTTTGACATCTTGGAGAACGCAAAAGGAGCAGAGAGTTTATTGTATGTCTGACGATTGGGGGAAGTGTATGGATAAAAATAAGACCGAGACTTACTATATTCTGTTTGAAAAGATGATCAATTCCATGACAAGCGGCGTAAAATTTGATCGTCGTGAGTTTGTGGAGATTCTGGATGAAATTTGTAATCTGTTTCATATATCGAAGGGGGTAACGGAATTTTACACCAGTCTGAGCAAAGAGAAGGCCGGGCAGGGTGAGATTCTGATCGATCGTGACAACGGCAGGGGAGATAAGGTGGTTGTGCGCAGGCGGCTTGTGACGAACACCATGGCTGTCATTATCGGTACACTGTATATGGCCGAGGAGGATGAGCCGCTTACCAACGAGGAGTTCCTCAAGGTGGATCTGATCCTGCGGGCTCTGCTCAGTTTTGTCAGCAGGAACAGGCTGCAGGTTGCGGTGGAAATGCTTGGCTTTTACGATGACAGCGGTTATCCCAATGTGCGATCGTACTCCCGATTTTTGGAACAGTTAAATGAAAAGAAAAGCCTTCCGGGGCATACGGCGGTTCATTTTAATCTGCGTCATTTTTCACTGATCAACAGCGATGTGGGAAAAGATGCAGGTGATGTTGTCATGCGCAACTATTTCAACCTGATCAAGGAGGTGATCGGGGAGGATGGCATTATCTGCCGCATGGGCGGGGATAATTTTGTTGCAATTTTTGAAAACCGTTACACAGAACAGATTATGGAAATTCTGAGAGGCGTTCCTGTGGCATATGATGCTGCAGGGGACAAGCGAGTCATTGTTTCAGCCAGTGCAGGTTTCTTCATCATTCCGGAGGAGTTTGCATTTCGGAATGAAGGTGATGTTATCAATAAGATCATGATGTCTTCTTTGATTGCCAGAAGGGATGATGCTGACTCTATTGTATTTTATAGCGATAAGATGCTTGTGATGAAAGATCAGGCAATGCGCATCCGGCGTATCTTTCCGAAAGCCTTGGAGGATAAAGAGTTTCGGGTGTTTTATCAGCCGAAGGTGGATGTGCTCTCCGGGCGGATTGTGGGAGCGGAGGCGCTGTGCCGCTGGTTTCGTGAGGGAAAGATTGTTCCGCCGATGGAGTTTATTCCGGTGTTGGAGCAGCATATGGATATCTGTCAGCTGGATTTCTACATGCTGGATTGTGTCTGCAAGGATATCAACAGATGGCTCGCGGAGGGCAGGAATGTGGTTCGAGTATCTGTGAATCTGTCCCGGAAACATTTGGTGGATGCGGATCTGCTGGAACATATTATGGAGATTGTGGAGAAAAATCAGGTTCCGCATCGGTATATAGAGATAGAACTGACTGAGACCACGACGGATGTGGAATTCAAAGATCTGAAGCGAGTGGTAAAAGGATTGCAGGAGCAGGGGATCAGCACATCGGTGGATGATTTCGGTATCGGGTATTCCTCGCTGAATCTGATCAGGGAGATCCCGTGGAATGTGTTGAAGATCGATCGATGTTTTTTACCGGTGGAGGATGACTGCGAAACGGATGTGACGAATCTTATGTTTAAACATGTTGTTTCCATGGCCCAGGCAATGGGATTGGAATGTATTGTAGAGGGTGTGGAGACGACCAGACAGATTGAGATTTTGCGGGAGAACCACTGTAATATTGCACAGGGATTCTATTTTGATAAGCCTCTTCCGGTGGAGGAGTTTGAGAAGAGGATGGAGGAAGCCTGTTATGCGGTGCCGGAAGGAGAGTAAGTAACAGGCCCGAACGGGCAAAGGAGCGGTTATGGCGTTTCAGATCATCAAAGGAAATGCGGATACGGCAGACAGAGCGGACGATCATGAACGGATCGTGAGATGGAAAGCAGGGCAGGGGAGAGACTGTGCTGCTTTCCGGTCTTTTTGTGATACGGCACTGCGGGATGCGGCAGAGCAGGGTGCAGAACAGGTGACGCTGGATCTGCGGGATGCGGATGGAGCGCGTGCGGCGGAATATGTGGAGGCAGCCGTCTCGGTGTGCAGGGATCTGCGGGAGGAGACTGAGCTACAGGTGCTACTCGTGGTACCGAATGGAGTTGCACCGTCGGGCGGGAGAGATGGCGAGCTGGATGCTTATCTGGAGGCTCATCTGGAGGATTGGCTGACCGAGGATGTGGTATTCGAGGAGGAGCCGGAGGCGGTCAGACCGAAGCCGAGGCTGTTTGGGGCTGCGAAGACGGCCAGATTTGTGGAATGTGAACGGGAATCCGCCCCTATGGCGATGTCGGCGTCCGCGCTGTCGATGAGATCTCTGGATGATATTGTGGATCGGGTGGCGGATACCTGGCAGGAGAGTCTGCTGCGCCTGATCGACGAAAAGGGATATACCGATACGGAAGTATACAAGCGCGCGAATGTGGACCGCAAACTGTTTTCCAAGATCCGAAGCAATTCGTCCTATCAGCCCAAGAAGATCACGGCAGTGGCGTTTGCGCTGGCGCTGAAGCTGAATCTGGACGAGACAAAGGATCTGTTGGGACGGGCGGGATATGCGTTGTCACCCAGCAGTGTGTCCGACCTGATCGTGGAATATTTTATCGAACATGAGGTGTATGACACTTATACGATCAATCTGGCACTTTTCGAACACGATCAACCGTTGCTGGGAGAATAAATCGGAAAACCGGCAGATGTCGCCTGGCAGGCGACCCGGAATATGGGAAAACAGGATATACTTACCTCAGAAACAAAGAAAGCAGCAGATTTACTGCGGAAAGAGAGGTAGGTATTATGAAGAAAGGTTTGACGGAAATCGTATTTATTCTGGATCGGAGCGGCTCTATGTCGGGGCTGGAGACAGAGACCATCGGCGGGTACAATTCCATGTTGGAGAAGCAGAAGAAAGAGGAAGGGGAGGCCGTTATTTCCACGATACTCTTTGATAATCAGGTAGAGATCTTACATGACCGGAAAACACTGGAAAAAGTAGAGCCGATCACCGATAAGGAATATTACGTAAGGGGATGCACGGCGCTTTTAGATGCTGTGGGCAGTGCGATCCATCGCGTTGGGAAACTCCAGAAGGAACTGCCGGAAGAGGAACGGCCGGAGAAGACGTTGTTTATCATCACAACGGACGGTATGGAGAACGCCAGTAAAGAGTACACCTATGACAAGCTCAGGAAAATGGTGGAAAAGAAGAAACGAAAGCTTCACTGGGAATTTATTTTCCTGGGGGCAAATATTGATGCGGTCCAGGTGGCAGGACAGTTTGGGGTGGCCAAAAACCGGGCGGTGCGCTATGAGTGCGATGGCGTGGGAACGAAGTTGAATTTTGAGGTGATGTCCAAGCTGGTGAGCTGCGCACGGACAAGCGCTTCGGCGAAGGACTTTGAGGATTCTCTGAACGAGGATGAGATTCTGGAAGAAATCCGCGCTGATTATGAAGAACGGCATACCTGATTGAAAAAAATAGGGCTGATGTTGTAAAATAAAGCAGATAGGGAACAGATGGGGCGTTTGAAATTTATGCTTGATATACAGGATAAAAAGAATACGTGGGAGCCGGAAAAGCTCACGGAGCAGAAGATAGGTGAGATTGTTGCAGAGTATGGGGCTCCTGCGGAGGAATACAGAGATCAGCTGCTGGTTTTCAGAGTGAAGCCCTATATCGATGTCCTTTATGTGCACTATGAGCCGGCGGATACGGGAATGCAGGCCGGGTACCGACGTTTTGCCATCCATGCGGGATATATGTGGACTTATGAAGAGGAACATTGCTTTGAGGTGTGGTGCCTGGACAACCGGGCATGTTACTATAATTATGAGCAGTTTGATGAGGTGTACAGAGTGTATGCCGAAGCGCATCCGGAGTGGCATCTGCAGCGCTATTTTACGAAGGCGGTACGGCTGCTGGATCATATCTATCACTGCACGATCCAGAATACGTCGAAGGAGATGCTCTATAAGGCCGGGCTGGACGAGTTGGCGGCAGATGTGAGCGGAATGGATGAGGTGAATCTACTTTCCAGCAATCCGCAGGAGTTGTATGAAGGGTTGACCATGCGTACGCTGCGGGCACTGAATTGCAGGGATGGAGCGGTGCTTTTGCAGCAGCAGGAACGCAGGGAATTTTTGAGCGTCTTGCAGGAAAAGTATCCCCGTATTTTTGAAGTTCCTATGAATGACGCTCAGTGCAGATACCTGCAGCGGCTGATCGACGGGGACTTGACCCCACAGGAGGCGGGGCGGTTGTATCTTGCCAGGAGGAAGGATCTGTACCATATATGGAATCTCAGTCAATATGAGTTGTTTTTGCTAAAAGAGAAAAGCTGGGAGGATCTGGATAAGATCGCTGCGATCGATCCGATGTATACAAAACTGGCAGCGAAGGCAAAGGGGAATCAGGGGCGATATGACAGAGAACTGAGCCTTCTGCGGTTTTATCTGGTGGAACATCGGGAGGATTATGACAAGGTCATACGGCGGGCAAACAGACTGCGGCCGACGGACTGGCAGGAGCGGAATGAGGATTATATCGTGCGCTTTCCGCAGACCATCAATGATTTCTGCAGGGAGGCGGTCTATATGAGCAATTGCCTGTTTGCTTATGTGGAGGCACTGATCCATAACGATACGACAGTCCTTTTTATGCGGAAAGCGGAGGATGGGAATACGCCGTTTATCACGCTGGAGATTTTTGGCAGAAGCCTGCGGCAGGCATATCACAGATTCAATGAGGATTGTACGCCCGAGGAGGCGGATTGGATACGGGCATATTGCAAGCGACATGATATCGGTACGGGTCAGTTTTTTTTTAACCGGGATGAGGATCTTGCGTTTTAGGACAGAGAAAAAGGAGGAATAAAAAATGCACTACAAAGACAATGAGAAGATAACCATTATGGAGCATCCGCTGATCAAGCACAAGATCTCCAGGCTGCGGGACATGGAGACCGGTACGTATGAGTTCCGGTGTCTGGTAGAGGAGATCGCAATGCTGGAGGCATATGAGGCATTGCGGGATCTGCCCTTGGTTGATATTGAGGTGGAAACGCCCATTGAGAAGTGTAAGACGCCGACTATTGACGGCAAAAAGCTGGCAATTGTTCCGATCCTGCGGGCAGGACTTGGGATGGTCAACGGCATCCATGCGCTGGTGCCTTCGGCGAAGGTGGGACATATCGGGCTCTACAGAGATCCGGAGACACATCTTCCGCACGAGTATTATTGTAAGCTGCCTGATCCCATCGATCAGAGGCTGATCGTTGTGCTGGATCCTATGCTGGCAACGGGCGGCTCGGCGGTGGAGGCTGTAAACTTTATCAAGCAGCATGGTGGCCGGCATATCAAATTTATGTGCATCATTGCGGCGCCGGAAGGGGTGGAGAGGCTTTCTGCCGCGCATCCTGACATTGAGATCTATATTGGAAATCTGGATCGCTGCCTGAATGAGAATGCGTATATTATGCCGGGACTCGGCGATGCCGGTGACAGGATTTTCGGGACAAAATAAAAAAACAGGAATAATCTGCCAGTCTTGTCCATATACTATGGTAAGAGAACCAAGCATAAGGAGGTTTGTTATGGCAAGAGGACAGAGAAAGAGCCTGGATGAGAAGATCGAGGCGAAGCAGGAGATCATTGACGCACTGCTCACACGAATAGAGTCGGAGAAAGCGGAACTGGCTGAATTATTGGAAGCAAAACGACTGAAAGAACTGGAGTCGGTGAGCGAAATGATCGAGGAATACGGGCTGGAACCCGATGAGGTGGCGCAGGCGCTGCAGCAGTTTCTGGACAGCAAACAACAAGAAGAGGCATCCGCATAGGATGCCTCTTCTTTGTATAACAGGTTCCTATTTCGATTATGCAAGTTTTTTATTATTTTTATTCTTGCCATCAATATTTTTCTGGGCTGTGGACAGCATCAGTTTGATGCGGTTCAGCTGATTTACCTCGCTGGCGCCGGGATCGTAGTCGATGGCTACGATATTGGATTCCGGATATGCCTTGCGCAATGCCTTGATGACGCCCTTACCCACCACGTGATTGGGCAGGCAGCCGAAAGGCTGTGTGCAGACAATATTGGGAACATCGTCGTGGATCAATTCCACCATTTCTCCGGTCAAAAACCAACCTTCACCGGTCTGATTACCGATGCTTACAATCGGTTCTGCAAAACCAGCAATCTCTCTGATCGGAGTGGGCGGTGTAAAGTGTTTGCTCTTTTTGAACTCATCCGTCGATGCGGCACGCAGTACATTTTCAATGGCCCAGATGCCCAGCTTGGAATTGCGGGCAGTCTTCTTGCTCATGCCAAGATGGTCTGCCTTGTAAATCTGGTTGTAGAAGCAGTAGAGCAGGAAATCCATCAGATCGGGTACTACCGCTTCAGCACCTTCGCTCTCCAGAAGTTCCACCAGATGATTGTTGCCGGCGGGAGAGAATTTTACCAGGATCTCACCTACGATACCAACACGGGGTTTCCGGATATCCAGAAGCGGGATATTGTCAAAGTCACGGATGATCTTTCGGCAAAGCCCGTTAAATTTCAACAGGTTAATGTGCTTGGCAGAGAGAAAATCCTGTACGACTTTTAACCATTTCCGGTGTACGGCATCCACACTGCCGGGAGTGGCTTCATAGGGGCGCATGCGATAGACGCAGCGCATAAAGATATCGCCAAACTGGATTCCGAGAGCCGCACGGAGCAACAGATCCGCATTCAGATGGAATCCGGGATTGGTTTCAATACCGCCCAGATTTAAGGAGATCACAGGAATGTGCTCCATGCCCGCTTTCTGCAGCGCGCGGCGGATGAAACCAATATAGTTGGTGGCGCGACAGCCGCCGCCGGTCTGAGAGATGACCAGGGCTGTCCGGTTTAAGTCATATTTGCCGGACTGCAGTGCCTCCATCAGCTGCCCTACCACCAGAAGGGAAGGATAGCAGGCATCATTATTCACATATTTCAGACCCACATCCACGGAATGCTTGTTGTCGTTGTCCAATACCTCGAAATTGTAGCCGCAGGAATTGATCGCGGGCTGCAGGATTTCAAAGTGGATCGGTGACATCTGGGGACAGAGGATCGTATAATTTTTCCGCATCTCTTCTGTAAATGGTACTTTTACAATGGCGGAGGAACGGATGGTTCTCTGTTTGTGCATGCGCTCCCGCACATGGATCGCGGAGATCAGGGAGCGAATGCGGATCCTTGCTGCGCCCAGATTATTGACCTCGTCGATCTTCAGGCAGGTGTAGATCTTGTCGGAGCCGGAGAGAATGTCGTTCACCTGGTCGGTGGTTACGGCATCCAGACCGCAGCCAAAAGAGTTTAACTGGATCAGATCCAGATTGTCTACAGTACGCACATAGCTTGCCGCAGCATAAAGTCTGGAGTGGTACATCCACTGGTCGGACACGATCAGCGGTCGCTCCGGGCAGCCCAGATGGGAGATGGAATCCTCTGTGAGTACGGCAATGTCAAAGGAGGTGATCAGCTCGGGAATGCCGTGGTTGATCTC
>DFDT01000023.1 GCA_002368865.1 Lachnospiraceae bacterium UBA3821 | reverse complement strand
TCTGATTGGGGTTACATCCGTATTTCAATTCCATTTCGTTCATTGTACTTTTCTCCTTTTTATACGTTCTTATTCACAATCTTCGTGCGATACTCCCCTGTCGCAATATCGATATACCGCACAAACAGGGACACCTTGTTGTCCGCATTCAGGCTGTTCCAGAGCAGCTCCGTAAAGGCATCCATATCATCCGGGATCTCCACTTCCTTCGGCTCCCCGTAGAAGCTGGGCAGGGGATTTCCGTCATGCATATAGGTGTGAATGAAACGCCCCTCACCTGCCTTGGGATTGTCATAGGTATAAGTATAACGGTTGCAGCAATCCGGGTCTCCGTTGTTGCTCTTTAAGATGGACATTGCATAATCATATTTGCCGTTTCCCACATGCATTACGCCGGAGATACGGGGGGTAAAGTTGGGACCATCCGGCTCAAACTCACGCACCCGCAGGGACTGCTCAAACGTTTTTCCTTCTTTCAGACCATCATATATGGTATCCGTCTGATCTCCGTTGGTCACGATCGTGTCATTGCCCAATACCCGAACCGGCGCATAGATGATCAGGCTGGGATCTTCCAGTTTCGACGGATCAAACGCCTCCGTGCGGATGCCCTCCCCTTCTGTTACAAAAACACGGTTGCGGCTGTTAGAACTGCGCCCCATAATGAAATAAGCAGTTACGGCATACTTCCCATCTGCGGAACGTCCGATGACGATTCCTCTCCCGGGATATGCATTGCCTTTCAATTCCTGCTCCATTGATACCATAATCTTATCCTCCTTGTATGTAGCTTACCTTCTTACATATTTTTCTTCAAAAGCTCTTCTCGGCAAAGGCTTCTCAAAATAATACCCCTGCACGTAACGCACTTTTGTACCGTGCAGCGTTCTGTACTGTGCCGGACCTTCCACGCCCTCCACACATACATCGATTCCCAGCGTCTGCCCCAGTTCTGCGACCATCCGGACAAAGGCCTGGGAATACAAACTCTCCGTCAACTGCAGTGCGTAACTCCTGTCTATCTTTATAAGATCAAACGGCAGCGCCCGGATGTGATTTAACGAAGAACAACCGATCCCGAAATCATCCAGTGCAATCTGGATTCCCAGCGCCTTAAGCCTTGTGAGGATCCCCTTCATCCGCTCCAGATCATCCACCGCCAGACTCTCCGTCACATCGATCACCAGATTGGCCGGCCGGAGTCCCGTATCATTCAGCGCCTTCTCCACAATATCAACGATATTGTTCTGTAACAGCTGAACCGCTGAGAAATTCACATTCACCTTGAACTCAGGGTGTCCGTCATTGTTCCACATCTTACAGTATTTGCAGGATTCATTCAGCACATAGCTGCCGATGGGATTGATCAGCCCCAGATATTCCGCCAACGGCAGGAAATCCGCCGGCGCCATAAAGCCCTGACGCAGACTGTTCCATCTCACCAATGCCTCCGCCCCTGCACACACAGCCATATCGCCCTGAATATCCATGATCGGTTGAAAATAAATCTCAAATTCATCACAGCCGTTTGCTGTAGCATCGCGCATATTCTTTTCCATGTCAAGACGTCTTCCGGACTCGGAATAAATATCTTCACTATATTTTGCCACCCGATCTTTGGCGCCGTTCTTCGCCTCATACATGGCAATATCAGCTTTCTTCATCAACTCCGCCACTGTCTCGCCGCAATCCGGGAAGGTCACGATACCGATGCTCGCCGTACAGTAATAATTGGCATCCTTCAGATACCACGGTTTGCTGAAGATCCCCTGTACCTCGGTCAGAATGGAATCCAGTCTCGGATAAACCTCCGCCGAAACCACCAACACAAATTCATCCCCGCTCATACGGTAGCATCTGTCATTCAGTCCGCTCACTTTTTGCAGTGCGCCCGCCACAGATCTTAAAAGCACATCTCCGTACTGATGTCCCAGCCCGTCATTGATCCGTTTAAAGTCATCCAGATCCAGATACAGTACTGCACCCGTTCCATTCCGGTCTTTTGCCTCCTCAATCAACAGCGTAAGATCCCGCTCACAGCATCTGCGGTTATACAATCCGGTCACAAAATCCGTATAATCCTGACGCTCCGCTTTTCTCTGATATTGTTTTTTGTCTGTGATGTCGTAAAACGAATACAACATCACGTTCTTGCCATCCGTCCAGACAGTCTCCTTATAAGTCATCTCATACCAGCGCAGGCTTCTCTCAAAGAAGATCTCCGCCACGCCGGAATTCGAACTGCTCTCCACACCCCGCCGGATCAGATCATCGAAAGATTTGTCCTGGATCTCCGCAAAAAAGATGTCCCTTGAAATCTTGTTGGCAAAAACCATTGCCCCGGAACGGGCATCTGTCACATAAAGTGCACTGCCCAAATTGTCAAGCACTGCCTCCAGTGCACCGCTTGAGCCTGACGGAGCTCCCTTATTCGCACCGCGGGTTAAAATACTCTGCAGAACTTTTACCACATCCGCCGTAAATTTAACTTCCGTGGGATCCCAGTTGTGATATCCGCTGCGGTACTCCACTGTAAGTACCATACGCGCGCCGTTCTCCCCCATCATGATGGGGAACACCATGATCGCCGCCCAGCCGTAATAATTGGCCTCCCACATATGTTCTGCCGGAATCGTACCTGCCGAGTACACTAACGGTTTCTCCGTCCGGAACAGTGTACATACGTCCAACCCCGTTACTCTGTCAAACGGGGAAATGATCCCTCTGTTGCACCAACTGGCCAGCACACTCATTGTGCGATCCACGCCGCTGATCTGAAACACCTCAGCCGATTCCACCTGCAGATGCTGCCCCAGAAGACGAAGCCAGCGCTCCATGATGATCTCTATAGGATCATCGCTCTGCATCAGTTGGATAATATCAGCGGTAGCCTCACTCCTGCGAAGATCCTTCGCCATCTGCTGCCGCTCCAGCAAAACCTGTTTTCCAGCCATCTCAGCCTTCAGACGCTGATATTTGCTCTTAAAAAGCGCCAGGCTCATATCCCGGACCAGGTCGAGTACCTGCGCGAATTTTCCCTCTTCTCTGTTGGAACAATCAAATAAAAGCCAGTAGAACAGAAATTCATTGTTCAGCGTGATAGAGATCGCCGCCACACGTCCCCCGGGAAACGCCTCCACAGCCGTATCCTCCAGGGAATCCGGCTCCACGCGCTCCAACGCCCGCTGGGAATGCGGAGAAATCCGCAACGCCTGAAGCTCATCTCTCGACAAGCCCTCAAACACCCCGGATCCCGTATTGGATATCTCTGTAATGGATTCTTTTCTTCTATTCACACAACAGGCATAAACACCCGCCACTCTGCAGATCTCACCCTGCAAAAGCTGCAGTTCCTCCCTGTCTACCAGTTGTTGTAATGATACATTCTGCACGATTGGCCTCCAAATCTTAGGCATTATTGTATATATTTTACCACAATCAGGCAGGATTGTACAATCCTTTTGCAAACAAATTTAAAGCGCCCGACAGTCCATTCTGCCGGGCGCTCACCCATCATTTTATCCATAGCCTCTCACTTTATCACTAATTTGTATACAGATCATCTGGTTTAGGATATACTCTGTAATAAGGCCATCCGCCATAGGTTGTGCCGTCAGCGCTCCAAACCTCGATCGTGCCATTGTCGATTCTTTCTACTATCCGCCATCTGTCTACACTCTTTGCGTAGGTCTTGGTCCCATTGGGAGCCCGATACTGCCCTGACTTTTTGGCTTTGTATTTTGGTATCATGTAAGGATTCTTGCCTGCGCCCGGAGTCAACCCCAACTCTGCATTCAAGGTATCATAAAAACCTGTTTCCCTGTAAACCGCCATTCCGCCTGTCCAGGTTGTATTCTCACTTGCAACAAGCAATACAACATCATAAGTCTCCGTAACACCGTCTACAGTAGCAGAAACCGTAACTCTTAAGTTCTGATATGCATTGTTATTCGTACCATGATAGCTATCCTTTCCGTCTCGAAAGTCTTCCATCAGTGTATATACTTCCGGATGCGCAGCTGCAGCCATAATATACGCACTGGCTATCTTATCCGCGGTATAAATATCACTCGCTTTTTGGGCGCGAGCGATATAATGCGAAAGCTGTACTCCTACAACTGCTGTAAGGACCGCCATGATTGCAACCACAATGATAAGCTCGATTAAGGAAAATCCCTTATTATTCTGTTTTATCCGTTTGAATGATTTTTTCATCTTTTTCCCTCCCCAAATTCTCATCGGTATCCCGTTACCTGCCGAGAGAATATCAGCGACCGTATCCATACTTAGAAAAAGATAACCAAAGATTTTTAAACCTTTGGTTCAATGCCCTCTCCTTTTTGCATCACCGACATCCGTTTCGATCATGCTTCTTTTTGTAATAATATTATATATCATATTCTATCTGTTTGCAACAAAAAAGCGGCGAAAATACGCCACTTTTTTGTATGTTTTGATGAAAACGCTTACATCTTTTCTTACGCATCCACGCTATAGTTCGGAGCTTCCTTCGTGATATGGATATCATGAGGATGACTCTCTTTCAGGGATGCAGCGGAAATCTTCACAAATCTGCCGTT
>DFDT01000069.1 GCA_002368865.1 Lachnospiraceae bacterium UBA3821 | reverse complement strand
TGGTTCCCCGCAGCACCTCATCCACAAAACACAGAACCTGCTGTCCTTCTTTGACCGCATCCAAAATGCGCTTCAAGGACTTGATCTCCACGATATAATAACTCTCTCCGCCCGCCAGATCATCCCGCAGACTCATGGAAGAATAGAGTCTGAAAAACGGCGCCCTGTAGCTTGCAGCCGCACAGGTATGGATCGTCTGAGCCAAGATGGCATTGATCGCCACCATTTTTAAAAATGTAGACTTGCCGGAAGCATTGGAGCCGGTCAGCAAAACACCTTTCGCGGCATCAATGCTGTTTTTCACCGGATGCTCCAACAGCACATGATACCCCTCTTTAATGGAAATACCCGTCTGTGCCGCATTCTCGTATTCCGGCAGACAAAAGCCTTCCTGCAGGGACGCCCTGAACCAGCAGACGGAAACCGCCGCTTCCAAAAATCCGGCCAAGGAGATCAGCCTGTCCGCATCTGCCACATGCAGACGCAGCTGCTTGACCATCCTGTTAAAGATGATCAGGTCCACATGGAACATCATGCGCAGATAATCCAGGATCACTTCCAGCGGATTCCCGGAGGTCCGGCTGTCGCTGGCTGTAAACACCCAGAAAGATCCTCTCCGGATTCCTTTCATCTTCTGGATGCACTCCCACATCCCTGCAAACTCTTTTTCGCAGGCCGGGATCTGCATGACACTGATCTTCTCTCCGGTCATGATCAGCCGCATGATATAGGCAAAGCTGATGATATAGGGCTCCATTTCGCGCTTATCCTTAAAGTAGCTGACGATCTGATAGATTCCGAGCACCGAAATCCCTGCGATTGCCAGAGACAGCCGAAACGGAATCAGTGCAATCAGAGGAAGGTAGAGCGCGTTCATCAGATGATGCTTCTTATTACTGCGCTCTCCCAGCGCATCCAGATTCTCAATATAGTCATACAGCGAATGCTTCCCTGTATATCCCAGTTCGCTCAGATACATCTGAAGATCCACACGGTCATCCGGATGTTCCCTGAACCATTGCATCACCTGCTCCATATGCTCCAGCGGTTCTCTTTTTTCCGCCGGACTGCGGAGCAGATAATACAGATATTCCTCTCCGGTGGCTGAATGCGTATAATTCAGCCGCCGGAATACCTCATCCATATTCAAGTCATTCCACGTGATATCATCCAACTGTCCCTCTGCAGGGTGTCTGGTATAATACCCCTGAAGATGCTGCACATTTTCCACCGTATACTTCCGCTTCGGCATCGTCCCAAAATCATCATACAGGGACTGCCGAAACTCTTTTCTCCGCTTGGACTGCTGCACCATTTCACGGACGATCACCGCAAACAGGAGCACAAATATCACTGCTGTCACCAAAAGATATGCCATGTTTCCTCTCCGTTACCCCAGGCCGATCAAGCTACCAGGAAGAATTTGATCAGGAAGATCACAGACAGCGCATAGGTCAGTACGGAAACCTCTTTCGCCTTACCGGTAAACAACTTCATTACGGTATACGCGATCAGTCCCAGACCGATGGCATGTCCGATGGATCCGGAGATCGGCATTGCAATCAGCATTAACGCAACCGGAACCGCCTGATACATATCGTCAAAATGAATGTTCTTCAGACCGGCAATCATCAGCACGCCTACATAGATCAGGGCAGAGGACGTTGCCGCCGCAGGGATCACTGCCGCAATGGGTGCCAGGAACATGCAGGCAAGGAACAGAATACCCGTTGTCAATGCCGTCAGACCGGTACGTCCGCCTGCCTCTACACCGGATGCAGATTCAATAAAAGTAGTTACCGTGGAGGTACCTGTTGCAGAACCTGCAACGGTTCCGATCGCATCTGCGAGCAGCGCCTGCTTCATCTGCGGCATCTTGCCGTTTTTATCCAGCATACCTGCTCTGCTGGCGGTACCCACCAGAGTGCCGATCGTATCAAACATATCAATGATACAGAAAGTCACGATCAGTGTGATCATGGTAAACCAACCCACCTGGGCAAAGCCTGCAAAATTAAATTTGAATAATGTTGTCTCCACCATATCTGCAAAAGGAGGGACAAAAGAAGCTCCCTGGAGACTCGCAAACGGGTTATTGCCCAGAAAAGCTGCTTCGCCAATCCAGTAAACAATGCTGGCTGCCAGCATGCCGATGATCACGGAAGCCTTCACTCCTTTATGTGCCAATACAATGATCACAAACAGACCGATAAACATCGTCACAACCGTCAGAACCATCTCCGCATAACCACTGCCCATCTGGGTCTGTGCAAGACTCGGCGTCAATGCACCGAAGAAATCTCTCATCACATAAAACGGTCCGCCGTTTTCAGAGTAGATACCTTTGTTGGAACCGAGTCCAATGTTCATCAGCATCAAACCGATTGCAGGGGCGATACCCAATCTGACGCCAAGCGGAATGGCATCCACGATCTTTTTCCGGATATTCAGAAGGGACAGAACAATAAATACCAGACCTTCGATCAGGATGATACACAGCGCCGCCTGATACGATGCCAAATACGTCATCCCCGTGATCGCAACAATATTTGTCGTGACAACCGCGAAGAAACTGTTCAAGCCCATGCCGGGAGCCATGGCAAACGGTTTATTCGCCGCAAACGCCATTACAAACATACCGATTGCAGAGGCGATACAGGTTGCCATAAACACACCGTTCCACAAGGAAGCTCCCTCTGCGCCGAATCCGGTCAACAGATTCGGATTTAAGGCAATGATGTACGCCATTGTCATGAAAGTGGTGAGTCCGGCAATGATCTCAGTTTTTACATCCGTGCCGTTCTCTTTGAGTTTAAAGGTCTTCTCTAACATTTCTTTCTCTCCTGCGTAAATACTCATAATCTATGGTGTCGAAAGCCGTCCTGCCTCCGATAACCTACCTGTTTATACTTTCGGCCTCATTGAATCTGTTCCCCGCCAAATCCATACGGCAACAGTTCTCCTAATGAAAACGCTTTGTAATCCCTTCCGCTGATCGCCGCAAATATCTGAAACTCTTTTGTACAGAATTCCTGCATCACCTGCCTGCAGATCCCACAGGGATATGCATAGTCCGTGGGAGCACACCCGATCTTTCCCCCTATGACCGCCAATGCAACAAAATCCCGCACGCCCTCACTGACAGCTTTATAAAATGCGGTGCGCTCCGCACAATTCGTGGCACCGTAGGAAGCATTCTCAATATTACACCCCTGAAAGACCCTGCCGTCCGCCGTAAGTAACGCCGCTCCCACCGCATAACCGGAATAAGGTGCATACGCGTTCTCTCTTGCTGCGAGCGCAAGATCAATCAATCGCTCTCTTTCTTCTCCCGTCACTGCTTTCCCCTCCGCACATCTCCTTCTTCAGACAGATGCGCCAATTTTTTTACACTTTCTGTCACAAGCTTTTGAAATCGGGGAACCGCTTCGTCCGCCGCTTCCTGTACCTCTTTGTGGTTGAGCGGCGTCGCAGACATTCCCGCCGCCAGATTGCTGATACAGGAAATGCCACATACCTTCAGACCACAATGATTGGCGGCGATCGCCTCCACCACCGTGCTCATCCCCACAGCATCACATCCAAAGCTCCGCAGCATCCGGATTTCCGCCGGGCTCTCATAGGACGGACCGGTCAACTGCGCATAAACACCTTCCTGGAGATAGATTCCGTTTTCCTTGGCAGTCAACCGAATGATCTCCTGAAGCTCCGGGCGATAGACTGCACTCATATCCGGGAAACGCACACCCAAAGCATCCAGATTGGCACCGATCAACGGATTCGGCGCAAACACGGAAATATGATCCCTGATCAGCATCAGATCTCCGGCGTGAAAAGACGGATTCACCCCGCCCGCCGCATTGGTCAAAAACAGGATCTCCGCCCCTAAAAGCTTCATCAGTCGTATCGGCAATACCACATCCGATATGGCATAGCCCTCATAGTAATGCACTCTGCCTTTCATGCATACGACCGGGATCCGATCCACATATCCGAATATAAACTTTCCCGCATGTCCGGGCACCGTAGATACCGGAAACCCTTTGATCTCCGTATAAGCGATCTCCGCACATACATCGATCTGCTGCGCATAATCCCCCAATCCGGATCCAAGTACAATTCCGACTTTCGGCACAAAATCTGTTTTCTCCCGAATCGCATTCAGGCAACTCAGCAGCTTGTCATACACCGGATTATCCGTCATAAATACCCTCCCGCAATTGTCAAAAAATTCTAGATTTATTATACCTAATTTGGGAACAAAAAGCAATTCATTTGTTTTATGCCACAACATATGGTATACTGCAATTATAGGCCACCCATTTGGGGTGATCCACTCAGGAAATACCGGGGAGTTATATTCATGAAACAGGGAAAAAGAAATCGTATCGAATATTTTTTGATCTTTTTATATTTTGCGCTGTACTGTATCATCTGCCTGTCCATGATCGTGGAACAGCCCTTTAACAATCCGCCGGACGAACTGAATCGTTACCGCATTCCGCTCTATATTGCGGAGCACGGTTCGCTGCCCAACGGCTACGAAGAGTCCATCCGCATTCCCGGGTATGGCTTTTCCTACGCATTTCAACCGATCCTGCCCTACATGCTCATGGGATTTGCCATGCGTCTGGTCAGACATTTTACCGCAAATGCCTCTGTTCTGTTGTATACTGCAAGACTGGTCAATTTTTCCTTCGGTCTTGTGATGGCTGTTTTTATGTTGCTTCTGTCAGAAAAATGGTTTCGAAACCGATACCTGCAGTATCTGTTTTGCTTTTTTGTGATGTTTCTTCCGCAGAGCATTTTTCTCCACACCTATGTGAATACAGATTCCTGCAGCATGATGTCGATTGCCATGATCCTTTACGGATTAACCTGTGCACTGGAGGATCATTTCACCTACCGCTCCTGTATGATCCTATCTATAGGAATTATTTTCTGCGCTTTGTCCTATTATAATGCATACGGGTTTGTCTTAAGCAGTATACTGCTCTTTTTTGCACATTACTTTTCGGTAAAGCACCACAAAATACAGATACAATTTCTTCCATTGCTGCAGAAAGGCAGTTTTATCTGTATTCTGGTACTTCTGGGCATCGCCTGGTGGTTTCTCCGCAGTTATCACCTTTATGACGGGGATTTTCTCGGTCTTCATGCCAGAGATCTGTGTGCGGAACTTTATGCCTACGACTATTTAAAGCCAGGCTCCCGGGAAACCTATCAAACCCTAGGGTATACGATCGGAACCATGCTCACAAAGTCTGATTTTACGGTCTTGTCCGTCAACAGTCTGATCTGTATGTATGGTCCTATGTCCATCTACACAGCACTCTGGGTTTATCGGCTTTACAAACTGTATTTTAGTCTCAGTCTTTTTTGCATCCTGCCGCTTTCCGTCCTGACTGCCCATTGGAAGCTTTCCCCTCATTTACTTACGGGCGGTATCCATTTCCGGCATCGCAAAAATCTGACTGTTTTTTTTCACATGAATATGATTTTATGTATGCTGATCCCATTGCTCTTAAGTATCATTTATTCCTATTATTCCGACCTGCAGCCTCAGGGCCGCTATCTGATGCCCATGCTGATCCCTCTTTGCTATTATTCCGTAAGAGGGTTGGAAAAAGGACTGCAATTTGTCTGTCTCATCTTGGAAAAAGTGATAAAACAACCTGTGAGCAAAGATTGCTATGATCATATACTCACAGGCTGCTGTCTCGTCCTTCTCTTCCTGATTGTCGTCATGCTGTGTGTCACCATATACGCCTATGCATTTCCTGCGTGGCTGGACAGTGATCCGTGGGACATTCCCATCCGTCTCAGCACTTAAATGATAATGCAGACCATACCGCCGTTGGAATCGTTGACAATCTTCTGCATGGTATCCTGAAGTTTGATCTGACTCTCATCACCGATTGCGGAAACCTTGGTATTGATTCCGTCGTTTACCAGCTGTTCCACGGTCTTTCCGAAGATATTGGTCTCCCAGATACCGTCTCCGGTGTCTGCCTGGTTGATATATGTCACCAGATCCTGTGCCTGCTGTTCATTGCCTACGATGGGGGCGATCTCTGTTTCAATATTGGCCCGGATCATATGTATGGACGGGCTGATTGCTTTGATTTTAACCCCATATTTGTTGCCATGGCGGATCAATTCCGGTTTCTCCAACTGAATCTCCCCCCGCTCCGGCGTCACCACACCGTAACCCTTTCCGCGCACTGCATTCACGGCATCCAACACCTTGGCATATTCTCTCCGCATTTCCGAAAATTCCTGAAGTTTGCCGATCAACTGATATTCATCCCGTATCTCTTCCCCGGTCATATCGGAAAGCATATCATAATAATAATCTTCCTCCACATCCATCTGTACTTTCACAGTACCGTTATCTAGCGAAACTTCGTCCATTTTACAACGTTTTACATAATCGCTGTCCATGGTGACAGGATTTTCCATGATATCCCGGATCGTATCATAATCTTTCATCATTGCCCTTACACAATCTGTCATTTCCCGCTTCATCTGATTGTCCGCAGGCAGCATCTCTACCCATTTCGGCATATAAAATTCAATCGCCGCAATCGGGAATTCATACAAAACATGTTCCAGAATCCGATTGATGTCCTCCTTTTTGAGCTGCTCGCAGTTCACCGGCAGCACCGTTACATTGTACTTTTCCTCCAGTTCTGCCGCCAGCCGCTTTGTATCCTCGGAATAAGGTTTCTGACTGTTCAAAATGACCACAAAAGGCTTGCCGATATCCTGCAGCGCCCGCACGGTACGTTCCTCCGCGTCCAGATAAGCGGTTCTGGGCAGTTCCGTGAAGCTGCCGTCCGTGGTGATCACCATGCCGATGGTGGAATGATCGTTCATCACCTTATCCGTCCCAATCTCTGCCGCCTGAGTAAAGGGAATTTCCTCCTCAAACCAGGGGGTCTTCACCATACGTTCCTTATCTTCCTCCAGGTGACCGCTGGCGCCGTCCACCATGTATCCCACACAATCGATCAGACGTACTTTCAGCTCCACATCGTCATTCAGTCGGATCAACGCCGCTTCGTTGGGAATAAATTTCGGCTCTGTTGTCGTGATCGTTTTTCCTCCTGCGCTCTGAGGCAGTTCATCCACCGCCCGTGCCAGCGCATTTTCATCCTCCATGTTCGGCAGTACCAGTTCGTCCATAAACCGCTTGATAAAAGTGGATTTTCCGGTGCGCACCGGACCCAGCACACCGATATAGATCTCGCCGCCGGTCCTTTTCTGTATATCGGAATACAGATCGTATGTATGATTTGCTGTATGATGATCCATAGAAAAACCTCCTGTTAATACTGTTACATGTATATGCAGGAGGTTTCCAAAAATGCTATTTTATTTCATCACAATGCGCTTAAAATTCTTTTTGCCGCGCTTCACTACCATGCCTTCCCCGGCAAACTGTTCCGGCTCATAAGCAGTCTTCACATCCGCCACTTTCTTACCATCTACCGTGACGCCGCCCTGCTCCACCGCACGACGCGCTTCGGAACGGGATGCACACAGACCGGAGGACGCCAGTACACCCAGAATATCAATCTTTCCGTTCAGGAAATCCGCTTCCTGCAATTCATAAGTCGGCATCTCGGCAGCCGCACCGCCGGCAAACAATGCCCTGGCACTCTCCTGCGCCTTGTTCGCCTCCTCTGTACCGTGTACCATCTGTGTCAGTTCAAATGCCAGAATCTCTTTTGCCTGATTCAGCTGGCTGCCTTCCCACTTGTCCATCTCATCGATCTGCTCCAAAGGCAGGAAGGTCAGCATGCGCAGACATTTGAGCACATCCGCGTCACCGATATTTCTCCAGTACTGGTAGAACTCAAAGGGAGATGTCTTGTTCGGATCAAGCCATACCGCTCCCTTCTGAGTCTTGCCCATCTTTTTGCCCTCGGAATTCAGCAGTAAAGTGATGGTCATAGCGTAAGCATCCTTACCCAGCTTTCTGCGGATCAGTTCCGTGCCGCCCAGCATGTTGCTCC
>DFDT01000210.1 GCA_002368865.1 Lachnospiraceae bacterium UBA3821 | reverse complement strand
GACATTTTCAAAAATGGTTGACAGTCATTTTTTCCTTTTTTTATGTTTATTTTTTCCTGGAATTGTTGTATAGTATATTCTATGAGAAACTGCGCAGCGTTTTTTATTCTGACACGTGATTCGGGGTGTAGGTATGGATTGTACGGAATTTGAGAAACTAATTCCTGAGTTCCTGGCACAGGAAATAGATTTTCGTACACTGAGAAAATTTAATGAGCACATGGATACCTGCAAGGAATGTCATGAGGAACTGGCGATCCAGTTTCTGGTGGCGGAAGGCATGCAGCACCTGGAGGAGGGGGATGCCTTTGACTTGCAGAGAGAGTTGGAGATCCGCCGCATCGAGGCGGAGAGCCGCGTGAAATATCACTCCCTGTTACTGTATTTGGGGGCAGCATTGGAGCTGATTATCATTTCCACGATTGTCGGAGTGATCGTGTGGATGCTGCTTTGAGTCATTATGGGAAAAGAAATTTGGAATCAGCGGAATATCAGCGGAATGGAAGTTTAGCATGAAGAAACTTGTTTTAATAGACGGACACAGTATTCTGAACAGAGCATTTTATGGGCTGCCTGATCTGAGCAATGCGGAAGGGCTTCATACCAATGCGATTTACGGCTTTTTGAATATCATGTTTAAGATCCTGGAGGAGGAGAAGCCGGAATATCTGGCGGTGGCGTTTGATGTGCATGCGCCGACTTTCCGCCATCAGATGTATGACGCCTACAAGGGAACGCGTAAGCCCATGCCGGAGGAACTGAGAGAGCAGGTTCCGGTGATGAAGGAAGTGCTGAAGGCCATGCATGTGGTGATCGTGGAACAGGCTGGGCTGGAGGCGGATGATATTCTGGGGACATTGGCGAAGAAAGCGGAGCGGGACGGCATGGCGGTTTCGCTGGTCTCCGGGGATAGGGACCTGCTGCAGATCGCTTCGGACAGGATTAAGATCCGAATTCCTAAGACGAAGCGCACCGGGACAGAGATTGAGGATTATTATGCGGCGGATGTGCAGGCCGCCTATCAGATGACGCCGGAGCAGTTCATTGATCTGAAGGCACTGATGGGGGATACGGCGGACAATATCCCGGGAGTACCCAAGGTGGGCGAGAAGACCGCCACAGGGCTGATTGTGGAGTACGGTTCGCTGGATAATCTTTACGCCCATGTGGATGAGGTTTCAAAAAATGCCATTCGGACCTCTCTGATCGAAAATAAGGAATTGGCTTACCTGAGCAAGACCCTGGCGACCATCAAAGTGGACTGTGATCTGGCGTTTGATTATGAGGCGGCAAAAGCGGAAGGGTATTATACGCCGGAGGCATATGCGTTATTTAAAAAATTGGAGTTTAAGAACTTCCTGGGGCGTTTTGACAGGACGGTTTCCGCGGGAGAGAGTGTGAAGCTTGCGGCGCAGAAGATAGAAGATATCAAGGCTTTTGAGAAGCTTGTGAAGGAAGTGGCGAAACAGGCGAAAGAGATCGGTCTCTGGCTGATGCTGGAGCAGGATCAGCTGTTGGGAATTGCGATCAGCAGATCCGCGCAGGAGAATTATGTCTATCTGCTGGCAAGGCAGGAGGAGACCGTTGGACAGCTGTCTTTATTTGATACCCCCAAAGAAGCGGTGGATGAGACAGAGCAGGTGAGGCTTTTGCTGAAAGAGCTGTCTGCCCATGTGCGGTTGGCGACTTTTGATGTGAAAAAAGAATATGCTTTTTTGGCGCAGGACAGTACGGTGCGCTATTTTGATGTCCTGATCGGGGCGTATCTTTTGAACCCATTGAAAAATGATTACGATATTGAGACCATTGCCTCCGAGCACCTGGGGATGACAGTGCAGGGGACGGTGGAAGTGTTCGGGAAACGGAGTCTTTCCCAGGTAGTGGAGCAGGAGCCGCAGAAAGCGATGGATTTCTATGCACAGGGCGCTTATGTGGCGTTGGCGGCTTCCCGGGTGATCGCGGAGAAATTAGAGAAGACGCAGATGGCTGACCTGATGCGGGAAATCGAGATGCCGCTTTCTCTGGTGCTTTACGATATGGAAAAAGAGGGCGTTGAGGTCCGCAGAGAGGAGCTGAAGGCCTACGGAGATGCACTGATCTCCCGGATTGACGCGCTGGAAAATGCAATCTGTGATGCAGCGGGAGAGAAATTTAATATCAATTCCCCCAAGCAATTGGGAGAAGTCCTGTTTGAAAAATTACAGCTGCCGGGCGGGAAAAAGACTAAGACCGGTTATTCTACGGCGGCAGATGTGCTGGATAAGCTGGCGGAGGAATATCCGATCGTGAAGGATATTCTGGAGTATCGGGCGCTCACCAAACTGAAGTCCACCTATGCGGACGGGCTGGCGGTTTACATTGGAGCGGACAAGCGTATTCACACGAATTTTAATCAGACGATCACGGCGACGGGGCGCATCAGTTCCACGGAGCCGAATCTGCAGAATATTCCGACCAGGACGGAGCTGGGCAGGCAGCTCAGAAAAGTGTTTGTGCCGAAAGAGGGATATGTGTTCCTGGATGCGGATTATTCCCAGATCGAGCT
>DFDT01000099.1 GCA_002368865.1 Lachnospiraceae bacterium UBA3821 | reverse complement strand
TATAAGATGCTGCGGAAAAAGAACATCACTCTGAACGGGAAAAAGGCGGAAGGAAAAGAAATTCTTGCAGTGGGAGATGTGGTGCAGAGTTTTTTTTCAGAGGAGACATTTCTGAAGTTTTCGGGTGGGGCTATAAATGACCTGACAGAAGACAGAGAAGATAATATGTCACAAGAAACCTCACAGCGTAAACTGCAACATGGTACTGCATCCCCTATTGCATCCAAAAGAAAGGATTCTGTCAGCCAGTACCGGGAGGCATACAGGACCTTACAGGGCATTTCTGTTCTGTATGAAGATGAGCAGAAAGTATTGTTGAACAAACCGGCGGGAGTGCTGACACAGAAGGCAAAAGACGCGGATCTCAGCCTGAATGAGTGGTTGATCGGGTATCTGTTGGCAACCGGTTCTGTCACAAACGAGGAACTTGCCACTTTCAAACCTTCCGTGTGTAATCGGTTGGATCGAAACACCAGCGGTATTGTGATCTGCGGTAAGACCCTTGCCGGTTCCCAGCAGTTGAGTGAGATGATCCGCACCCGCAAGATCTCCAAGTTTTACCGGACGATCTGCGTGGGAGAGATACGGGAGAGCGCACTGGTGGAGGGGTATCTGTACAAGGATCCCCGCACAAACAAAGTGACGGTCACCGGGACGCCGCCGACCGGAGTTTCCGATGCAAAATCCGCGGAAAGCAGTCCCATCAAGACTGCCTACACACCGTTACAGACCAACGGTGCCTATACGCTTTTGGAGGTAGAACTGATCACCGGCAAAACCCATCAGATCCGCGCCCACCTGGCAAGTATCGGGCATCCGCTGATCGGAGATTTCAAATACGGCGATGCGAAGACAAACCGTGACCTGAAAGCACGCTTCGGCCTGTCCTATCAGTTGCTCCATGCGTACAGGGTATGTTTTCCGGACGGAACGGAGGTTGTCGCACCATATCCGGAGCAATTTCAAATAATAGAGAATGCATTGATATAAAAGACGAGAAGAAGGACGAGTGCTGCCATGGCGACCTGGAATTCCAGAGGTCTCCGGGGTTCGACCCTGGAGGACATGATCAATCGCACAAACGAAAAATACAGAGAGAGCAATCTGGCGCTGATCCAGAAAATTCCGACCCCCATCACGCCCATTCAGATTGACAAGGCCACCAGGCATATCACGCTGGCTTATTTTGACCAGAAAAGTACGGTGGACTATATTGGGGCGGTACAGGGGCTTCCGGTGTGCTTTGACGCCAAGGAATGCGCCGTGGACACTTTTGCGCTGCAGAATATCCATGAACATCAGGTGGAGTTTATGCGCGCATTTGAGAAGCAGGGCGGGATCGCATTCTTTCTCATTTTTTATTCCCACAAGGACGAGTTGTATTACTTACCTTTTGAGATGCTGGATTTCTTTTGGCAGAGAGCAAAGGACGGCGGACGAAAGAGCTTCCGTTATGAGGAACTGAATCCGGCGTATTTTCTCCCGAAACAGCATGGCGTGCTGGTGCCTTATCTGGAGGCATTGAAGAAAGATTTGGAGGATCGGGAGTAAATACTTGACATTCCGTTATCTTTTCTGTATACTACAGAAAGATTTCATTCTCTAATTTGGTAGCACGTTACCATGATAAAGTGAGCAAGATAGGATATGAATTATGAAAAATAAGAAGATGCTCGGCAACCTGCTCCTGACACTGACGGCTGCTATTTGGGGCACCGCCTTTGTGGGGCAGCGCGTCGGCATGGAAAAGATCGAACCGCTTACTTTCAATGCCGCAAGAATGGTCCTGGCAGCAATAATGATCGGAGCACTTGCCTTTATATTATGGAAGTGGGAAAAGAAGCACTCGATACAATCGATGCAGTATGAGAATGTGCCGGATACAGAAAGCTTCCGTAAGAATACGATCATCGGCGGCATCTGCTGCGGAACCTTTCTTGCATCGGCAAGTATTTTCCAACAGATGGGAATCGTCTATACTACCGCAGGGAAAGCGGGATTTATCACGGCAATGTATATGCTGTTGGTGCCCATTTTGAATTTTGTACTTTTCAAAAAGAAGAATACCTGGCTGGTCTGGCTGGCAGTGGGGATCGGCGTGATCGGAATGTATCTGTTGTGTATGACAGAGGGCTTTCGCCTCACCCGCGGGGATGCGCTGGTCTGCGTCTGTGCCTTTTTGTTCAGCGGACACATTCTTTGCTGTGATCATTTTGCAAGACAGGGGAATCCGATCCGGATTTCTGCGATCCAGTTTGCCACAGCCGCCGTCATTTCAGGGATCGGCGCAATGGTTCTCGAAACACCAAGCTGGGACAAGATCGTATCGGCTGCCGTTCCGATCCTATATTGCGGAATCATGTCCGGAGGAATCGGATACACCTTACAGATGACGGCACAGAAGTTTACCGACCCGACCATCGCATCCCTTTTAATGAGTTTGGAATCGGTTTTTGCAGTGATCGCGGGAGTGCTTTTGCTGCAGGAGCGCATGAGTGTCAGAGAACTGTTGGGATGCATCGTCATGTTTGTTGCCATCCTATTGGTGCAGATTCCGCTGCCTGCCCATCGGGAAAGGCTCCAGGTTCCGTTAAACACAGAACAGATGTAAACAGAAAGGATATATTGTATGAGCAAAAAATTACTGCACACTCCCGAGGGAGTCAGAGATATTTACGGAAAAGAATACGCCAGAAAGCTGGAAGTACAGAAAAAACTGCATGAGAGCATCGCAAGCTTTGGCTATGAGGATATTCAGACGCCGTCTTTTGAGTTTTTTGATGTTTTTTCCAGAGAGATTGGAACGACTGCCAGCAAGGAGCTGTACAAGTTCTTTGACAAGGAGAATAATACCCTGGTGCTGCGGCCGGATTTCACCCCGTCCATCGCGCGCTGTGCGGCAAAATATTTTATGGAGGCAAAGGAGCCGCTTCGATTCAGTTATCTGGGCAATACCTTTACCAACGCCTCCAAGCTGCAGGGCAAGTTAAACGAAAGCACGCAGATGGGGGCAGAGCTGATCAACGATCCTTGCGTAGAAGCGGATGCAGAAATGATCAGTCTGGTCATCGAGGCATTGAAAAATACAGGTTTGAAACAGTTTCAGGTGACCATCGGACAGGTGGAGTATTTCAAAGGACTATGCCAGGAGGCAGGGCTGGATGAGGAGACGGAATATGATCTGAGGGACTGTATTTCTGCCAAGAATTATTTTGCGGCGCAGGAGCTGTTGGAGGAGCGTCAGGTGGCGGAGCCTTACCGCAGTGTGCTGTTGAAGACAGCGGATCTGTTCGGCGATCTGACTTCCCTGAGCGAGATGAGACAGCTGGTACATAATAAGCGATCCCTGGCGGCGATCGACAGGCTGGAACAGCTTTATGAAGTCTTGAAACTCTACGGTGTGGAAAAATATGTGTCCTTTGATCTGGGAATGCTCAGCAAGTACAACTATTATACCGGCGTGATCTTTAAGGCATATACCTTCGGCGTCGGAGATGCGGTGGTGAAAGGCGGCCGATACGACAATCTGCTCCATCAATTCGGCAAGGAAGCGCCGGCCATCGGTTTTATGGTGGTGATCGATGAGCTGATCGAGGCGCTGGACAGACAAAAGGTAGATCTGCCCCTGCCGGAGGAGAAAACCAGACTGACCTATGATCCCGACGACAGAAACGACTTTGCCGCTAAACTGACGGAAGCGAAAAAGATGCGAGCTCAGGGGCTGGCGGTGGAACTGGTGGCGCGCGCCTGATTAACCGGATAAGTGGAAACTAAAATGAGGAGAGGAATACAACAATATGACGGATGACAGATATTTGACCTTTGCTTTGGGCAAGGGCAGGCTCGCCAATAAAACACTGGAACTATTTGAGGAAATCGGCATAACCTGTGAGGAGATGAAAGACAAAAATTCCCGCAAGCTGATCTTTGTGAATGAGGAATTAAAACTGCGGTTTTTCCTGGCAAAAGGTCCCGATGTGCCCACCTATGTGGAGTACGGTGCGGCGGATATCGGTGTTGTAGGCCGGGACACCATCGTGGAAGAAAACCGCAATGTTTACGAAGTGCTGGATCTGGGGTTTGGCAAGTGCCGGATGTGTGTCTGCGGACCCGCTTCGGCCAGAGAGCTGCTGCAGCACCATGAGCGCATTCGTGTTGCCAGCAAATATCCCAACATTGCGAAAGATTATTTTTACAATAAAAAGCACCAGACCGTGGACATCATCAAACTGAACGGTTCCGTAGAGCTGGGACCGTTAGTGGAGCTCTCGGATGTGATCGTGGATATCGTGGAGACCGGTTCCACCCTGCGCGAAAACGGTCTGGAGGTTCTGGAGGAGGTGTGTCCTCTGTCCGCCAGGATGATCGTGAATCCGGTGAGCATGCAGATGGAGTCTGAGCGGATCAGAGGATTGGTGGCAAAGCTTCGGGAGAAACTGGAAGCAGGCGTTTAGGCAAAGTGTATCTGTTCAAAAACAGTGAGGTGAGAGGATAAATTGAGTGAAAAAAAGCAGGTATTCGGATATATATTGAACC
>DFDT01000226.1 GCA_002368865.1 Lachnospiraceae bacterium UBA3821 | reverse complement strand
CCACGTCAATTCCCCGGGCCGCCACATCCGTAGCGATCAGGATGTTCGTACTGCCGTTCCGGAAACGCCCCATCACCACATCCCGCTGATGCTGCGCCAGATCCCCGTGCAGTCCCTCCGCCTGATATCCGGCCTCCTTCAAGACCGCGGTCAGCTCATCCACCTTTTTCTTTGTATTACAGAAGACCAGACAAAGCTTCGGCTGATAATAATCCAAAAGCCGCACACAGGCCGCATCTTTGTCCTGCGGCTTGATCCGGTAAAATTTCTGGCTCACCAACGGAATCGTCAATTCCTTCGCTGCCACCCGGATCATGCGGGCATCTTTCTGGAACTGCCCCGTGATCTCTAAGATCGGCTGCGGCATCGTAGCGGAGAAAAGCGCCGTCTGATGCTCCCCCGGAATCTGTCCCAGAATCGTCTCCATATCCTCGCGGAAGCCCATATTCAGCATCTCATCCGCCTCATCCAGCACCACCATGTTCACATGATCCAGACGGATCGTCTTGCGACGCATGTGATCCATGACGCGCCCCGGCGTACCTACAATGATCTGTACGCCCTTCAGGCCCGAGATCTGCTTCCCGATGTCCTGCCCGCCGTAAACCGGCAGCACTTTGATCCCACTCATATAAAAGCTGAGTTTTCTGAGCTCCGCAGCCGCCTGGATCGCCAGTTCTCTGGTGGGGCACAGAATGATCGTCTGCAGCTTCTTCAATTCCGGATCACACCTCTGGATCGCAGGAATTCCGAATGCCGCTGTCTTTCCCGTTCCCGTCTGAGCCTGTCCGATAATATCCACACCCTCTAACAGCGCCGGTATCGCCTGCTGCTGGATTGGCGTCAGCTTCTCAAATCCCATCTTATGGATCGCCCGGACGATCCGCCCATCCAACAAGGGCTCAATCTCGCTGATACTGTCCAGGGCATTCTCTGTCTGTCCGGTCTGCTCTCCTGATACGATCTGCTCTGAAGTCTCCCGCTCATTTGTGAATTGGTTCTTTAGTTCTTCTGACATTTATTCTCCTCATTCTTTCCTCAAATATGACAAAAGCCGGAGAAATCACCCTGTTCCATGATCTCTCCAGCCTCACTTCCCATAAGCTTACAGCACTGTGTATCCCTTAGACACCAGGCACGCCTTTACTTCCAAAATGTCCTCACAGTGGAACACCATGATCGGCTTTCCGGAATCACGGTTGAAGGACAGATACAGATAATCCACACTGATATTGCTCTCCTCTAAGATCTTCAGCATCCGGTTCAGATTACCCACTTCATCCTCGATCTCCACGCCGATGACTTCCACCAGCTTGGCAATAAACCCGTTCTTTTCCAACTCAGCCAGCGCTTTCTCTGCCTCGGATACCACCATACGCACAATACCGTACTCCGCGCTGTCATTGGTCACTGAACCCAGAATATTGATGCCATGCTCCAAAAGGATCCCTGTGATCTTCTGCATGGTTCCCTTTTTATTTTCTGCATATATTGAAACCTGTTTCATGTCTTATTCCTCCGTCCGGCAAGCTGCCGTTTTTCCTGCTTCCGCATTCGTGTCATCGCGTTCCGGTCGTCGCATTCCTGGCGTCGCACGACCTGTAAAACGCTCCGTGTCACATTTTAAGCTTTTTTTTGCGGAAAGTCAACTGTTTATCCCTTTCTGTCGCGCTCGTTATTTCAACTTATTTATATTGTAAGTTTATATTGTAAGATCCGTCACTACATCAAGCAGTTCATCTATGTGCTCTAATGTATGAGCTATCCTCTTCCTTCCGAGGTCGCCTTCTTTCAGGTCGGTGGACTCGATCAGCGACAGGAATCGGATTGCTGAGGCAAGGGCGATCTTGGCGAGTGTCTCTTTCCTGTGCGCAGCATCCGGAAATACAAAATAGCTGTCTACTATGCGATTCCAAAGATCGTCAACGAACTCATTTGACATTTCCAGGAAAGACATAGCATTATCCGGATCATCCTCCTCAAAGGCCTGATAGGTCATATAAAGGCCGGCGAACTCAAAGACCGGATTGCCCAACCCCAGCGTATCCATATCGATCAGCATCGGCTCGCCATCCACCATCATAACATTCTTCATCTGTATATCGCCATGGACTACAGTATTCTCATCATCCATATCTGTAAGAAGCTTCTTTAAACCGTCATACTGTTTCTCCGTAAGATGTTTTGCTATCACTTCCAGATACTCAAGAAACTTCTCCCTGTATGACGGAAATGTACCTTTTTCAAGTCTGGTGGAATGTACTATTTTTAAGAGCTCAGTGTACTTCGCAATAAGCTCCGGCAACGGCATGGCTTCACTCTGCGCAAGCTCATGAAATGTCCTCGCATTCAGAAGCTCAAAGACCGATCCATAGTCCTCGCCGACTTTTACGATGTCATAGGATATAGCAGTCGGTATCCCGCTTACAAACGCCTTCTGTGCCATTTTCTTTTCGTTTTCTATCTTTGGGATACTTTCTTTTCCCTTATATACTTTTACGATACTCTCGGCATCAATGCGATACACTGTGCCAAAAAAGCCCCTGCCTATCACCTCAAGACCATCTACATTCACAGTGCGGTACGCTTTTTTTACATCAAAAAGCTCCGTGAAACCGGTGGTCTCAAAGATGTCATATATATCCCTGTTCACATTCAGGATCTCGATAGGATGGTCAAACTTTTTCCGCAACTTCATCAACACTCTGAGTCCCGCGCTGGAGATATATGTGAGCTTTTCCACATCTAAGGCGATCTCTCTGCCATCCTGCTCACCGATCTTCTCAGATAATTCCTTTTCCACAGCAGGGGCATTGTTTGAGTCTATTCTGCCTTCAAGGCTGATTTTCAGTTTACTCATGGTTACCTCCGTTTTTAGCCGTTTTCCCGCACTCTACACTATAGATCATTTATTATCAGCAACATCTTCTGCACCTTGGATCAATTCGTTCAGATCCAAGCTCTCTTTCAACTCTCATACAACTCCACAAACCGCACCAACTGTTCCCGGATCGGAATATGCTGCGGACAGATCCGCTCACACTTGCCGCATTTGATGCACTCCGACGCCTTACCGTGCTCCATACTGTAGCGCTGATAATACATGTTGGTCTTCTTCCCCGTTACCTTGTAGAGATTGTACAATCCGAAATACGCCGGAATGTGGATGTTCATCGGACACTCCTCCATGCAATACCGGCAGCTGGTACAGGGAATATCGATGGTCTCATTCATGATATCCGTAACCTTCGCCAACGCCGCCTGCTCTTTTTCTGAAAGCGGGACAAACTCCTGCATATAGGAAGTATTATCGTCCAACTGTGCCAGATCACTCATCCCGGAAAGTACCATAAACACATTTTTCAAAGACGCCGCATACCGCACCGCATAAGAGGCAGGTGAATACGCCAGACCTGTATCGGAACCGGATCCGCCGCCCTTCGGCTGCATCTCCCCGTCCAAGCCGGCCACTTCCGCCTGCCTGAGCACCTGCATCGCCCGCTCCGGCAGAGTAGCCAACGTGCCGCCCTTTACCGGCTCCATCACCACCACCGGTTTCCCGTGACGCGTTGCCGTCTCATAACAAAGCCTCGACTGTGCCACCGGACTCTCCCAATCCAGATAATTGATCTGCAGCTGCACGAAATCCACCTCCGGATGCTCCGTCAGGATCCTCTCCAAAAGCTCCGCCGAATCATGAAAGGAAAAGCCCATTTTTCGGATATATCCTTCTTTCTTCATGCGGGACACAAATTCAAAACCGCCAAGTTCTATGGTCTTTCCGTAGCGATCCGAGCCCAGATTGTGCAACAGATAATAGTCAAAATACGTCACGCCGCACTTTTGTAACTGCTCTCTGAAAATACGCTCATAATCCTCCGCCCGGTTCACCTGAAATAAAGGCATTTTGTCTGCTAAAAGAAACCGATCCCTATCGTACCGCTCCACCAGACATTTACGCACCGCAACTTCCGACTGCTCCTCATGGTATGGGTACGCCGTGTCAAAGTATGTAAATCCTCTGTCCAGGAATCGATCCACCATCTCTGAAACCTGTTTCAGATCAATGCTTTTCTGGTCTCCCTCATGCAAAAGGGGTAACCGCATCGTGCCAAACCCCAATTTTTTTCTGTCATCAGTCATCTTGTCCCTCCTGCTGCCTCATTTGCTTCGCGTCGATTTCAATTTCTGCCGCCAACCGTCACCTCATGGTGCCTGATCCGGCTGACAATCCAGTCGTCCATTGCCCCTTCTATAACTTCGTACCGCAGTTACGGCAGAATTTGCCCGAATCCCCTGTGGGACTGCCGCAATTGGGGCAGAACTTCGGGCGATGTGCCGTCTGCGGCTGTGCCGGTATCGCACCTGCCGTCTGAGGACGTATTTCTCCAGCGCCCGCCCCCGTTGCAGCTGCCATCTGTTCCGGCGTGATGCCCTGCTCCCGCATCTTCTGCTCGATCACTCTCGCTGCTTTCTCCGGGTCAGACATCTCCTGAGCATAACGTAACTGTTCCAGTAATTTTCTGCTTTTACCGGCCAGAAGAACCTCCTCGATCCTCACCCTGGCTCTCACAGGGGTGCCTTGCGTCAGGAGCGCAGCCTCAATCCCCTCGTTCATCTCAGCGACATGACTGCCTATATTTGCTACCGGATCATTTGTACAAACCTTTCTTACCAGATTGGAAAGCTGTGCGACCACCAATGCCTTTACACTCTGTGTATATCCTTTGTACTGCACCGCCGGAATGTCTTCTGTGTCTGCCGTGATCAACCCGCGCATTTTCACGCCTAAGAGCACACCGCTCTCCTTGTCCTGAACCATGATCTCATGCTGGGTTGCAAACACAAAGGTCAACGGATTCGTCGGGACACCCGGGATCTCCTCTTTTTCCGGCAGGGCATTGCCCCTGTAGAGCACCTGATCCTCAGGCAATTTCTCTTCCTCGCCGTTTGCCTTTCTCCGTTCTCTCTCTGCTTCCTCAGCAGCTCTGGCCTCCCGCTCTATCGCCAATGCCTGTGCCATGGCCGGATTTGCCGCCAACATCTGCTCTTTTTCAAATTTCTTATAAGCCTCCGCGGATTCATCATCCATGTTCAATCCGCCAAATCTAACGTTCATTACCTTCCACTTGCCCTGTTTCAATGCATTTTCAACCGCTGCACTGATCTCACTCTGCCTCGAAAGCAGTTTCATGAACTCTGCTTTACCGCTGTTTTCCTGCAGGAAACGCTCCAAGGCGCCCAAGGCTATCTCATTTCCTATCTCGACAACTTCCTCCGCACTTTTGTATGCAGAAGTATCTTCAACCAGTACTGAAGCACTTCCGAAGCCCCTTACTTTCAGTGTAAGTCCGGTTTTGGTGTCTAGAAAAGGAAGCGGCGTCCTGGTGCCAAATTTGATCTGAATCTCCCTTTTGGGATCGATCAGCGTCGCTGCATCCGTAGCTGCAACAGGCGTTTCCGGCTTTACACTGCTCCCTCCCGCAGGCACTCCTGTCATCGTATGGCTGCCCGTATTCCTATTTCCTCCAAAAATACTGCCAAATAAACCCATTCCTGTGTTCTCCCTTTACTGTTTCTTTATGCCTATTGTCAGTGCAGCCTTTGCACTGCCCCTGCCGTATCCGCCGATTGCGGCAGACAGCGTTTCATATGGTCCCATCTCCCCATACTTTCCCGGGATGCGTTCCCGCTGCATCATGCTTTCCTGCTGTATGGCGTTTTCCCGCTGTACAGTACTTTCTGGCTGTATCAGGTTTCCCGACTGCATCAGGTTTCCCGGCTGCATCAGGTTTCCCGGCTGCATCAGGTTTCCCGGCTGTTCCTGTTCTTCCGCGTCCCCGGCATTGGCTGTCTTTATTAAATAACACGCGTTATGAATAATGAATCTGCCATCGCGCTTTTCTATATGCATCGCATGAAACTGATCCTTCAGCTTTTTTCCATTCCACAGCACCACCAAAATCGCATCACTCTCTGCACCTATCGCATCCAATATCTCCGCCCGGTTGCTGATCGTGCTCTTTACCTTGAAGCCTTGAGGCTCCAAGTACCTCTTCAGATAATGTTTCAAAGAAAGGGGCGCTACACCGAACCTTCCGCCCAGTGCCACACCCCTCCTCTGCAATTCTTCCGCAATCCCGCATAATGTTTCGGCAGACATCCGCTCTCCCAAAGAGAGCAGCGTATTATAAACTGCGATCACACTGCATCCGCCATAAGCAAAATCAAAGCCCCGGCCAAACTTCAGCATGCCAAGCTGCGGCTGGTTCTCAATGTACCTGCCCGGTTCAAAAACGCCATACATCGCACGCCCGCCGGCCTCTCGTTGCAGTATATGCATATTTTCCGCCGTATTCGATCTGATCTTTTTCTTCGGCACCGAAGCCACCGTCAGAAGCTGCCACGCTCCCAGCAGAATCCCATTACCGATCATTTCCGCTCAAACCTTTCCGGTCTACACTGCCCCATGGAACCAGAGAACCTTGCAGAACTCATACTCCGGATCACACTTTGTGGCATGCTTCACTCCGGCAGGAACCATAAAAGCCATCCCCGGCTCCATCACAAACTCTTCCCCATCCACTTTGGCAAACCCTTTGCCTTCCAGTACGAAGAAACCTTCCTGATCGTCATGTATGTCCTCTTTCTTATATTCCTTATGTCTATAGATGGAGATTCCACACCGGCATCCGTTGACGCAACCGGTTTTATCATCCAAAAGCGTATAGGCACCTCTCTGCCCCTGCTGTTCTATCAAATCCTGCAATTTTACTATCGGTATCATAATTTTCCTCCATACCTTTTGCTTTGGCAACACAAGGCAGAGCTTCGCTATTTTCAGACTTGAAAAACGCTTCGCGTTCTCCAAGAAATGCTTCGCATTTCCGTTGAAGCAGAGCTTCGCTATTTTCAGACTCGAAAAACGCTTCGCGTTTTCCTCGTTGAAGCAGAGCTTCGCTCTGCTTCACATTATACACTATAATTAGGGATCTGTAAAATAATTTCAATCTGCTCAAAAATATAAAAAAAGGATTGACAAAGGCAAAATCCCATTGTATACTAACATGGTCGGTTGCAAAACAACCAATGGAAGTTTAGCTCAGCTGGGAGAGCATCTGCCTTACAAGCAGAGGGTCATAGGTTCGAGCCCTATAGGTCCCACTTCATGTATCTGCCGGCGTGGCGGAATTGGCAGAC
>DFDT01000153.1 GCA_002368865.1 Lachnospiraceae bacterium UBA3821 | reverse complement strand
TATGGCACTGCGGAGCATTACAATGAACTGCTGTCAGTGCTTGAAGAAACCACTGACGAGGTGCAGTGGAAGAAGACTTTTACCCGCATCTCGGATTTTGAACACCAGAGCACGATGTTCCCGCCGGCTCCGTTTGTACTGGTATTTCTTGTCAGGATTTTGCAAAAGCACTTCCAAGACGGATCCCCAGACGGAATTGCCAAAATATTGATCGACCAACTCACGTACTACACCGACGTGTGCAACGATGCCGAAAACATGGAGCACGCGCAGCTGCTCGACCATTTCTGGGATCTTCTGGATGACGAGAATCTTTTGCCTGAAGACTGTACAGAAGAGGATCTTGATCAAATATTTGAAAATCCCGATGCGGTTTCAGATGAGCTGTTTTACAGCTTCTACTATTACTCAAAGATTGTACTGTCCCAAGTACCTCTTGGACCTCTGGTACCTCTTGGACCTCTGGGGTAGTTTGTGGACAGGTGTGGACAAACCACCCCAGAGGTCCCAAAGGTCGATTTATACCCAGGTGGGAACAAATTACCCCAGAGGTCGAAGGAGAGGAGAAGGAGGGGGCGAAGGAGCAAAACAATGAAAAAGAGCACTGCAGACGCAATAAACATTCTGGGACAGTTTTGCGGCATGAGAGATGTGGAATGCCTGAACACTGAAGCCCTCATGGCAAAATATAGCATCCCCCAGGCAGACGTATTCGTCTTGTTCGGCGGAAGTATCCTCGAGGGCGGAGATTTGCTCGCGCAGGCAATCAAAGACCGGATCGCGAAAGTCTATGTCATTGTCGGCGGCGCCAGGCACACAACAGAAGCCTTGCGGCAAAAAGTGCACAGCGAATATCCTGCGATTGAAACAACCGGCCTGCCGGAAGCGGAAGTCTTTCAGAGATATTTGAAAGAGGTTTATTCCTGCGAGGCGGACTATCTCGAGACAAAATCCACCAACTGCGGCAACAACATCACCTACCTGCTGGACTTGCTGAAAGAGAACCAAGTCAAGTGTTCCAGCATCATTCTCTGCCAGGATGCCACGATGCAGAGGCGTATGAACGCCGGCCTTCGAAAATATACATCGGACGACCTGCTCATAATCAATTACGCGGCTTACCGGGCTTTAGTCATAGCTGAGAATGATACTCTGACCTATTCAGAGCCTATTCACGGAATGTGGGACATAAACCGCTATGTAAATTTACTGATGGGTGAGATTCCGAGACTTAAAGACGATGAGAACGGTTATGGCCCCAAGGGAAAGAGCTTCATTGCTCACGTCGATATTCCTGAGGCGGTTGATGCTACTTTCAACAAGTTGAAGGCAGTGTATGGAGATATAACAAGGGAAGCAAATCCGGAGTATGCATCTATGGAATAAACCACCCCAGAGGTCATTATTCCACAGGTGTGGACAAACTACCCCAGAGGTCGTTTATAACAACAGCAAATGTTTATACATAAGAAAAGGAGACCAACCATGAAAAAAGTACTGATCATTTCAAGCAGCCCCAGGAAGAACAGCAACTCGGAGGCACTGTGCAAAGCTTTCGCAGAGGGAGCGAAGGAAGCCGGTAATGAGGTGGAGATCGTCACACTCCGGGATAAGACTATTAACTTCTGCCGGGGATGCTTTGCATGCCAAAAAACGCAGAAGTGTGTGATAAATGATGACGCAGTCGAGATATGCCGGAAAGCGCTGACAGCGAACGTGCTGGTCTTTGCGACGCCTATTTACTATTACGAGATGTCGGGCCAGCTCAAGACAATGCTCGATCGCCTGAATCCGCTGTATCCCAGCGACTACGCATTCACCGAAGTGTATTTCCTTTCTTCTGCCGCGGAGGATGAAGAATCCGTTCCGGAAAGAGCAGTAAACGGTGTAGGAGGCTGGGTTGAATGTTTCGAGAAAGCGCATCTTGCCGGAACAGTTTTCATGGGCGGCGTGACTGCGGCCGGTGAAAAGCCTGATCACCCGGCGCTGGAACAAGCTCGGGAGATGGGGCGGAAGTGCTGATGGTACACGGAATCTGCTTCGCGGATCGTACTTAAACCATAAAAGGAGACATATGGATAAAAGAGACTTAATCGACAGCCTGCGCAAGCCGGATATGGACAGAATCCGGCAATTCAGGGAATGTGTCCGAAAAGAGAACGCCGTCATAGCACTCCAATCTCCGGAAATGGAGCTCTCCGCAGCTATGACGCAGCGGGCGCTGATCATCACAGATGAAATGAACAATCATTACCATACACCGGAGGAACTCCATGAACTCCTTGAGGAACTGACTTGCAGAGAAGTCCCTGCTCATGTAGGGATCGTTCCGCCGTTCAGTACCGATTTCGGGGCCAATATCATCTTTGAGGATGGCGTGTATATCAATGCTGGTGTATCTATGCAGGATCAAGGCGGAATTCTCATAAAGGAAGGTGCTTTGATCGGGCATCATGTAGTTCTGGCAACGCTCAATCACGTACTGGATCCGGCCAGAAGACATGACCTTATTCCGAAGCCGATCGTGATCGGTAGAAATGCATGGATCGGCGCTAATGCAACAATCCTTCAAGGCGTCACTGTCGGTGACGGCGCCGTCGTGGCAGCGGGAGCTGTAGTGACAGACGATGTTCCTGCAAACACTGTAGTCGGCGGAATTCCGGCAAAGGTAATTCGTAAGATCTAACTCAGGGGATTGAGGCGACAATGATCATTCAAAATATTGATAAAGGAAATCCGTTTGACTGGGGAAAAACGTCGGAGGATTATGCAAAATACAGAGACATATATCCTCAGGAATTCTATGACTATATTTTGGTCCTTGGACTGTGTAAAAACGGGCAGACGGTTTTGGATATCGATACCGTTCACCCGGTCTGGGTGCCGGATGAATATTTGCAATATTTTGACCTGGTATCACAGAATGAGTTCAGAGTCGACGTCCCGTTTACCAGAGATTCCTGGCATGGGCGGATGCGGGCCTGCCGGGGCGTAGGCGCGTCGATGTCTCCTGCGGATTTGGAGTCCTGGGATAAGGAGCACTACAAAATGCTTGAAGGTGCTGCGCCGGAGAGTTTCACGGTGAAGCACTATGTTTCCATTGCAGAATTGCAAAAGAGTGAAAGGAAGGGTTCTGTATGGACAGATCATTTTTAGATAATCATTACGATTCCATCCTTGCTGTAAACAGGGAAAAAATACTATCAGGCGGAGTTGGGGACGTACTCTTAGAAAGGGCCCTGACTGACAGCAGGATGTCACTTGCCGTTCTGATCCGCATTCCTCTTAATGTGGCAGAAAAGATCAACAGATGCATTGATGATCTAAGAGGGATTGAGCCAAATCTGTACTATTATCCTGCCAAGGATTTCCACATCACAGTGATGGATGTGCTAAAAGGCGAGGAAACAAACCACCCCAGAGGTCGTTTTTCCACAGATGGGGACAAACCACCCCAGGGGACAAACCACCCCAGAGGTCGTTTTTCATTAAGGTGATCAAACATGACAAAACTCAGACAGTACTTACAACCACTTATCATACTGATCATTTTTGAAGCTGTAGCCGTGACATTGTGGCTGACGAAGAACAATTTGTTTTATTTGTTTAACTTCAGTTACATCGGGCTGTCGATTTCTCTCGGAATTTTCCTGTTTATCAACAAATACAAATAT
>DFDT01000097.1 GCA_002368865.1 Lachnospiraceae bacterium UBA3821 | reverse complement strand
GGAAGAGCATTAGCTTCAGATATGCAATACAAAAATCTTATATTAGGAGGTCATCTATGAAAAAAGCTCTATCCATGTTTCTGGTCCTGAGTCTGTGCCTCGCTTTGCTGGCTGTTCCCGCACTTGCTGAGGGGACATATACTCCCGGAACCTATACTGCATCGGCGACCGGTCACGAAGAGGGAGTGACAGTAACCGTTACAGTAGATGAAAGCAGTATTACAGAAGTCTCAATTGATGTTTCCAATGAAACACCGGCTATCGGCGGGATGGCTGGAGAAGCACTGACTGCGCAGGTCCTCGAAGCTCAGGGAGCTGAGATTGACGGAGTCAGCGGGGCCAGTGAGACAAGTGCTGCAGTCAGGCGTGCAGTGGCAGAGGCTCTGGCACAGGCGAAAGGGTCTGATGGAACAGGTGAAAAAACTGCGGTTGCCGACGGCACTTATTCTGGTACAGCCCCGAGTTTTGGCCTGCTCAGTCAGATGACCTGCGAGGTCACCTTCGAAAACGGAGCGATCAAAGACGTTAAAGTCACAGAAGAAAGCGATTCTCAAACAGGCGAGTGGTTTGCAAGTGCGGAAGAGCTTCTTATCCCGCGTATTCTGGATGCACAGTCTCTTGAAGTCGATGCGATCACGGGTGCAACTTCTTCTTCTAACGGCATCAAGAACTGCATTGCCAAGGCTATTGATGCCGCCGGTGGAAATGCGGACGAATGGTATACTCCGATAGAGAAGAAAGACGACACGGTTGTGATCGACGGATACGATGTTGTCGTCGTCGGCCTTGGTGGTTCCGGTGTTCTTTCTTACTGTGCTGCAGCTGACCAGGGCGCAAGTGTGTTTGGCTTTGACGCCGCAGGAAAAATCGGTGGAAACTCCGTCTGCACCTATGGCCCGATGGCGCTGAACAGCGAGTACCTGAAGGATCTGTTTAATGAAGGTCAGGACTATATCAATCCGGATGAAGTCTATGACACCTGGATTGAATACGTCGAAAGCGAAGATAAAGCAGATATCATCTATGAAGCTGTTTATTCCTCTGGCAAAGCGTTAGACTATTATGTGGAAAACTTCGGCTTTGAATTTACCGGACTTGGTCTCCTTGGATCATTCGTTGTACCCAGCTGGGATAAGGAATGGTGCGTCTATACGCCGGATCCTGAAACCGGCTGGAATGTCCTTGGACCGAACAAGACCTATCAGTTCCTCCGGGCAATGGATCTCGCAACATCAAAGAATGAGAAGAATCAGTATATGACTGAATTGACGGGAGAAAAGCTCCTCTTTGATGATGATGGCAATGTCATCGGCGTCCAGGCAAAGTACTATGACGGCACAACGTATGAAATCTATGGCAAGACGGTTATTCTCGCAACTGGCGGATTCCTCGGAAACCATGAGATGATGATGGAAGTCTACGGCAGTGATCTCAACGCTATGGGCGATACCGTCAATAAAGGTGCCGGTATCAAGATGGGGCAGTCCGCAGGCGGCGCAACCTATATGCTCCACACCTTGCCCATGGTCCACATTTCTCAGGTTGCCAATATCATCCGCACGGATGATCTGACGCCGGATCAGAAAGCCATTCTCTCCGCACTGGCGCTGACTACAGATATGCCAATGGTTACAACCGGCGGTGAAGTCTGGGGAAACGCAAACCAGTCCGGAACCCAGGATGCCGCAGTCTCCGTTGAAATTGTTTTTGCTCCTGACTTCATGTATTACAACATTTATACACAGGATGATATTGATAACATCAGAACGAAAGGCTTGTCTGAAGCCCAGTCCCAGGCTACCTCCGCATTCCTCAGTCAGGGTGGAACACTCCCTGAACCCGGGACTCCGGTAGAAGATATCGATACTATCCTTGAGGTTGGGGCAAAGTTCAACGATGTTCTGATCGCGGGAAGCATTGCTGAACTGGCAGAGAAGATCGGTTGCGATGCGGCGGTCCTTAGTGAGACGCTCGGCGGAGTTGAGACAACATACTATGCTGTTCCGGTAACCAGCTGGAGCTATGGCACGGTTGGCGGTCTGGACGTTGACGTCAATATGAACGTACTGCGTGAAGACGGTTCTCCGATCGCTAATCTTTATGCTGTCGGGCAGGATTCTGAAGGCGTGTGCAACATTGACGGTAAGGCATATACCCCATGGGGTGGCCAAGCTCAGTCCTGGACCTTCGTATCTGGAAAGATTGCAGGAACTGCAGCTGCAACGGTTGCAATGAACGGATAAACGCTTTTGCGAATATAAAATGGGGCAGTGGAGAGTTCGTTTTTCTCCACTGCCTTTTCATTTTAACGGGATGGAAACTATATCTTCTTAAGCATCTTCGCCGGCACTCCACATAAACACATGGCGGCTGTTGCATCATTTTTGGTACCTGATCTTTTCTTGAGTTCCAGGTTATGTTATTAGACTGCGTTGTAGGACCGGTTAATCAGAAGATGCTATTTCTGCAAGGTCTTGTACAGCACTGTTCAGTTTCTGAACGGCATCGTCCATTCTGGTGCTGGTTTCGTGTAAAGCAAGTGTTTCCAGCCAGTCGGCATAATATTCGACAGCGCCTGCCATCTCCAAAAGTTCCTGTCGCTTTTTCCCTTCTAAAGGGTAGGTTTTCTTTACTGACTGTATATAATCGCTCCATCTGCT
>DFDT01000071.1 GCA_002368865.1 Lachnospiraceae bacterium UBA3821 | reverse complement strand
GCGGCAGCTATGGAGCAGGTGCCGGAGGAGGAAGTAAAACGCAATTTTGACAAGGTGTTAAAGACTGTGCAGGAGACTGCCAGAGAGCGGGTGGCACGCTATCAGGGACAGGTCATGGATGCGTTAGTGGAGGAAGTGAATGAGAATGATCCTGCACTGGTGACAGGCAGGCTTTCCAATAATACATTGGTGCATTTTCCGGGTGATGCTTCCCTGATCGGGCAGATCGTGGATGTGTCGTTGGATGAATGCCATGGCTTTTATTATATGGGACACAGAGTGTGAGAATAAAGGGAGGTAACAAAAATTGGAATCAGTATTTTACGGCGTTGTATTTATAGTCTCGCTTCTGTGTGCTGCAATCTACATTTATATGTGGCACAAGCACTTTGATGTCAATTTTACCATGATTTTCACGCTTGTGCCGATTGCCTGTCTGGGCTATTTTCTGTCGTCAACCACAGGAACGCTGGATGGAGCGATCACATCGCAGCAGATTATGTACATAGGTGGCAGCTTTCTGCAATTGTTCATTATGTTCAGTATCTTTAATCTGTGCCAGATCTGTATCCCAAACTGGCTGCGGACATTGATGTTTGGTGTCTGTGCCATGGTTTACGCAGCAGTCCTTACCATAGGACATAAGGATTATTTTTACAAAAGCGTTTCGTTTCAAATTGTGGATGGAAAGCCGATTCTTGTCAGAGAATATGGATTTATGCACACGATTTTTTACTGTTTAGTGTGTCTGTTTTTCCTGACGGGGATTATCACGATCGTATATTCATGGATCAAAAAGAAAGAGATACCGAGATATATACTGATTTTGCTTGTGATCCCTGACATCGTGTGTGTGTTGGATTATTTTATTGTCCTTAAGGCTTTGGGCAGCAATATTGATCTTGTCTCGTCAGGTTATGTGATCGCGGAATTTATTTACCTTCTCATCGCACACAGGGTAAATCTGTATGATGTGAGCAATACGGTGATTGATTCTTATATACAGGAACAGAAGGTTGGATATGCATCCTTTGACTTTAAGCTTCGGTACCTGGGGAGCAACGATATTGCAAAGAAGCTTATGCCGGAACTTGCGGATATTGCAGTTGACGAGAGGTTTGGGGATAAATCGTCCCATAAAAGGATGCGTCATTATCTGGACAGTTTCAAAGAGCATCCCGAAAAGAACCAATTTATATATACGGTGCACAGTCTGGACAACGTTGCTTGTGAAGAAAGGATTTACAATGTGACAGTTAATTTCCTTTATGTCGGGAACCGCAGGCGGGGATACATTGTAACTTTCATGGATGATACGGCAAACAGGAAATACATTCAGCTGATAGATACCTATAATGAAAAACTGCAGAATGATGTGGAGGAGAAAACCCGGTATATTGTTGAAATGCATGATAACCTGATCATGAGTCTCGCGATGATGGTTGAAAGCAGGGACAATTCTACCGGCGGACATATCAAGCGGACAAGCGAGGGCGTCCGGATCCTCATAGATGAGATCACAAAAGAGGGTGTACTTGCGTTGTCTCCGGAATTCTGTAAGGATGTGATCAAAGCAGCTCCGATGCATGATCTGGGTAAGATCGCTGTGGATGATGCCGTGCTCCGGAAGCCGGGGAGGTTTACGGACGAAGAATATGAGAAAATGAAGCAGCATGCGGCGGAGGGGGCAAGAGTCATACATGAGATACTCCTCCATACGGATGATGAGTCCTTTAAAACGGTGGCGGAGAATGTGGCTCATTATCATCATGAGAGGTGGGACGGCTCCGGATATCCGGAAGGGCTCAAGGGAGAGCAGATTCCGATAGAGGCAAGGATCATGGCGATAGCGGATGTATATGACGCACTTGTGAGTAAGCGTGTTTACAAGGAAGCCTTTGATTTTGAAAAGGCAGATCGCATCATCATGGAAGGCATGGGGACGCAGTTTGATCCGGGACTCAGATCCGCTTATGAGAAAGCGAGACCGAGACTTGAGGAGTATTATGGGAAAGGGAAGGAGTAAAATACAATGGATAAGTTAAAACCGAAGCTATTTTCAGTCATGAAAGGGTACACGAAAGAGCAATTGGTCAAGGATATTGTGGCGGGGATCATTGTGGCGATCATTGCCCTGCCGTTGTCGATTGCGTTGGCGTTAGCCTCCGGTGTAACGCCGGAGAAGGGCATTTATACGGCAATCGTGGCTGGATTTGTGATCTCATTTTTGGGTGGAAGCCGCGTACAGATCGCGGGACCCACAGCGGCGTTTGCGACCATCGTGGCAGGGATTGTGGCAGAGAATGGAATGGAAGGTCTGGCGTTGGCGACGGTCATGGCGGGAATTCTGCTGGTACTGATGGGATTATTCCGCATGGGTAATCTGATCAAGTTTATTCCCTATACGATCACGACCGGGTTTACCACGGGGATTGCAGTTACAATTTTTGTGGGACAGATTAAGGATTTTTTAGGGCTTAAGATCATAAGTGAGGAACCGTTGATTGAAACGATCGATAAACTGAAGGCTGTGATCATCTTTTGGCCTACCATCAATTATCAGGCTGTCATTGTGGGCGTGGTATGCATGGTGATCCTGATCGGATGGAATTATCTGCCGGGATTTTTCAAGAAGATTCCGCCTTCTTTGATCGCGGTGATCGTGAGCATTGCCATGGTGAAGGGATTTCATATGCAGGTGAATACCATCGGGGACCTGTATGAGATTTCCAATAAGCTGCCGGCATTTTCCATGCCCGCGATCAGTGTGAAGCTGGTGCGGACCGTGCTGCCGGATGCCTTTACGATCGCAATCCTGGCGGCGATTGAATCATTGCTTTCCTGCGTGGTGGCGGACAGTATGATCAACTCCAGGCATCGCTCCAATATGGAACTGATCGCACAGGGAGCGGGAAATATCGCATCGGCATTGTTCGGCGGAATCCCGGCCACAGGCGCCATCGCGAGAACGGCGGCCAATATCAAAAACGGCGGGCGTACTCCGATTGCCGGTATGGTGCATGCGGTAACCTTATTGTTAATTTTGGTGATATTGATGCCTTATGCGGCGCTGATTCCCATGCCCGCTATTGCAGCCATTCTGTTCATGGTGGCTTATAATATGTCGGAGTGGCGGAAATTCCTGAATCTGTGCAAGACGGCGCCGAAGAGTGATATTCTGGTATTGGTGCTGACCTTTGGACTGACGGTGATCTTTGATCTGGTGATTGCCATCGAGGTGGGCATTGTGCTGGCGGCGATCCTGTTTATGAAGCGCATGAGCGATGTGACGGAAGTGGAGGGCTGGAAGTATGTGGAGGATGATGAGAATGACGTGGACAGCATCTCCTTGCGTAAGGTGCCGGAGCATACGCTGGTGTATGAGATCAGCGGACCGCTGTTTTTCGGTGCGGCTGACAAGATATTGAAGATCTCTCTGGATGAGAAGGTGAACTGTCTGGTGCTGCGCATGAGAAGCGTGAGCGCCATTGATGCGACAGCGATGCACAATCTGGAGCAGCTTCTGGAATCCTGTAAGAAATTGAATATCCAGCTGGTATTATCCCATGTGAACGAGCAGCCTATGAAGGTGATGAAAAAAGCCGGATTTGTAGAGAAGGTGGGTGCGGAGAATTTCTGCTCCCATATCGATGAGGCGCTGAAGCGGGCGACGGAGCTGGCAGCGTAATCCACTTTACATGCCGGAAGTTACATGATATATTTATAAAAATAAGCTGATAAGGAGGATTCATAAATGGAACCGATTCAAAGTATTGATGCAGAGGACGATCAGTTTGCGTATCGCTATGATACACAGCTTCTCATAGACCGCAGGGACGAGGATCTGGATGAGGACGAGATCGCGGACTATATCAGAGGACATATAGAGGGCAATTCCCTGATCGCAGCAGGGGATGAGGAACTGGTAAAGATCCATTTTCATACTAATGAGCCGTGGAAGGTCTTAGAGTATTGCAGTTCGGTGGGCGAGATCTATGACATTGTGGTAGAGGATATGATCAGACAGTCTGCAGGAATGCAAGGTTAAGGATACATACGGAGGGGGATAAATACTTTGACGCATTTCAAGAGAATATTATCGTATGCGACAGTGGGAATCATGGTACTGCAGTTTGCGGCCTGCGGTGTTGCGGGAGAGCCTGTGGGAAATGTGTCGCAGGGCGTTTCAGAAAGTACGGTGCAGGAGAGCGGCGAGACGGCGGAGAAGACTGTCGGTACATCGGAAAATGACGGCGCACCTGCAAATACTGACGGCATTTTGGGCGAATGGGTGATGGTATATCAGATTCACCGCAGTGTGTATGAAGAGGAAGAGCCCTATGAATATGTCACCATGTGTGATGACTATTATGCGCCGGAATCGGAACTTCGAATCCGCAAGGATGGAGAGAAGCTGGTTGCGGATTACAAAAACACCTACGAAATGGGAGTGGACAGGTTTTACGGAAATGAATTGATCTATCGACCGGAACCTGCCTATGAGGGGTGTGAAAATTCGGACTGGAGCTATGCGCTTTCCATGCCGTTTGACGATGATGAGGAGAAAATCATCACACTGACGGATGCGGATACGCTGGTCAGATATGAAGCTTATGAGACAGATCCGGATGAGATGAGTGAGGACTACTATTATTACAGGAATGAGACCCGGTCTGTCTATCTGAGAAAGGATTCCCCGAGATTGGAGAATCCGGAGGAACTGCGCTATTTTAAGACGGTCACGGTATCCGATGCACAGGATCTGCTGAAGAACATCGCTAATAACACGAAGATAATTTTGGAAGCGGGAACCTATGATTTTACGGATATTTCGTTTGAGAAATTGAACAATCCTTATGTGAACATGGAATATGGCGAGTATCATATCACGGCATCCAATCTGTGCCTTGAGGCGAAAGACGGGGCGGAGGTGCTCATCTGTGTTGCAGACCCGTACATACCGGTGCTCGCTTTTGAATACAGCAATAATGTGACGCTGCGCGGACTGACAGTGGGACATGATGTGGAGCCCGGCTATTGCTCGGGAAGTGTGCTGGATTATAACGGAGTCGGCGGTATTACGATTGAAAACTGCAAACTGTACGGCAGCGGTACTTATGGCGTGCAGGCAAACAGCTGCTCCTTTATGAACGTTACCGATACGGAGATCTATGAGTGTACCTACGGTCTGGTTTCCCTGTCAAACATAAACGATGCGCTTTTCAAGAACTGTGAGATGCGGGATTCCGAGGATATGGCTATGTTTGATCTGTGGAGCGTGTACGGTGTGGTGTTTGAGGATTGTAAGATCCATGACAATGTGTCTTCTCAGAATTCCGAGGGCATCTTTGTATGGCTTGGTGAAGAATACGGAGATGTGACATTCCGAAATTGCGATTTTTCCAATAACAGCTACACGAAGTTTTCGGATTATTCCGTTACGCTGGAAAAGTGTTCGGTCAATGATAATGTGAGATAAGAGGTCCGGTTAGGAAAATAGAATAGCACAAAGACAAAGGGGAGCGTACCGGATGGGTACATTCCCCTTTTGCAATTCTTTTTATTCGCCGGTGAAGAAACCGTTGAATTCTTTATACAGGCTTTCTTCCACCTTGCGCATGTAGATCATGTTGTCTTTTATGACAAAATGAATGGCGCCCACATAGTCGTCCAGGATCTGGGTGTGCAGATACATGCTGCCGTCAGCCTGAGGAAATCCCTTGGTAAACAGCATCTGCTGATATTTGGGATCCCTGCATTCCACATAAGCATCCAGTGCATAAGGAATGTGGAAGGTGTGTTCTGCGCCGACAAGGATCAACTCCTTTTGCGTCAGCTGGAAGGACTTGAACCCGGCACCGTTGGCGCGGAGCGGTACAGGTGCATCTGAGTAAGTGCACCGGTCAGCTGAGCCGTCGCAGGCGGGAGACTTGGAAGCACCCAGCTCTACGGCAATCCGATGGAACTCATCCAGAATATACTGGGTACCGCCCTGAATGGACTGGGTATCCGCGGTGGTAATGAAGATCAGGTCAATGTCGGGATAGATTGCCAGGTATTGTCCACCCATGCCGTACATCATGATGCCGCCGTCCTGCAGCATCCAGAACTGGTAGCCGTATCCCTGACCTTCATCAAGGGTCTTGGCGTCGTGCCGGTTGGAGGTGTGATAGGTCATTGCTTCGCGAATATAAGCTGCATAACGTTCCCAGAAGGAGCGGTCATAAATGCTGTCGGCACAGTCTTCCAGATTCGGATAATCCTTCTCCCAGGTTCCCTTATACAGAGAGAGCAGAAGCTTTGCGGTGACGAGCAGGTCGTTTGGATAAGCAACCATGCCGGAACCGCCGATCTCGGAACCGAAGGGATCTTTTAAGACGAAGGCATCCTGAGAGAAACCGATGCGGTCAAGATACACATCCCGCAGATAATCCAGTACGCCCTTGTCGGTCAGTTTTTTTACCAGCGCCGCCATGGTGTGGGCGGAGGAAGTATCATATTTGAAGATCTTGCCCGGTGCATGATCGGGCGGGG
>DFDT01000025.1 GCA_002368865.1 Lachnospiraceae bacterium UBA3821 | reverse complement strand
ATGGCATTTATATCTGCGGCAAGGTGTTCAAGTGGATCAAGAAGATGGGTGGTCTGCAGGCGATGAAGGAGCACAATGAGAAGAAGGCAAAGATTCTGTATGACTTCCTGGACGAGAGCAAGCTCTTCAAGGGAACTGTGCGCAAAGAGGACCGTTCTCTGATGAACGTACCGTTCGTGACCGGCAACGAAGAACTGGATGCAAAGTTTGTAAAAGAGGCAACAGCTGCCGGATTTGTGAATCTGAAAGGACACAGAACCGTAGGCGGTATGCGTGCAAGTATCTACAATGCAATGCCGATCGAGGGCGTGGAGAAGCTGGTTGCGTTCATGAGGAAGTTCGAGGCAGAGAACGCATAAAGCTTTATCAATAAAAAGAAGAGGAGACGTTTGAAATGTTTCAGTTAAATTGTTTAAATCCGATCTCTCAGATCGGTCTGAAGAATCTGACAGCGGATTATAAGATCACAGATAATGTAAATGATGCAGAAGGCATTCTGGTGAGAAGCGCCGCTATGCATGACATGGAGCTGTCCGACAAGCTGTTGGCGGTAGCCAGAGCCGGCGCAGGTACCAATAATATTCCGTTGGACAAATGTGCAGAGAAGGGGATTGTTGTTTTCAATACGCCCGGTGCCAATGCAAACGGCGTGAAAGAGCTTGTGCTGGCAGGATTGCTGTTGGCTTCCAGAGATGTAGTCGGCGGGATCGAGTGGGTTAAGGCCAATGCGGGTGATGAGAATATTGCCAAGACTGCTGAGAAAGAAAAGAAGAACTTTGCAGGTTCTGAGATCATGGGCAAAAAGCTTGGCGTGATCGGTCTGGGCGCCATCGGTGCAAAGGTTGCAAATGCAGCGATTGCACTCGGAATGGAGGTGCTGGGTTACGATCCGTATCTTTCCGTAAATGCCGCACTTTCTCTGAGCCGCCATGTGAGCGTGACCACAAATGTAGACGATATTTATGCGCAGTGTGATTACATCACCGTACATGTACCGCTTTTGGATTCCACAAAGGGTATGATCGACAAAGATGCGATTGCCAAGATGAAGGACGGCGTGATCATCCTGAACTTTGCAAGAGATCTGTTGGCAAAGGAAGCGGATGTGCTGGCTGCTTTGGAGAGCGGCAAGGTAGCGCGCTATGTATCGGATTTCCCGAATCCGACCACCGCAGGCAAGAAAGGCTGCATCGTGATCCCTCATCTGGGTGCAAGCACCGAGGAGAGCGAGGATAACTGTGCTGTGATGGCTGTGCAGGAGATGATGGATTATCTGGAGAACGGCAATATCAAGAACAGTGTGAACTACCCTGCATGCGATATGGGTGTGTGCACAAAAGCCGGACGTGTGGCGATCTTCCACAAGAATATTGCCAACATGATCACGAAGTTCACAGCGGAATTTGGACAGAAGGGCGTCAATATCTCCGATATGACCAACAAATCCAGAGGCGAGTTTGCTTACACCCTGATCGATGTGGAGGAGCCGGTAACCGAGGATACGGTGAAGGCATTGGCTGCAATCGACGGTGTGTTCCGGGTAAGAATTGTAAAGTAACAGGGTGGACCAGATAAAAAACAATTATGTTTAGGGAGGTATGCAAAATGAAGAAGTATATTGCGGAATTTATCGGTACTTTTACACTGGTTTTTATTGGCTGTGGTACTGCGATGCTGGTGGGATGTGACGCGGCAAACGGAGGCGGGTATATTCTGACTGCGTTTGCGTTTGGCCTTGCAATTGTGGCAATGGCTTACGGTGTGGGCAATATTTCCGGCGGACATGTGAATCCTGCGGTTTCTTTGGGCGTGCTGATCAGTGGCGGTATGAGTGTACAGGACTTTGTGGGTTATGTGTTGGCTCAGGTGTTGGGCGCTACGGTTGGTTCCGCGGTTTTGTCCGGCATCTTTTCCATGGGGAATGTGACCGATATGACCGGCGGACTGGGAAGCAATGGATTGGCCGGCGTGAACGGAAGCGCAGCTGCAGGCATTCTGGTTGAGATTATTCTGACGTTCCTGTTTGTGATCCTGATCCTGGGTGTCACTTCCAAGAACCAGAATCATGGCTCCTTCGGCGGTTTGATCATTGGTCTGACCCTGGTGGCAATCCATATCATCGGCATCGGCCTGACTGGAACCAGCGTAAATCCTGCCCGTTCTTTCGGCCCTGCACTGATCGCGGCCATCGGCGGAAATACAGCTCCCATCGGTCAGCTGTATGTATTTATCATTGGACCGCTTGTGGGTGCGGCTCTGGCAGCGTTCTGCTATAAGTTCCTGGAGAGCAAGGACTGAAAAAAGTAAATGAGTAAAAGGGCTGTCGCACCGGATATTATCTGCCGGTCGACAGCCCTTTTTTAGTTGCTTTTTAGTTGTTTGTCCTGGCGCGTCGGTCTGTCAGTGATATAAGAGCGGCATATCGTCATTGCCGTTGTTGATATCTTTTAAATCCTCCTGCAGTTTTGCCTCGGAAGCACAGGTTGCCTCACTTTGAATATCCATGTATAAGATAAAGACATCCTGTAAAGACATGTTTTTTTCTGCGGCAATTTCCTCAAAGATCGGGCGAAGCTTCTCAAGCTGTTGGGAAACCGGAACTTTTTGGGGGTCAATATCAAATAAAACTTTCTCGCTGTAATCGTTGATCCGCTTTAAGATCGCTCTGTTTTCGTCTGTCATTTTTCTTTCTACCTCACTTCTCATCACTTTTTGTCCCAGATCAAATTCTTTTAGATATTTTACCACCGGACGCTTGTTATGTATAGTTTTTTTTGGTAGAATATAAAAAGGAAATTTTTTGAATTTAATATAATTATATAACAGAAAGGACAATAATATGGCAATTATCAGACCATTTCGTGCCTTCAGACCGGCAAAGGGATTGGAGGGAAAAATTGCTGCGCTGCCTTATGATGTGTATAACAGACAGGAAGCCGCTGCGGTTGTAGCGGAGAATCCTTATTCCTTCCTGGCGATAGACAGGGCGGAGACACAGTTCGGTCCCGAGGTGGATACCTATGCGCCCAAGGTTTATGCGAAGGCACATGATATGCTGCAGGAGCAGATCGCCGAGGGAAGATTCGTGCAGGAGGAGCAGCCCTGCTATTACCTCTATGAGCAGACGATGGACGGAAGAAGCCAGACCGGGATTGTGGCGTGTGCGTCCATAGACGACTACCTGGAAAATCGGATCAAAAAGCACGAAAATACCAGAGCGGATAAGGAGCAGGATCGCATCAACCACGTGGATATCTGCAATATGCAGACGGGGCCGATCTTTTTGGCTTATCGGGCAAATCCCACTTTGCGGGAAGTGACAGAGAAGATCAAAAAAGAAACCGCATTGTACGATTTTATTTCGGAAGACGGTATCGGTCACAGAGTATGGCTGGTGGATTCCGGGGAGGATATCAAGACAATCCGGGAAACCTTTGCACAGATCTCGGAGATTTATATTGCGGACGGACATCATCGCTGCGCATCTGCGGTGAAGGTTGGTTTAAAGCGCCGGGCAGAACATCCGGATTATGATGGGACGGAGGAATTTAATTATTTCCTGTCCGTGCTGTTCCCGGATGAAGAGTTGAAGATACTGGATTATAACAGAGTGGTAAAGGATCTGAACGGGCTTTCAACAGAAGCATTCCTGGAGAAAATACAGGAGAAATTTACGGTTGAAAAGCAGTCTGCAGAGCGCAAGGGCAAAGGCTATGCGCCCGTGAAAAAGGGCGAATTCGGTATGTACCTGGGCGGAAGCTGGTACCGACTGCAGGCAAAGCCTGAGATTTGCAGTGAGGATGCGGTTGCCGGATTGGATGTTTCTATTTTGCAGGATCATTTATTGGGACCGGTCCTGGGAATCGGTGATCCCAAGACAGACAAGCGGATCGATTTTGTGGGCGGGATCAGAGGTCTGAAAGAGCTGGAGCGCAGATGCTCGCCGAAGGAACCCGGAGGGCAGCCCGAGATGCAGGTGGCATTTTCCATGTATCCGACCTCCATCGGAGAGTTGTTTGCAGTGGCGGATGCCCAGAGACTGATGCCGCCGAAGTCAACCTGGTTTGAACCGAAGCTTCGAAGCGGATTGTTTTTGCATGAATTATAATCAATAAAGAGTGGATAGAGAGGGATGAACCATGACAAAGAAATTGTACAAGCTGATGAACTGGCCTATGATCGAGGAAATTATCTATGCGGAGAGCGACAATCCCCATGCGCTTTTGGGACCGCATAAGTCCGGCAGCCAGGTCCTTTTGCAGGCGTATTTTCCGGAGGCAAAATATGTGTCGATCATCTGGAAAGGGGAAGGAACCGGGGCTACGCAGGAAGGATTCTGGAAGAAGGATTATGCCATGGAAATGGCCGATGAAGACGGCTATTTTGCGGCTTTGATCCCGGCCAAAAAATTACCGGTTTACAGCTATCTGGTGGAATATGAAGACGGCAGCGAAAAGGAGTTTGGAGACCCGTATCGTTTTGCACCGGTGATCGGCGAGGATGACATGGAGAAATTCCGCAACGGAATTCATTATACCGTCTATGAAAAGCTGGGCGCGCATCCCATGAAGCTGGATGGCGAAGATGGCGTTCTGTTTGCCGTCTGGGCGCCTTCTGCCATGCGGATCAGCGTAGTGGGAGATTTTAACGGCTGGGATGGCAGAGCGCATCAAATGCGCAGATTGGAGGATTCGGGTATTTTTGAGTTGTTTGTACCCGGGATCAAGGTGGGTGAAAATTACAAATTTGAACTGAAATTAAAGGGCGATACCACCTATCTGAAGGCGGATCCCTATGGAAATGCGGCACAGCTTCGCCCGGATACGGCTTCCGTTGTAACGGACCTTAGCGGCTTCAAATGGGAGGATGCAGCTTTTATTTCCAAGCGGGAAAGTTTTCAGACCGGGAATGCACCGATCAGCATTTTTGAGTTGTATCTGGGTTCTTTTGTAAAGCCGGGGGAGAACGAAACCTTTGCCAATTATCGCGAGATTGCGCCTGAAGTGATCAAATATGTGAAAAAGATGAATTATACCCATGTGGAACTGATGCCTGTGATGGAGCATCCTTATGATGAATCCTGGGGATATCAGGTGATTGGGTATTATGCGCCTACTTCACGCTATGGAACGCCGCAGGATTTCATGTATTTTGTGAATGAACTGCACAAGGCGGGGATCGGTGTGATCCTGGACTGGGTACCGGCTCATTTCCCGAAGGACGGACAGGGATTGGGATATTTTGACGGGACATGCCTCTATGAGCATATGGATCCCAGAAAGGGTGTGCATCCTGATTGGGGTACGCTGATCTATAATTACGGACGTCCTGAGGTAAGCAATTACCTGATCGCAAACGCGCTGTTCTGGGTGGAAAAATACCATGCGGATGGAATCCGTATGGATGCGGTTGCAAGTATGCTGTATCTGGACTATGGCAGAAAAGACGGCGAATGGATTCCCAATATGTATGGCGGCAAGGAGAATCTGGAAGCCATTGAGATGATCAAACATTTGAATTCCGTGATGAAGAAGCGGAATCCGGGGGTATTGACGATCGCGGAGGAGAGCACTGCATTCCCGAAGGTGACGGGAGATCTGGAGGACGACGGACTGGGCTTTGATCTGAAGTGGAATATGGGCTTTATGAATGATTATCTGGATTATATCAAGTATGATCCCTACTTCAGAAGCCATCATCATGGAGAGCTGACCTTCAGCATGATCTACGCCTACAGTGAGAAGTTTGTACTGACCTTTTCTCATGACGAGGTGGTACACGGAAAGTCTTCCATGATCGGCAAGATGCCCGGAGAGCGGGAGCAGAAATTTGCGGCATTGCGTCTGACCTATGCCTATATGATGACGCATCCGGGCAAGAAGATGCTCTTTATGGGGCAGGATATCGGTGAGTTTGACGAGTGGAATGAGAAGCGTACAACGCAGTGGGATCTGCTGCAGTATCCCGAACATGCGGGAGTGGCTGATCTTGTCAGAGATCTGAACCATCTTTATCGCACATTGCCTGCTTTATATAAGATGGATGACAGTGCGGACGGATTCCAGTGGATCAATAATATTTCCGCCAATGAGTGTTATCTGTCTTATGTGCGCAAGACGGATGATCCGGAGGACATGTTGATCGTTGTGGCCAACTTCTCCGGTGTGGAGCAGGATATCACCACGGGTGTTCCGTATGAAGGCAAGTATAAGGAGATCTTTAATACGGATGACAAGAAGTACGGCGGAAGCGGTGTGCTGAACAGCCGTACCAAAGCAGCTACCGATACGGAGTGGGATGACAGAAGACAATCCATCACCGTGAAGCTGGCGCCGCAGTCTTTGAGTATTTTGCGGTTTGATCCTTATACGGAGGAAGAGCTGGTAAAAGTGATCGAGGAGAGAATCCGCAAGAATACGCCGTTAAAGAAAACAAAGGCGAAATCCTCTAAGAGCGCAGCAGTAAAAAGTGATGAAAAGAAATGATAACGCGAATATATTATGGGTCTGGACGGCACTATGTTTCATGCTGACTATTTTTGAACCGTCTTCCCTGTATTTCATGGACAAAAATGAATATTGGTTCGACTTTTATACGATGCTTCCCAGATGCCTCGGTATGTTTGCGGTGATCTGCATAGCCGGAGGTATTCTGATCTTTTTGATCCTGACTATTTTTAAAAAATTTCCGCAGATCAGGGCTGTTATATGCGGGGGCATTTTGGGAGTATTTGCGGCATTCTATATTCAGGGGAATTTTATGATCAGAGATCTTCCTATGGTTTCAGGGGGATATGTTGACTGGTCGTTGTATCAGAGGCAGATTGTGGAGAGTAATATTTTATGGATCGTATCTCTGATTTTAGGAATATCAGTAGCTTGCATTCTGCAGAAAAAAAGAGTACTTGGCAAGAGCTTGCGTTATATTGGAATCCTGAGTATTGCTTTTTTGATGTTGTCGGCAGTGTTGCTTGGAATACAGAATGACGGGTTTTCCAGACATATTCGCCAATCCACAAATTTAAAGGACCTGTGGGAGTATTCCCAAGAACAGAATTTTGTTATTTTGGTCATGGATGCTGTTGATGGCGATACGGAGGAAAGAGTGCTGGAGGATTATCCCCGGTTCAAAAAAGATCTGTCGGATTTTACTGACTACACCAATGTGTTGAGTTCCTATGCCTATACGCAGATGGCACTTCCTTTTATGCTGGCAGGAGAATGGTATGAGTACAGCGAGGAATATGACGAGTTCGCAGGTAGGAGTTTCACAAAAAATGCGCTTGTAAGAAGACTTAAGAGCGAAGACTATAAGTTGGATCTCTATACCGATGAAATCCCGGCACGCTATTATGATATGAATTTGTATGACAATGTGGCGCCGGAAAATGGAAAGATCAAATCCAACATAGGTTTTTGCAAGCTTTGGCTGCGGCTTGTGGGATTCAAATATGCACCCTATATATTAAAACGCTATAGCCAGATCTTTCCGTGGGAATTTGCACAGACCGGTGAAAATAAGGACGGATATGCGAAAGTACCGTTTTATGACAGTAATCTTTATTTTTATCATGATCTGCTTGATGAAAGTGTAGCTAAAAATGTTATAGATCAAAAATGTTTTAAGATCATTCACCTGGAGGGTGCGCATCTGCCAATTTGGTATCACATGGATCTGACCTATGAGTATGGTGTGGAGACATCCTATTACGAAAATGTAGGGGCGAGCAATACGATCATCAGCGCTTATATTGATGAACTGAAAAGGCTTGGTGTATACGACAATACCATTCTGATTATCACATCGGACCATGGTTATAATGAGGAAGACGGAGATGTATATTATGGAAGGCAGCACCCGATGCTGTTTATTAAGGGACTCGATGAGCATCATGAAGAGATGAACTACAGCGATGCACCGATTTCTCAAATAGATTTCCCTGATATGTATCAGAATCTTTTAGACGGTGTTTCGTCTGACAAAGTTTTTCGCTATACGGAAGGGGATAAGAGATCAAGGCGGTTTCTTCTGTGCACCTATGATGATATTCTGATCGAAACCTTTACCACAGGTCATGCACGGGATACAGATGCACTGGAGATTTCCGGGATTGAGTATTATCCGTGATCCTCTAAGAAGTTGTATTGTAGAATGAAATTCATAAAAATGATGGAGTAAGCATATGAGTAATGCAACGAACTATATCGATCCGGCATACCTTCAGCCGAGTTTTTGGGAAAAGTCATTGGAACGGTTTGGGGAAAAAACGCTGAATCTTGGAGGCAGGGTTTTATTTGCATTGATCTGTTTTTGGATCGGAACGAGGATCATAAAGATCTTACTTCGGGTGATCCAGAAGGCCATGGAGAAAGCCAAGGCAGATGTAGGTGTTTCTCAGTTTGTCAATTCGTTTTTTAAAGCGGCAATGTACATTGTGCTTGTGTTTATGCTTGCGGCTTCCTTTGGGGTAGATACGGCGAGTATCGTCGCCCTTTTGGGAAGTGCAGGCGTTGCCATCGGTCTGGCGGTTCAGGGCAGCCTGTCAAATATGGCGGGCGGCGTGTTGATCCTGCTACTGAAGCCGTTTAAGGTGGGAGATTATATTGTGGAAGGCACTTCCGGCAAAGAGGGAACCGTCATAGAGATCCAGATTTTTTATACCAAGCTGGCGACTTTTGACAATAAAGAGGTGATCCTGCCCAACGGCAGCCTTGCCAATACCAATATTGTCAATGTTACGGCGAGAAAATTCCGGAGGATTGATGTGCCTGTGAGTATATCTTATGGTGTGGATATCCGGAAGGCCAAAGAAGTGCTTACCCAGATGCTGCACGATGATGAAAAGGTCATGAAAAATAAGGAGATGGTCGTATTTGTGGACCGGTTGGGAGAATCCGGAATTGACTTGATTGTGCGATTTTGGCTGAAGAACGAGGACTACTGGGCAGGAATGTGGCGGATCACGGAACAGTGCAAATATACGCTGGATGAGGCGGGAATCGAAATCCCTTACAATCAGCTGGATGTGCATATGCGTTCGGAATGATCGACTGTACGAAAAACTTGTGTAAAAACTTGCGCAAAAGCCAAATTCTCTATTGCAAAAATTCAAAACACCATTTATAATATATCATGTTGGTTGCGTTTCGACGCGCCAGATGCTGAAATAGCTCAGTTGGTAGAGCACTTCACTCGTAATGAAGGGGTCGTGGGTTCGAGTCCCATTTTCAGCT
>DFDT01000103.1 GCA_002368865.1 Lachnospiraceae bacterium UBA3821 | reverse complement strand
AGCAGTGGAAGATCACCGATGAGGATTGGCGCAACCGGGAGAAGTGGGATGCCTATGAAGTAGCGGTGGATGAGATGATCCAGAAGACCAGTACAGTGTTTGCACCTTGGCATATTCTGGAGTCCAACGATAAGCATTATGCGAGACTGAAAGCACTGAAGACGGTGATCGAGGAGATTGAGAAGAAATTATAGGCGGGTGATCACCTGTAGAAAGAGATGGGGAGAAAATGCAATTAGTAAGTATGAGATGCCCGAATTGTAATGGCGCTGTGCGGCAGGTGGGAGAGGGGAAGTTTCTGTGCGAAAGCTGCGGAACCTCTTTCCTTGCCGACTATGACAAAGAGGATGTGGAATACCAGAAGATCCGGTTGGATTCCCAGCGCGAAAAAATGCAGTTTGAGCGGGAGCAAGCAAAGGGAAATAACGTTCAGAGAACACAGCAGATGAAGCCCGGGACCGGGAAGGCAATCGGTATAATAGTTGGATATTTCGTAATAATGTTCATTATCATAAACATTGCAGTTCTTGGCGTTGTGATCAGGGCCAGGAAAAGTACGAGCAACTCTTATGCCCAATATCAAAAAAGGCAGGAGGAGCGGGAAGCAAAGGCCAGGGAAGAAGAGGAAACGGCAAAGCGCCTGAAAGAAGAACAGGAGAGTAAAGCGGAAGAATCAAGAGCGGAGGCGGAAAAAGCGGAAGCGGCAAAGCTGGCGGCATTTGATATCACGCCGGAAGATCTTCTGGCCGACGGATTTTTTGTGGATAATGCAAAGGCCGCCCTTCGAAGCCAATTGGAGAAAAACAGTAATCTTTATTATACCAATTGGGTATGGAACGAGGAGCCGGAATATCTGACAAGCTATCTTCTTGTTGCGAAGGACGAAAGTAATTCACGCCATAATATACTGATCAGTATTTACAAGGTGCACTGGGACAAAGTATTTGATGACCGCACGGATCAATATGTCATGTATGATGGCACATGCCTTTACAATCTCTCCAAAGATTCGGACGGTACCATCCGGACGGATTATTCGCCCCATCCGCTTTCCTATAACAGCGAGCTTGTGGCGAATCAGTTTCTGCACGGTTTCTCTGACTATGATCAGCTCATTCGGCAGGAAATTTATGCCAATTCTGATTACAGGTATGTGGAATTTCAGTTCCCTGAAGAAACAGAGGAGAGTACCGAAGCCACAGGAGATAACGGGGGAAATTCACAACAATGATTAAAATCCTATTTGTGTGCCACGGCTGGATTTCAGAGCCGACGATTATGGTCGAAAGGAGAAGCCTGTCTGGACTTCTCCTTTTGTGATTAAACTTATTAACTTATACTTAATTTAGTGGGGATTTCCGCGGAATTTCAAATTGAATAAATGGGGATTTGAGCGATATAATATATTATGCGAACGGGGATTTGCGCAAATGCTGATTTACAAGTGTGTGGATTTGCGTTATACTTTTTACTGAAAGGTGGTCTGTTATATGGGAAAGCCTATATTCAAAAGGAAAATATATGATGAAATTCTTGAGTGGAAAGAGAAGTTGAGTGATAAATATGCGTTGCTTATAAAAGGAGCAAGGCGCGTCGGTAAATCTACAATAGTAGAGGAATTTGCCCGAAAAGAGTTTAAATCATATATTTTGCTTGATTTTGCTCATGCCAGCAAGGCAATCAAAGAATTATTTGAAGATACCTATGATTTGGACTTTTTCTTTTTACAATTGCAACAATTAACAGGAACTCGGTTGTTTGTACAAGAGTCGGTGATTATATTTGACGAAGTTCAGCTGCTGCCCCAAGCCAGACAGGCCATTAAGTATCTTGTGGCAGATGGCAGATATAAATATATTGAAACGGGCTCGCTTATATCTATAAAAAAGAATACCAAGGATATTTTGATACCAAGTGAAGAACATAAGATATCCATGTATCCGATGGACTTTGAGGAGTTTTTATGGGCGATTGGTGACGAAATTACTGCTGAAACTATCAAAATGCTTTTGAAAAAAAAGAAACCGGCTGGTAATGCAATGCATAGAAATCTTATGAGGATTTTTAGGTTGTATATGCTTATTGGGGGAATGCCACAGGCTATAGAAACCTATTTGAAGCTAAATAATTTGCAGGCTGTTGACACAACAAAAAGAGAAATAGTGGATCTATATGAAGAGGATTATTCAAAAATTGATAATACAGGTTTGGCGGGGGACATATTTGATGCCATACCTGCCAGTCTCAGTAGTAATGCGTCAAGATATGTATTATCATATGCGAGAGAGGGGACGCGTTCGGAACAGGTGCGTGAATTGTTGCCAGATATGTTAAGCTCATATACGGTTAATATTGCTTATCATGCAAATAACCCCGGAGTGGGAATGGCGTTAGAAAAGGACGCGGGACGATATAAGTTATTTACGGCTGATACCGGTATATTTGTGACGCTTGCATTCAAGGATAAACATTATACTGAGAATGTAATTTACAATAAACTGTTATCAGATAAATTGGAAGCAAATCTGGGATACGTCTATGAAAACGCTGTCCCCCAGATGCTTATTGCGAAAGGGAACAATCTTTTCTACTTTACGATGGAAAGTGATACGTCGAATCATTTATATGAAATCGACTTTATAACTTCAGTAGGGGATAAGGTATGTCCTATAGAGGTGAAGTCCGGAAAATACAGAAGTCATAAATCATTGGATGTTTTTTGTGATAAGTTCAGTAGACGCATAAGGGATAAATATGTAGTCCATACGAAAGATTATAAGTGGGAAAATGGGATTCACTATATTCCGGTTTATATGGTTCCATTCATTTGAGTTACATCATCTGTGGCGATTCATAGGCATTCCGGTGATGAATGACGTATTTGCCGCGAATACATGACATGCGTGAACCGGAGCAGGAAGTAATCGCAATTGAAACGGAAGGGTTATAGGAGATGAAGAAGATTTGACGGAGCGAAAATCGATGATAAAAGTGTTATTCATTTGCCACGGCAATATTTGCAGATCGACAATGGCTCAGAGCATTATGACTTATCTGGTAGCGCAACGTCGTCTGGCAGACCGATTTCAGATCGCCTCTGCGGCCACCAGTCGAGAGGAGATTGGCAATCCGCCTCACTATGGAACGGTGAATAAGCTTCGTCAGGAGGGGATTCCTGTGATCCCACATCAGGCGGTTCAGATGACGCGGGCGGATTATGACAAATATGATCTTCTGATCGGCATGGACGGGGCTAATATCCGCAATATGATTAATATTGCCGGCGGTGATCCGGAGGGCAAGATCCGCAAACTGGGCACCTATGCCGGTCTGCAGCGCGATATTGCAGATCCTTGGTACACCGGGAATTTTGATGATACCTACCGTGATGTGATGGCGGGGTGCAAAGGCCTGCTAGAGGAATGTCTGTCGGAATTGAGCGTGTAATACAGGGCAGTCAGAGAAAACAAGAAGGATATGAGAAAGGGTACAGTAATGGCTAAGAAAGAAAAAGAAGTGAAGACCAATGCCATGCGTATTTTGGATAAAAACAAAATTCCCTATGAGGTGGTCACTTATACCTGTGAGGAGTTCATCGACGGCATCCACATTGCCGACCAGCTTGGACAGGCCTATGAGATTAGTTTCAAGACTCTGGTGACGGTGGGAAAAAGCGGGGAGCATTATGTATTTGTGTTGCCGGTGGACAAGGAAGTGGATTTCAAAAAGGCGGCAAAGTGTGCCGGGGAGAAGTCCGTGGAAATGATCCATGTAAAAGATATCAATGGGGTGACGGGATATATCCGGGGCGGCTGTACGCCGGTGGGTATGAAGAAATTATTCCCTACCTTTATCCATGAGAGTGCGAAAAATTTTGATAAGATCATCATCAGCGGCGGACAGATCGGGGCACAGATCCATCTGAATCCCAATGATCTGGCGAAAGTTGTGAATGCAAAGTTTGTGGATATTGTTGCGGAGTGATCAGGCCTATTGCTCGATTTCCCGGACATCATAGATCTCATAAGGCGCTTTGTAGATCCGACGGATGCGGATGGAGATCAGCACGAAAGCGATGCCGAAAAAGAGATAGGCTTTCAGCCAAAGGGTGGGATTCCTGTGCGGCTCGGCTTTGTGTATTTCGGTCCAGTAATACATGTTGATCTTGTCGCCGTCGTGGATGGCATCCAGTCCGCTCACATTAAAACTGTAGTTATGCTGATCCCGTGGATCCACATATTTTACCAGTTCCTCTCCGCTGTAGATATAATAGTCGCCTACAAACATCTGCCCGTAATGGGTCAGCCGGAATTCCCGGATCTGCGTCCATGCAGTGTAGATCAGCACAACGATGGCAACGCCCCAGAGTGCCCACCAGATTCTGGCCTGGTAGCTCTTATGGCTTTTTTCTGATTCCACTTGTCGGTATCTGCTCATAGGGTTGCCCTCCGTGTAATGTCGGCTGTTTCTGCACTCATTATATGAAATCCAGAAAATAAAATCAACATAAAATAAGGAATCAGGGATGAAACGATGGAACAATTAAAGGCTTTTTTATTTGATATGGACGGCACTCTGATCGACACGGAGTGCTATTATCGTGTGTTTTGGCCGAAAGCGCTGGCGGCGTTCGGATACACGATGACGGATGAGCAGGCTCTGTCCATGCGCAGTCTGGGGCGTCCTTTTGCGCCGCAGCGGCTGCGGGAATGGTATGGGAAGGAATTGGATTATCATGCGGTGCGGGAAAAGCGTAAGGAGCTGATGGAGGAGGCCCTTGCCCGGGACGGCATCCGGGTGAAACCGGGGGCAAAGGAGCTGCTCACGGTATTGCGGGACAAAGGTGTGATCACGGCCGTGGTCACTGCCACGGATAGAGAGCGGGCGGATCGGTATCTGGCGCAGACCGGGTTGGCGGAATTTTTCAGTGAAGTGATCTCCGCTACGTCGGTGAAGGAGGGAAAACCGTCGCCGGACATTTATCTGTATGCCTGTGAAAAAATGGGATTAAAACCGGAGGAATGTACAGCGGTGGAGGATTCGCCGAACGGCGTGATGTCCGCTTGGCGCGCGGGCTGTCGGGTGATCATGATCCCGGATCAGACACCTGCGGATGAAACGGTCAGACCGTATCTGTATCAATGTGCGGATTCTCTTGGTGAGATCGCGGCATCGATCATGTAGCTTCATTCATGTGGCATGATCGATGCTTTTATGCCTTGATTTTTACATGTGAATGTGCTATGATTTTTGAAGTGTTATAATTTTAACGATATAATAAAAAGCAAAACGACAGATCGGGAAAGGAAAGGAACAATGGGAAAGAGATTTGACGAAATTGCGGAGAAAGTAAGAAAGAGCGGCATGAAGAAGGTGGCTGTTTCCGTGGCGCAGGATGAGGCTGTGCTGGAGGCGGTGAGAGCGGCGAAAGAGCGTGGGATCGCGGATGCGATCCTGGTGGGTGACGAGGCGAAGATCAAGGAGATCGCTGCTGCTTTGGACATGGATCTGACAGGCTATGAGATCATCAATGAGCCGGATGTGATTCAGGCTTCTCTGAAGGCTGTGAAACTTGCCCATGACGGTGTTGCGGATATGTATATGAAAGGCATCATTGATTCAAAGAATTTCTTGAAGAGCGTGCTGGATAAAGAAGTGGGGCTGCGTACCGGCGGGACGTTGTCTCATGTGAGTGTGTTTGAGATCCCCGGGATTGACAGGCTGCTCTTTTTGACGGATGTTGCTTTTATGACATATCCTACCCTGGAGGACAAGGCAAACATTATCAGAAATACGATTCCGGTATGTAAGGCCTGTGGTGTGCAGACACCTAAGGTAGCGCCATTGGCAGCAGTAGAGGTGGTAAATCCGAAGATGCCTGTGACTGTGGAGGCAGAAGAACTGACGAAGATGGGAGCTGCCGGTGAATTGGGCGACTGTATCGTGGACGGACCGCTTTCCATGGATCTGGCGATTGATCCGGAGGCTGCAAGACATAAAGCGGCAATGGACAGAAAGATTCAGGGAGATGCGGATGTGCTGTTGTTCCCGGATATTCACGCCGGCAATCTGGTGTATAAGACAATGGTGCATATGGCAGGCGGACAGAACGGTTGTATTCTGACCGGGACAAAAGTTCCGGTGATCCTGACCAGCCGGTCTGACAGCTTTGAGACGAAGGTGAATTCTTTGGCATTGGCAGCAGCAGTTGCAAATGCGATGCAGAAGTAAAGGGCTGAGAGAAAGGGATAAAGAAGGAGAGGAGATGTCATATGTCAATCAAGAGTTTGATCATTAATCCGGGTTCCACTTCCACAAAGATCGGTGTATTTGAGGATGAAACGCTTTTGTTTGAGGAAACACTCAGACATTCCACAGAGGAGATCGCACAGTTTGCCACGATCGTGGATCAGAAGGATTTCC
>DFDT01000155.1 GCA_002368865.1 Lachnospiraceae bacterium UBA3821 | reverse complement strand
TGCCGGATGCCGGTCTGAAAATAACATGCCATCGTTACTATACACGCCCTATCGATGGCGTGTATAGTAACGAACGAAAATCCCTTTTCAAATCGCTGCGCGATGGGATTTTCGTCGTAAAACTCGGGTTTTTCGCGAAAAACGCCTCGAATTTCGTGCCGGTCTGAAAATAACTTGCCATCTCTGTTTGACATTTATTTCATTTTAACAGCCGTTCCTCAATGACACAAATATGATATCCTATATATTGATTTATTGATGTCAACAAGTTGCAGCCCGACTGAAACACGAGTTTTTTTCGCGACAATGCGAAGCAGTGTTTTTTTCGCGAAAAGCCCGGGTTGTACGGCGTTCGGCGCACGCAAAGCGCATCGGAATCGCCGAGCGCAGCGTTACATGCCCACGCCTTCGAGAGGACGTGGGCAGTAACGTTGTTAACTATAATGATGTCGTCAATCACAGGCCATCCGTTACCGGCCGCGCTGTTTGCGCGTGTATTCAACGATTGGAGTCACGGGTATTGCGGGATAAAGATTCAAGACTCGCCCGCGGATCCTGCGCCCATGCACAGCATGGGGTCAAAAACCTTCTGCGCCTTTGCCCGCACACACTACAACTCATATAGATCATATAGAAAAACGCAGAACTGTCATGGAACAGGAGACCTTCATGAGATTATTTATTGCAGTCACTTTCAGCGAAGATATTAAAGATGCCCTGTCCGAACTCCAGGAGGATTTATACAGCCGCGGGGTGAGGGGCAATTACACTCCGGTTGAAAACTTACATCTCACAATGGCATTTATCGGGGAATACTCTGACCCCGAAGCCGTACTGGATGCGATGGAAGCTTCCCGCCCCGAACCGGCAGTTCTGTCTCTGGAAGGAGTCGGAAGCTTTGGAAAACTCTGGTGGATCGGATTAAAAAAAGACGAAGCCCTTTTCTCAAACAGCAGGCGGCTGCGTAGAGCGCTTTCGGATGCTGGTATACCTTTTGACAGAAAGCGCTTCTCCCCTCACATCACACTTGTGCGAAAGCCAGTCTGCCGGGATGAGACAGTGCTGGCCTCCATCGAAGTTCCCACGGTGCAAATGAACGCAGATTATATTTCCCTCATGCGGTCAGACAGGGGGAAAAGCGGAATGATCTACTCGGAAATCGGACGCATCTACTGTACGGAGCGCAAGAGAAAACAGCAGTAAATATTCAGGACTCGCTCGCGAGTCTTGCGCGATAAAGAATAAACAGGGTATGCTTATATTCTTTCATAAAGCACCGGATGTTTTTTCTGCGATGTAGTTTTCTGCCGCCTACTCCCTGTTGGTTCTTTAAGACTCCGCTGACATCCGCTTTTCTTTTACCATTATTGACCGGAACTGATATTAAGATATCTCCCGCCATGTTCCACGAAATGTTTCACGTGAAACATAGTAAGATAGTAAGGTTTCCCTTTTGATAGTATGTTTTCCCTTTTGATAGTAAGTTTTCCCTTTTGCGCGTGTATCCCGCGGCTGTTATGAAGTCACGGGAATTGTGTGATGAAGAATAAAAATTGTGTTGAAAAAAGACATTTTTTTCATGTATATAATATTCCCAGCTGGTACTAGTGTGTCTGAATGATACGGAAGAAAGGAGCAATAAATGTACAGAAATGCGAAAAGGCTGTTTGCGGCAATCCTGCTTGCCTTTCTTATTATCACTTTTTCAGGAGTAATATTCAGCTCAATATTGGACGGAGACAACATGGCAGATGTATGGATTTCCATATTGGAATATATTCCGTTCGGAAAGGTATTCGGAACCCTCTGCCTCAAGATTTTCTCAGAATCAATTGGATTGGGCAAAGACATGTCCAAGTATGTGCTTGGATTGAAAACACTTGGCAATATAGACTATTTTTCTGATGTGTGCAAACTAATGCTGACGGGAGTATTGGTCGATGCTTTTAGTTTTTTTCTGGAGTCTGCGACTGGAACTCTGAAGAAGTCCGGAATAGCCAACACCATAATACGGTCCATTTGCAACATTGTCAGCGCTTTTCTGTGTACGGGTATTGCCGCCATAGTATTAAGGTTCCTGGATCTTCAGCTTGTTTCTTTTTCGGACTTCACAAAGTGGATTACTTCTTTCGGAACCACCATCCTGGTACTCATTGGGTCAGTCGGCGTCTTTTATTTTATCCTGGGAGGCAGTATCGTGGGTGCTCTGGTTATGTCTCTTGTAAAACTGCTTGCCACTAATATGATAAAGGTTGCCGCATCATACATAACGATACTGTTAGTCATATTATTCCTGTCAGAAGGGGCGTATGCAAAAATCATTCCTGTCTTAGGAAGCTGGGCATTTATCATTTTCCTTATGTTTTCCGTTGAAAGGATGCTGGCTTCGATATTTGAGTAATAGCAACAGGCTGCCCGTAACACGTAGATGCTGCCGGCGGAAAAGCCGGCACAAACAACCTGAGTGAAAAATCGGCGCATCGGCGCGATTTTTCACTCTTTGTCCCTGTTTATTAACCAGGCAAAAGCTTTTGCGGTGCGCATATCAGGATTTTTAAAATGGTTCCCTTTGTTCCATTCGAGAACACAGTCTACTCCGCTGCCTTTTAAATAATCGTAACTGCTGCGAATCACATTTCCAACCTGTGACATCAGGGGATGACGCGTCTTTTCTTCCCGGTCTCCAAGGCTGAGATAGACAGCATTTGTCCGCAGCGCGTTATTGCTCAGATACTCCGCAAAGCCCGGAAACCAAATAGACGGAGATGCAGCGGCAATACCGGTGAAAGAATCCGTCTGGCAGCCTGCCCAAAGAGCGAAGAGCCCCGCAAGCGAATAACCTCCCAAATAAACCCTGCGTCTCCCGCCAGTTTCCCGATCATCCGGAAGAAGGACATTTTTCAGCAGGAAGTCCAATGTCACGGGAGCTCCTTCGCCGAAATCTTCATCTCCGAAAACAGCCGGCGCAGGCCAGGGCGAGAGATCTTTGTTCCAGTCGTCAACTTTTACTGTTATGAGGCAGAACTCCCGGTTTCCCGTGTACTCCCGAATATAGGAGATCTCCTTCTCGATCATCTCCATGTCATGATCGTCGGCGGTCTGAATCAAAAAAATATCTGCATCAGGATTCCCATAGGTATTAGTTGTATAAGCCATGTCGTCAGTTCCCTTTCTTCCCAAATACCGCATGCCGCTGTTCGCTTCAACTTGTCCCGCAGGGATCACCGATCACCCGGCAGGCCGGAAACAAAACTTTTTTACAGCTTCGGCTGTTTTTACGGTTCCGGCCGTTTTTTACGGTTCCGGCTGCTTTTACGGCTCCGGCCGTTTTTCAATAGTGATGTATTTCACGGGGACTTCTCTGGTGAGCCATACCCCATTGACAGAGAGATAGAAGACAGCGCCATCGGCTTCCATCTGCCCTGAATCAATGCGCAGCAATGCAGGCTTTCCGTGGCGGCGCCCGACAATTCGTGCAGTTTCCATATCGGGAGAGAGATGAACGTAAAGCCGGCTCATACTCCGGATTCCCTGCTTCATAATCGACGGAACAAAGCGTTCTGCAGTGCCATGCCATAGAGTGGCCGGAGGCGATGTGACAGGCAGTTCGACATCTACAGGGATGGAATGTCCCTGATTTGCCCGAATCAGCCTCTTGTCATCGCTGAATGAGTAGCGCTTTTTATTGTTGGTCTCAACAATCTCCTCGAGCACAGCCATATCAAAGTCTGGATGTCCGGCAGCCCTGACACCCGCAATCAAATCCTGCACATCAGCCCATCCGTGTTCATCAAGGGAAATCCCGATGAGTCCCGGCTGATGGCGGAGTATTTTTGAGATAAATTTTCCCAGAATCACATTTCTTTTTCCTGCCATTATTTTTCTCCGTCACTGTAAATACTATTTATGCAAAATAAAATAAATCCTCTGAACCCGCATGCATCAGAACAAGAAGACAGCCATGATGCATCACTCAGTCAGGTATCATAACATCTCTCAAAGTTCAGGTTTCCACTGCCCCGGCATATGCCGGAACATCTCTCAAAGAACAGGCGGCATTGCTCATGTATATGTCAGAACATCTCGAAAATCATAATCCGTTCCCTTTCTTCCTCTCCCTCAAATAGATCCCGGCAGTCGACTTCATCTACAAATGTCAATTCATCCACCGTCATAAGCCATGCAAGGTATTCGTCGGAGGGGTAGTAAAAAAATAAAAGGATTTCTCTCGGAGATTCATACCGGGACTGCAGGATCTTTCCCATTGCTTTTTGAAGGATTTCAACGGAGAAAGGATTAAAAAAATAAAAGCGGTCAGCCTCCGCGGGGACAGTAAAGGTTTCCGCGCTACAGCAGCAGGCCCGGACGAGACTGCCCGAAACCGCCCGTGTCAGGTTTTCGGTCAATCCGACGAAGATTCTTTCATCGTATTCAATTCCGATGCTCCTGCACCTGGTCTGCCAGGAAAGAAAGAATCCGACCCTGCCTTTCCCGCAGCCATAGTCCAGCAGTGTATTTCTTTTTGAAACATAACCGGATGACGCGAGTCTCTCAAGCACACAATATGGTGTCGGCTCATAGGGATACCGATATTGGTCCGAGCGCGAATCATCTCTCCCTGTCGTTCTGATCTTCAGAAGTTTATCCCATTCTTTTTCTGTCATTTTGTATTTCCTGCTCGGTCCGGGGCTGATTGCGCAGTTTTCCCGGTCACGTAAAAAGGGCAGCCGGCTTTGTGACAGCCCATAATCTCAGGCAGCTGTCATTTCCCTTTTCCGCGAATCATGGTTTTTATTTACGCGAATCAGGGTTTATGTATGAATACTCTTTTTCTGTCTTCTTCCGTGATTTTGCGGATGACCCTGCATGGATTTCCCGCAGCCACCGAATCATCGGGAATATCTTTAGTCACCACACTGCCTCCGCCGATCACCACATTGTTTCCAATGTTGACTCCCGGCATCACATGAACACCGCCTCCGATCCAGACATTGTTTCCGACCGTGATCGGCCAGGCGTACTCAAGGCCCTGATTGCGTCTCTCGAAATCCACCGGGTGTCCTGCCGTGTAAAAACCGCAGCCGGGTCCTATAAAAACATTATCCCCGAAAACGGTCTTCGCGCAGTCCAGGATGACAGTGTTATGGTTTGTAAAAAAGTTGTCTCCGATTTCAATATTATAGCCGTAGTCACACCAGAAGGGGGCTGTAATAAAGCAGTTTTCTCCTGTTTTACCCAGCAGCCGCTTCATGATTTTCCGGTGGCTCTCTTCATCCAGAGGGCTCAGGCTGTTGAATTCATGACACAGAGCTTTTGCCTTCCGCCGTTCTTCAATCAGAAGCGTATCGTAATTTGCGTCGTACAGAATCCCCTTCAGCATTTTCTCTTTTTCAGTCATTATATACTCCCCTTATGTCCACGGGATTGAGACAGCTGATTCCCGTTTGGACCACATTGTTCCGATGGCACTAATCTACAGTATTAATCCGGTTGTTCCGATTTAATGCCACTGATCCGGCAGTTCCGATATGACCGAACCGATCTGACGTCATTGATTTGAAATCAGGCAAAACGGCGGAAGCGGAAACTGAATCCCACTCCCGCCGTCCCGGTATTTTATGCCTCGAAATATTTATGCCGCGGATTTCATCCGGCTTTCCAGATATTTTTTAAGTCGTACAGCTACGTTCTCCTGCAGATTTCTAAAGAAGAACTGGTAATCATAGAGATGATAAGATCCCTCCGGCAGAATGGACAGGATAGGAGGGAACTCGGCCGGGGTCACGTCCGTAACCTTCAAAGCCCCACGTCCATCTTCGATATAGCATCCGCACAGGTTCACTTCTTCTCTTTTGATCTCGCCGCTGTAGCTGGTGAAGCAGGCGCCGATGTTTTCCGACTTGTCGGCAATTGTTCCATCTGTTTTCCAGTTCAGGGGGTTAATGGAGTAGGACTTTGTCCCTGCCGGGACGATGAAGGTTTCTTCAAGCTCAGGTGCCTCGCACTCAAAGCTGACAACTGTTCCGAAATCATCCTCAGATTGCGCAGGGACGATCTGAGGGTATTTTTCCACCATCTCCTGTGTGCACGGCCATCCGATTGCATACACGGCTACAAGCTGATCGGATAATTCTTCATCGCCGAAGTACTCCTGCATCAGGCGGTAGCACATATCCGCTCCCTGCGAGAAACCTGCCAGGATAATCGGTCTGCCTTCATTTTCATTCTCCAGATACCAGGCAAATGCATCAGACACATCTCTGTAGCCCAATTCCAGATAGGGTTCCCTCTCCTCAACAGTCAGGTCATAGATCTTCATAGACGACTGCCTGTAATAGGGCGCAAACATTCTCGTGCTGTCTTCATAGATGCCACGCTCCATATTGAGAGCACCGGAAAAGCTTCCTTTCGTTTCCTCGTCATCCATGGACATATTATACTCGTCCCTCATGTCCACTGTCGGGCAGACAAGGAACAAATCTGCTTCCTTGTCCTCGCCGATCCCGAAATATGCCCAGTTTTCTTCATTGGAGTAGTCGATCTTTTCCGGATCCGCGGTCTCCTCTGCAGCAGCTGCCCCGGCCGCAGTGCCGGCAGCTGTCGCCGCTGCCGCTTCTGTTCCCGCGGTTTCTGCCGCCGCTCCGGTTTCCGCGGTCTCTGCTGCCGCTTCCGTTCCGGCTGTCACTGCCGCCGTTCCGGTCTTCGCGGTTTCGGCCGGAGTGGTTTCTGCCGCTGCCGCGGTCGGCACCGCTGCTTCTGTCATCGGCGTTTCTGCTGACGGTTCCGCCGCATCCGCTTCCGCATTTGTATCTGCTTCCGATTTGGATGAGGACTTACCGCAGGCAGATGAAGCAAGTACAAGACATAAGACCATGAACCACGCTGCTGTTCTTTTCCAATATTTCATTCTCCTGTCTCCTTTCAAAAATCGTCTTTTCATTTTTCCCGACATGTCTATACACTCAGAATACAAACACGCGGGAAGAACCATGTAATAGTATTTTTAGCGATTATTTCCATGCAGAATATTTTCCATGCATATCCGTCTTTGCGGCCGCTTGCTCGCTGTTTATTCATGCTTCATTTATTATATGTACTGTCCGGCATTCAGGCAACTCAATAAGCATTTGCCTTAAAGCCTGTCAATCAATATGTTTTTGCCGCGGGGCGGTGTCAGACATCCTGTGGTTCTTCACCGTTTTCGCCTGCGCGAAAACACCTCATACACATGCGGAGCATGTGTTGACACCCTGGTGAGCGGCATGGTCGGAAAGGATGAAGAAAGATGATAAAGCGTAATGACTTTAAACTTGACTGTAATTCCCGAAATCATTCCTGCCAGATCCTCATATGCTGTATAATGGAAAGGAGAGTTCAATCCGAAAGAAAAAGATCTTATGCTGCCAGCCGATGAAAGCGCTCATCCCGATGTCAGTGGCAAAAGCCGGCCGCTGAAGACGGATGAAGAGGAGGATATATGGAAAAAAAGACTGCAGGAACAGGCAAAAAACGAGTCCGGCTCACAGCCGTCAGCACATTCCATTACTTCCGTCTGGTCTACCGCTCGGCACTCCTGCTGGCAGTTCTGGTCCTTTACATCCGCAGCAGAATTGCATCCGGCGGCAGGGTCACGGATATTCTGGAAAAGAAGCCTGCCGTTCTGGCAATCCTGTGGCTGGTTTTTGCCGTGGAAATGATCCTGCGTTTTTTTCCTTCCCGTCTGGAAAGTCCCGGCAGCCAGAAACAATTTGCCCGCAACTATATACGCTCCGGTGAGACGGACATCGTGATCCATGACAATAACGCCACCATGCTGGTTGCCCTGATCTGGATCTGCTTCAATGCAGTCTTCGGAGCCCTGTACCTGTCCGGCATCTTTGATGACGGCATCATGATCCTGATCAGCTGCGCCTATTCCGTGTGCGACATGATCTGCATCCTGTTTTTCTGCCCCTTCCAGAGCTGGTTTTTTAAGAGCAAGTGCTGCACCACATGCCGCATCTACAACTGGGACTATGCCATGATCTTCACCCCTGTATTTTTTGTAAGAAAACCATACACCTGGAGCCTCCTGGCAATGTCCGTCATCCTTTTGCTGCGATGGGAGATCACCTTCTACCTGCACCCTGAACGATTCTCCGAAAAGACCAATCTGTATCTTAAATGCAGCAACTGCACGGAAAAACTCTGCTCACATAAAAAGCAGCTTCACAGCCTTTGGAAGGACATAGAAAAGTATACCGCGAAGCGCATGAGGTGGCTTCGGGACGGCAGCAGCAAAAAGTAAGTCCCTGCAGAACCGCCCGACTGTTCAAGACTCGCTCGCGGGTCTTGCGCGCGTATCCTACGGCTGAAGTCACGGGTATTGCGCGATGAAGAATAAAAAAGAATAAGCCCCGCTGCCGATTCCCGTTCCATTTCCTGGTCGGAGTCAAAATGACAGCGAGGCTTTTTTATATGCACAGGGTCCACAGATGATTCCTGATTTATTCCGGGTTCAATTCAGGATCATTTTCTGCGCTCATACACAGCTGATTCCAGGGGGGCCAGGGTGCCCGGCACGCCGCCTCCCTCTGCGGAAGAGATCACGAGCTCCGCTCCCTCAAGGATGGATGCGTCGTATTCTGCCTCCTCCCGGGAAAAGTTGGTCAGAACAATTGCCTCGCGGGAACTTCCCCTGCGGATAAAGGCATAAATCTGCTCATGCTCATTCAGAATCTCTTCAAAACTCCCGTCAATCAGCTCTTCGTGAGCTTTTCTCACCGCAGCCATAGAGCG
>DFDT01000127.1 GCA_002368865.1 Lachnospiraceae bacterium UBA3821 | reverse complement strand
GCCACTTGGTATTCTTGAGGTTTCTATAGCAGCGAAGTTCTGTCAGGTCAAACCGCTCCTGTCTGCCCTCCCAGATATGCATGCCTGAGGGCACATAATGTGCCGCCTCATCCACTTTTTCATAATCAACCGCCTCCTTGCCAAGCTCCACCGTGTACATCCCGCATCCGATATCCACCCCAACGATATTGGGCACCGCCTTGTCAACCACCGTCATCGTGGTTCCGATGGTGCAGCCCTTTCCGGCGTGCACATCCGGCATGATGCGGATCTTGGAGCCCGCCGTGAACTCATAGTCACACATACGGCGGATCTGCTCTATCGCCTCGTCCTCCACCACAGTCGCATAGCAGAGGGCTGTGTTTACTTTTCCTTTTATCTCAAACATCTCTTGTCACCTTCAAAACTTTCAAAAAAAGCTCAAAAAACCGCCCATCCTGTTTTCTCTACAAGATAAGCGGTTCGTTTTCTCAAAACTAATCTTAACTGATTTGCTCCATATTCCTTGTTTTCTCCCTTGGCGTTCCATTGTGTCATTCTATCTCATCTATATCATGGCACTTTGTGTGAAATACTGTCATTGGAGTCCGGTGTCCTAATTCACCTTCGAAGGAAAGTCGCTCGACCTCTGCTCATCTGTAACGGGCACGTAAAATCTGTATGCCAATTATTATCATGTTCATTATTCAGATATAGATCATTCCTATATAAGCCTGTTACAAATGATTTCATGGTTTTTCCTTTCCAGGGCATGCCCCTGTTTCTTTTCTCTATATCGTATCATATCATAAAAAACTTTAGATTGCACTATACCTGTAGTATAAATTTTTGAAAATTTGCCTATCGCCTGCGCCTGTCATTCTTTCCCTGATAGAACCGTTCCTTATCCCGGTACATCTCTTCATCTGCGCGCTTGAACACTTCCTTGTACTCCTTATCCTGTTCCGGCAGAAAGGCGGAGGCTCCCTTGGATACCGCCAGCAAAAGCTTCACTGGAGCATCCTCTGCCACCAGCTTTTCTCCGTCAATTGCTTCATTTTCTTTTGCAACAGCCTGGTCAAAATCCCGATAGCACTCCTCCAGATTCACATCTGCCGCATTTTCCAGCACCACAATAAATTCATCTCCGCCGATCCGATAGGTGTGCTCTGCACCAAAGGTTTTTTTCAGTGCATTTGCAGCACCTGCAATGATCCTGTCACCGCACTCATGCCCCAGATTGTCATTGATGGTCTTTAGTCCGTTCACATCAAAAACCACCACTGTAAATTCCGCCAGCCCCTCTTTCATTTTGCGATCAAGCTGCTTCATCACGTCCATGTATGCGGTCTTGTTACCCACTCCGGTCATACCGTCGATGTAAGCCTGGGCATGAATATAGGCAATGTACTCCCGAATCTCCTTTGCCATCAGGCGGATACTTCCCGCCAGTTCGCCAATCTCATCTCCCGACTTATAGCGGATCGGGACATTCATCTCGCCCTTTGCGATCCTGGTGGCTGCCCGCGTCAGCTCCCGGATTGGCTCCACGATCTTTAGCATGACGATACGGGTCACAAGCAACACAGAGAGTACAACCAGCACAAGGACTCCGAACATGTTGCGCCACATAGCTGTCCGCGTCTTCATGATCTCTGCTTCCGGCACAGAAATGGCAAATACCATATTGTTCTGCAGCTGTTTTGCGATCAGCCGGTGCTTTTCCTCTTTCCAAATATACCGGTATACTTCCGTTCCGGTTGCTTTTTCCGGCGCAAAGTACTGTGCCGCTTCCTTAAACTCCTCATCAAAAAGGGACGCCTTCAACCCTTCCGGATAATCTCTGTGGTACAGGAGCGTTCCGTCCTCCCCCAGCAAAAATCCAAACCCTTTGGCATAGTTCACCGAGTCCACCACCTTGTAGATTGCAGACATATTGATGTCCATACCGACCACTCCAAACAGTTCGCCGCCCACATATACCGGCGCCACGTAAGAGATCATATACACATCTATGTTTTTGTTGGCGTAAGGCTGCATCCAGATTGCTTTCCCGCTGTCCACCGGCTCATAATACCAGCCCACATGCTCTCTGTCAGCAGGATCAAATTGCAGAATATCCGTGGGATGCTCAGACACATACCCACCCTCACCGTCGTCTATCTCAAAAACGCCTGTCGTACTGCCATACACCTCCGGATCCGGTCGAAAGTAATACGCCGCAACATTGCCGGTGACCTTTGCCGCTTCCTCCCCGTATTTTTCAATCTCTTTCAGAATCGTATTCCGATAGATCAGATCATTTTTGAATTTGTCCGTATCCACACTCTGTTGCACGTACTGTCCCAGAATCTCCACCGCCCGTTCGATCCGTGCAAAATGCGTATCCACTTCTCCCGATTTCTGTGCGGCAAGCATGGTCATGGTCTCAGTAAAATCCTCCTCCGTGACCCGTTTCATATAATACGCTCCTACACCGGCAAGCATCAAAAATACCGACAGGACAGTAACACTTATAATTGCAAATAATTTGGTCTTGATCGAACGCAAGCCTTCGCCTCCTAATTTCGTTTCACACCGTTTCCGCCCATCTCTTTCACCAGGTAGCACCCCTGTGCAGCGCGGTAATAGTTCTTTTTAATGGTATCAGACATTTTGATCTCCGTCACTCCCACCGATACCGTCACCCTGCCGTCCTTCTCCACTTCCTTACAGAATTCTTTACAGATTTCATAGGCAAATTCCATCGACCACTCCATGAGTACCATAAACTCATCTCCGCCCCAGCGGAAGATCTCTCCCTGTTCCCCGATGATTTTCCTGGCACTTTCTGTCACCACACAGAGAATATCGTCACCGTCCATGGTATCATTCGCCTCTTTGAACGAGTCTATGTCATACACGGCAATAGTTTTATACCGCATCGTATTGAACATACTCTGTTCCCCGTAAGCGGCCTTGAAGTAGTTCCGATTGGGCACCCCCGTGAGGGTATCTATGTCTGCTGCTTTTCTCTTTTTCTGATCGTCTCTGCTACCTGCCAGATGAATACCGGACCAGACCGTGATGCCAAAGGCGATGCCACACCAAAGGAAAAACAGAACTCCAGTCTTACCCTTCGTCTCATACAGCATCATGCCATAAAACATCCCTGTCACCAACCAGAGTCCGGCGGCAACGATCAGAAACAGAACTTTTTTCTTATCTCTCATTCCTAAGCTCCTGTGTTTCTGTTTTCAATGATCTCCACCATCCACATGACCACATGCAGCGTCTTATCCTCATTCCACTCCACGGGAACAAACCGCGCCACACATCTGCAGTTATTCGTATCTATATATTCCTTCGTTATCGTACTTCTGTCTTTCAGCCGATCTCCCAGTGTCTCAAATCGGATAAACTCATACATGGATTTCTTAAAACGCACTTCTGTCATAATATCCATAGTGGCTCTGAGTTCAGTCTGTGCATGCTCCTGTTTATCGCCTACCCGGACTTCCTCTTCCCCGCCATTTCTCGTGATAAAAATAAAGGTATCTTCCGAGAGATCGATCAGGCGCACCGCAGCATAAATATTTGCCATCGCCCTGACCTGTCGGTTCAGATTTTCCGTATACAAATGCTTCTGCTGCATTTTCCAAAAAATAAAGGCGATCACACCAAAGATCAGGATCAGCGTTAAGAAAAAAACAATATAGATTGTCTGCAGCGAACCCATGACCTTATTTTCATTCACCACCGCCAGCGCATACCATTCTTCACCGATCGGCGCTTTGAAGACAAGATAAGATTTCCCCTCATGCCGCACTTCATAATAATCTCCAGCCGCAGAATACAGATTCTGCGCAATCACATTCCCTAAAGTTCCCTGCTCGCTCAGGTACTCTTTCCCCAGTTCTCCCGGATCGGAGTGGGCCACCACGAAACCGTCAGAGTCCAGGATCATTGCACACTTCCAGATATGATGGGCCGCGTTTTCTTCTGTCAGATTCTGTATCCCATCCAGACTGATGTCCAACGACACCGCGCTCTTCCCATCCGCCAACAGCTCACTCACGGACATCATGACGCTCCCCGTCTGGGAATCCAGATAAGGAGTCACTAACGCGATCTCACCCCCCGCTTCCTTGGCGGCGATATACCAGGGACGTTCCTCCGCCACATACCCGGGCTCCGGCACCCAGCCGATGCCGTCCAGATAGACTCCGTTGAACACGCCGTAGAAACCGGTGAAATTCCAATCAATCGAATTAGTATAGACATCAGACTCCTTGGTCAGATAAGCCAGGATTTCCTCCGAGGAAGCGTTTTTTCCCTGCATACGGCTGATCGAGTACGCCGCCATCTTCACTGCATCCACACTTTCTACCAGAAAATAATTCGCCTCCGCAGCAGCCTGCAGCACCTCATTTTCTCTGGATGCGATCATGTTTTCCCTTGCATTGTGATACAGCGCATAAAAGTTCGCCGCGATCAGACCGAAAATAATGAACAGCGACATGATAAACATCGGAATATATTTTTTATGGATCCACATTTTGGCCATACTTTTTCCTCATAATCAAAATTGCCTGCCCAGACCAGGATCTGCAGACAGGCAATCTACCTCTGCCACATGGTTATACTATGCTATTTTACCATATCGTGGCACGATGCACTATATTATTTTTAAATTTCACAAAAAAACTCTTTATTTTCCCAGCGCAGTCTTCTGCGGCACCTGCGTCGGCGTCTCATAGCAGGCAAAGATCTCGTCCATCTTCTTCTGATCCGGCTTAGGTGTACACAGGCTCACGACAGGCACAATGACCAGCCCCGCCAGCATGGCGATCGCACCGCAGTTGATGGGAGAGCGCATGATCTGCGGAAGGATCGCAGGTTTCAGCATATCTACCACCATAATGCCCGCGCCAAAGAAGAAGGATACATAGCAGGCTGCCTTTGTGGTCTTCTTCCAGTACAGGGAATACAGGAAAGGCGCCAGGAATGCTCCCGCCATAGCCCCCCAGGAAATACCCATGAGCTGCGCGATAAAGGTCACGGAACTCTTATATTGGATCAGCGCCATAACGGCCGAAATTGCAATAAACACCACGATCAGAAAACGGATCAGCAGAAGCTGTGTGCGCTCCTTCATATCTTTCACAAATGCGCCCTTGATAAAATCAATGGTCAGCGTAGAGCTTGAGGTAATGACCAAAGAAGACAGCGTGGACATGGAGGCCGACAGCACCAAGATCACCACCAGTGCGATCAGACCAGGTCCCAGATTCTGCAGCATGGTAGGCACGATCGAATCATAACCGTTCGCCGCCACATCGATCTGGTCGGAGAACAGTCTGCCGAAACCGCCCAGGAAGTAGCATCCGCCTGCCACTACCATAGCAAACAGCGTAGAAATGATGGTACCCTTTTTCACTGCCTCCTCATTTTTGATGGCATAGAACTTCTGCACCATCTGCGGCAATCCCCAGGTACCCAGGGAGGTCAGCAATACCACAAACATCAGGTTCAACGGATCCGGTCCCAGGAAAGATGCAAAAATACCGGGGGTGGTGGCCACCGTCTCGTCCGTCACTCTTGCCAATCCGTCCAAAGCGGTCATCAATCCGCCCTTGCTGTTAATCACCGCCGCGATCACCACCACGATACCCACCAGCATGACCATACCCTGGATAAAGTCATTGATCGCCGTCGCCATGTAACCTCCTGCGATCACATAGATGGCGGTAAGCACTGCCATCAGAATGATACACACGGAATAATCGATATTAAAGGCCATTCCGAACAAACGGGACAGACCATTGTAAAGAGATGCGGTATAGGGGATCAGGAATACAAAGATGATCACAGATGCGATGATCTTCAATGCATTACTGTCAAACCGCTCTCCGAAAAACTGCGGCATGGTTGCCGAGTTCAGATGCTGCGTCATGATACGGGTGCGTCTCCCCAGGATCACCCAGGCCATCAGGGAACCGATGATTGCATTTCCAATGCCCGCCCATGTAGCTGCAATCCCGTATTTCCAGCCGAACTGCCCGGCATATCCCACGAACACCACCGCCGAAAAATAAGAGGTACCATAGGCAAACGCTGTGAGCCAGGGTCCCACGGAACGTCCCCCCAGCACGAAGCCGTTTACATCGGTGGCATTTTTACGGCAGTATAACCCGATACCGATCAACACCGCAAAATACAGGATCAAAATTGCAAGTTTCATGATGTCTCCTTCCCGCCGCAGCCTTTTGTCTCATGGATTCATGCAGCGTTTGTCTTTGTTTTTGCCGCTTTAAACTTCTACACTTTTAAGTGTTAAACTGCAGAAGCATAAAAATACTGTACGGCATTTTAACCAAATTGTCAATGTGTTGTTTGAAAATTCAAATTGAAATTTTAAGGAACGCTGTCTTTTCTGATCCAGCTGCTCTTATCAAACATGTTCTGCCCCGTCAACATATACCAAACACCACTGTCCGTATTCAGTGTGGCTCCGTCATCCTGATCAAAATCGTCAGCAGTGGTGATCAACAGATTCCCCTCTTTTTTAGCCTGATCCGTAAGCGTCTTTCCCGTAAACGGGTTTACCGGCTGTTCAATAATTCCTTCTAATGCCAACAGTGGCACATCTGCATTTGTCATGAATTCATCAGAAGTCATAACCTGCCCGGAAACGACCTCCACAAAATCATCAGCGTCCGAATCAGCAAAATCTTTCACCAACAGGATTGGATGATACCCCTCCAGATCTAAGTCATCCGCAACAATAAGATCCTCAAACTGCCCCATAGGTCTTCCATGATCCGCCACAATAATAATTCTTGTATTGTCATATACCTCATTCTGTTTCAGATAATCCAACCATTTTCCAATCTGCAGATAAGTTGCCATGCTCACGTGATAATGCTCCAACCCATAGGAATTTGGCACATTCATCTGCCTTCCGTTCAATACAAACCGACTACTGTCCTCATACCCTGTGTTATTCACGTCATCCGTCGGCTCATAATCCGGCAATTGCAAAAGCCGAGGCTCATGAGGAGTCTCATTATCGATCATAACAAATCCACCCTGACTGTCCTCGCTGATATCTGTCAAACCGTCAAGATTCGTCAGTACCGTATAGGACTCCAAAAATGCCGGACTCTGTGTATTATTCTTCAGCGACTCATAATATACCCCACCGTCATATAAATAAGGCTGAATAAGGACCGGGGCTATTTTCATAAGGCTATAGCAGAAGAAATTTCTTTCCTGACTATCCTGTATACGCTTTACAAATTTTTCATTATCTCCCAAATATGCTCCCATTGTAATATGTGTATCAATATCCGGATAATCAGCATAAATAGAAAGATCCGGAATCTCTTTATAGCCAGCTAACGGGGGGTCGCAAACCGTCACATCATATCCGATTCCATCAAATAATACCGGCAAAACCTTTAGTGCCTCATTTTGCTTGTCGACAGCAAGTTCGTCGATACGCGCATTAAATTCGTAAGGTACATATTCATAACCTCCAAAAAGTGCTGCAGATGCATAGAGTGTACCCTGCCCGAATGATATCGTGTTAGGATAATACACAAAACCTTCATACTGATCGGCAAGTTCCGGTTTCTCCGCTACACAATACGGAAAATAGTCACTGATCGCCCGATCCAGCATGAAAAGGATTACATTTTTTCCGGTTTTACTCAGCGTCAATATAGGTTTCACCTGCTGCGCACCGTCGTCCTCCGCAAGTGAACGAATGTAATTCATTTCTTTCAGTTCCCGTTCTGTTTTGATCACATTCCATCCGCCCATACAAAACAGACTGACTGCAAGGACCGTAAGCATCATCTGCCAAATCTTTCTGTATTTCCAAAATATCTGTATCACCGCCACAACCAGAGCAATTGCCAGTAAATTGATCAGTCCCTTCTTATAGTCCCGGGATATTCCCTCATGATAAGTCAAAATCGGAGAAACCATACCGGTCCGATTGCCAAATAGCATATAGTCTGTAAGCCCTGCCAATGCCAGGATGCAAAACAACTTCTCCCAAACAGGCCGGATCTCCTCTCTGCTCAGATAATACAAAATACCTCCCCACACACAGAATACACCTGTGGCTACACAAAAAGTCAGCCACACAAAAACAAGCGGACTGCGATATGCATTCAATGAAATAAATTCTGCCGGAGATGCACCGACTACAGAAATTGGGATTGCCAATCCCAAAAGGACTGTCAAAAGCAAAGCACTCCACCAAAAAAGCTTGGGTGTTGCTTTTGCCGTTTGCCTGCTTTTCCACTGCCAACCCAGTGGCCATACTACAAGTGGCCGTACTATCTTCATCACAATATTTTTCAAAAGAGAAAACAGATTATTCATGGTCCAGTACAATACAAGGCCCGAAGGGCTCTTATACAGGACCACCAAAAAGAGAACTGCCAGCAAATACAGCTGCAGCTTGTCCTTTAACGGAAATCCCTTTGTATAAATATATCCTGAGACCACATTGATCAATGTCATGATCACCGGCATGAGATTCAGTGTCAGTCCCCCAAACTGCAGCAGCCGATCCGCTTCTCCCAGATTATTCAAAAACAAAAAAGAAGCACCCTCAATGTTCACATGTGTCAGATAATGATATGCCGCAATAAAAAAGGGAATCTGCAAAAGCAGGGACAAGGATCCCCTGATTGCGTTCATCGGCTGATAATTCTGCTGCCTGTAGTATGTGGATAAAATCATAAACCGCTCATCTCCGCGAAATGTCTTGCGGATATGTTTCACCCAATGCTCCATTTCCTTTTGCTTCTTTCGCTCCTGCTCCTGCATGGCGTCGGAACGTTTGTACAGCGGGAGGATAAGCAGATTGACCACCACACTGACCATAATGATCGCAATTCCGTAATTTCCGAAGATTCGGGACATGAATGTAAAAATAAATTCAATGAGCAAAACCAACGGCTGTATAAAAATAAAAAAGAATGTCTTACTGATCATAATTTCATGCCCTCTCCGCCAACAGATCCTGACGTTTCTTTACCATATAATCCACGGTTCTCGCTGCGCTCTCGCCAATGTACTGCCAGCTCTCAGCCCGCACTCTGTCTATCGCATCTTTTTTCTGATCGCTCTTCAACAGCTTATCTATCAACCCTTTCATATTGGGAAAATCGTCCTCTGTAAGGAGTGTGCCGAATTCCTTCAACACCTCAAATCTCCATAACGGCTCCTCGATCCACGCTGCATCATAAGGCGCCGGATCAAAAGATGTATCCGCGTAAATGACCGGCTTTCCAAAAGCCAGTGCATAATCAAACACAACGCCGGAAAAATCACTGATCAATACATCCGCTTTCCGCAATACCTCAAAATTATTATTATCATAGTTCCAGGAAAGCTGCTCTGAATCCGGGAACTCTTTCTGCAAAGGCTCCAAAATCTCTTTCTCGGATGTGACCGACTGAGGATGAGGACGCACAATGATCTGATATCCCGTCGCTGTCAGTGCACGCAAAATTTTCTCACCATATCTGGCGAAAATACTGCTCTCGCCCCAGGATGGTGCCAAAAGAACCGTCTTCGTCTTATCTTCCTTGCCCGTTTGTCCCTTGGCCTGTGCCTGTTCCAACTTCTCTTTCAGCTCGTCCATATAAGTAGACCCCACCACGGGAAGTTCTTTGGAAGGCAAGCCTCTCAACTGCTCCAGTTTTCTGATATATTTTTCCTGAAATGCCCCTGTCAGCAGGATCGCATCATAATAGTCCATTCCAAACATGCGATAGACGCATGCCTCATCTATGGTATGAAAAATATGCACATACCACCCCACATTCTGTGAACGCTTCCACTGATACACATCCAACCCCGGTGTCGTAGACAGCAGCACATCCGCATTCAGCAGATTTAATCTGGCATATGCTTTATTATTTTCTCCGATAAAACGACAATGTACATACTTAAAATTTTCAGAAAAAGCCGGATCATCCTCCGACTCCGTCAGATATTCCACAGGGATCTCTCTCTTCTCAAACTCCCTGCAGACAGACCGAAACACATTCCAATACCTCTTATTTTCGCTAAAGATCACATAGGGATACCGTTCCTCTGTCGCCTCAGCACGTCCGCCATATAACATAAACTTCAGCTTTATCACCAATTTTTTCCATAAGAACAACAAGCTTGTCACAATACCGATAAAGATGGTGAACAGCATACTTCCCGTTCCCGGATCGATATAATTAATAATGATCATCTTTTCACCTTTTTGCATTATGAATGCCGAAAATCCGGCAAAGCAAATTTTCGGCATTCACTGAAATCATTCAAAATTATCCCAACAAATTAAAGCAACTCATGATATCCGGGTACATACAGATGGCGAGGAATACCGTCCACCATGATGGGTGCTACATCACCCTGGATCAGAGGTCTTACATAGGTAATGAACTCATTGGTCACATAGGTGCCATCCTCGGTGATCCACTCTCTGGGGACCAGACGCTCGTCGTTCGCAATCTTGTGTACATCCTTCACCTCGGTACCGGCCTGGTAAGGATCATCGGACAGACGCTGGATGACTACCATCTTACCGCTGTCGCCCTCGTCAGCAGCCTTCATCGCAGCACCGCCAACCTCATAAGCTTCCAGAATATCGATACGGGAAGCGCAGTGGCTTGCAGCTCTCTGCAGGGTAGAAAGCTCGATTGCACGGGTCTTGCAGCCGATCTCCTTAGAAAGCAGATCGCACAGATATCTTGCGGTACCGGTCAACTGCTTGTGGCCAAAAGCATCCACATACTCTGTGGTATTGCCCATCTCGCTGATATAGGTGCCGTCCGCCGTATGAATACCCTCGGAAACAGCAACCACAACGGATTTCTTCGTCTCTAACAGCTTCTTGCACTTTTCTACAAACTTGTCAACATCAAAAGCAATCTCCGGCAGATAGATCGCATCCGGTCCGTCACAGTCCTCGCCCTTGGAAAGAACTGCGGAAGCGGTCAACCAACCTGCGTTACGTCCCATGACCTCAACCACACAAACCTGTCCCTTGGGAGTCTCCAGACAGAAACCGTCGCGGATGATCTCCTTGATGGAGGTTCCGATATACTTTGCAGCGGAACCATAACCGGGTGTATGGTCGGTCAGTGCCAGATCGTTATCAATGGTCTTAGGGCATCCTACAAAACGGATGTCAGAACCAAACACGATCGCATAATCGGACAGCTTTTTGATGGTATCCATGGAATCGTTGCCGCCGATATAGATGAAACAGTCAATCTCCAGATCATTCAAAATCTGGAAAATCTTGTCGTACAACTCCTTATTATCGCTGATATCAGGCAGCTTATAACGGCAGGTTCCCAGATATGCAGAAGGTGTTCTCTTTAACAGCTCCGCATCCAGACCGGTGCGGATGTGCTCGGACAAATCGATATAACGACCTTCCAACAGACCCTGAATACCATGGATCATACCATATACTTTCTTGTATCCTCTGTCCTTTGCGGTACGAAACACACCTGCCAGCGAAGAATTGATCGCTGCGGTAGGCCCTCCCGACTGACCTACGATAACATTACGTTTGCCCTTTTTTGCTTTGCTCATGATTACATTTTCCCCTTTCTCCGGATATTGCCTATCCGTTCTCTCTTTATCACTTTTGGTCAAACCCATTAACAAGAGTATATGACAAAGTGCGGATTTTGGCAATTAAAAGTTTCATGAAAGCGTTTACATTCACACCCCACCAAAACTACTGACAAAGAAAAATCCCCTTGACAAGCAACTCCCTGTCAAGAGGATATCACACTTTTTACGAACCGTTACTCCAGCAAGTCGGATCTTTGGGATCGCCTTCCACAAAATAATTTCCTGCTGCATCATAGGACAATTTAACAGAGAATGTCTGTCCCTGATGCTTCTTTGAGAGAAAGTTAAAAGGAATGTCTATTGTGCTCTCCATCTCAGCCTCCAGGTGCGGATATTGGGTTGCGCAGGAAAACTCGCTCGCCCCATCCGTATAGGATACCGTGATGATATCTCCCGGCTGCATATCCAACTCCTGGTTTATGATCTCGATCGTCCAGGCCATCTCAATTACTTTCTTGATCTGCTCCGCCTGGTATTCATCTTTTGAACATCTGGAACTCTCCACATATCTAAGGAACTGCGGCAGCAAGACCGCTGTCAATGCAGCCATGATCGCTATTACAATGATCAATTCAACCAGGGAAAAACCTTTATTATCTCTCTTCATCCGTCTACCACCTCATAAAAACCGAAATGATGTCAATATAATTTTAGCTATTATATCACAACAGATAAAAAATGCAATGCCGTGAACCAAATTTATTCATACTCTATCGTCGCACTGGGCTTCGGTGTGAAATCATACAGGACGCGATTCACGCCCTTTACTTCGCTGGTAATACGCTTCACCAGATGCTGCATCAGCGCAAACGGAATATCCTCCACCTCTGCGGTCATGGCGTCCGTGGTATTCACGGCACGGATGATCACCGGCCATTCAAAGGAACGCTTGCCATCCTTGATGCCCGTGGACTTGAAATCAGGCACCACGGTAAAATACTGCCAAACCTTGCCCTCCAGACCGTTCTTGGCAAATTCCTCCCGCAGGATCGCATCCGCCTCGCGGACCGCCTCCAGACGCTCTCTTGTGATCGCACCCGGGCAGCGCACGCCCAGTCCGGGACCGGGGAACGGCTGACGATACACCATGTTTGCAGGAAGTCCCAGACGCTCGCCCACAATACGCACCTCGTCCTTGAACAGAATCTTCACCGGCTCCACCAGTTCAAACTTCATATCCTCCGGCAGTCCACCCGCATTGTGATGCGCCTTGATACCCTTCTCGCTCTCCAGGATATCCGGCCAGATGGTGCCCTGTGCCAGGAACTCAATGCCGTCCAGCTTACGCGCCTCCTCTGCGAACACCTCGATAAACTCGCCGCCGATGATCTTTCTCTTGGTCTCCGGATCCGTCACACCTGCCAGTTTGTCCAGGAAACGGTCCGTCGCATCCACATACACCAGATTTGCTTTCATCTGATTCCGGAATACCTCGATCACCTGCTCGGGCTCACCCTTGCGCAGCAGACCATGGTTCACATGTACACACACCAGCTGCTGTCCCACTGCTTTGATCAGCATGGCAGCCACAACGGATGAATCCACGCCTCCCGAAAGCGCCAACAACACCTTTTTGTCCCCAATCTGCCCCTTCAGCGCCGCGATCTGCTCCTCGATGAACGCATCCGCAAGCTCCGGAGTTGTGATCCTAACCATATCATCCGGTCGTCTGTCATTTGCCATTTTGCATGCCCTCCTTTTGAATTTTAATTTGTTTGTCCGACACATCTGAAAAAATTATACCCTTAAACCCAGGAAACTGCAATGCAATTTTCTTGCCCAAACGGTTTTGATATGCTATACTGTGTTTGCGTTTTTCGGAATCAACAGAAAGGATAAATCACTATGGACAGAGAACTGGTAGTTGTGATCGACTTCGGCGGACAGTACAACCAATTGGTTGCCAGACGCGTCCGGGAGTGCAACGTATATTGTGAAATCTATTCTTATAAAACGGATCTGGCCAAGATCAAGGCCATGAATCCCAAGGGCATCATCCTCACCGGCGGACCCAACAGCTGTTACGAGGAAGGGGCGCCCACCTGTACACGCGAGCTTTTTGAGCTTGGCATTCCCGTACTGGGACTTTGCTACGGCGCGCAGCTGATGCAGCACGTGCTGGGCGGCAAAGTGGAGCGGGCTTCCATGCGCGAGTACGGCAAGACGGAAGTGATCTTTGACAAGACCGCGGCTTTGTTTGACGGCGTATCGGAGGCGGAGGGCGGAAGCGACCGCACCATCGTCTGGATGAGCCATTTTGACTATATCTCCAGACTGGCGGACGGGTTCCGGTCGATCGCCCACACGGACAACTGCCCCGTTGCGGCGGCACAGAATGAGGCAGCCGGCCTCTACGCCATCCAGTTCCATCCGGAAGTATTACATACCGCTCAGGGAAAGACCATGCTGCATAACTTTGTACACGGCATCTGCGGCTGCGCGGGCGACTGGAAGATGGACTCTTTTGTGGAGCATACCATACAGGCACTGCGGGAAAAGATCGGCACCGGCAAAGTGCTCTGTGCATTGTCCGGCGGCGTGGACTCCTCCGTGGCGGCAGTCCTGCTCTCCAAGGCTGTGGGCAACCAGCTAACCTGCGTTTTCGTGGATCACGGTCTGCTCCGAAAGGACGAGGGCAACGAAGTGGAAGCCGTATTCGGACCCGATGGCCCCTATGAACTGAATTTTATCCGCGTGAATGCCCAGGAAAGATATTACAGCAAACTGGCAGGCGTAACCGAGCCGGAGCAAAAGCGCAAGATCATCGGCGAAGAATTCATCCGCGTCTTCGAGGAGGAGGCCAAGAAGATCGGCGCTGTGGACTATCTGGTACAGGGGACCATCTATCCCGATGTGGTGGAAAGCGGACTGGGCGGGGAATCCGCCGTCATCAAATCCCATCACAACGTGGGCGGACTTCCCGACTGCGTGGATTTCAAGGAGATCATCGAGCCCCTGCGGGATCTGTTTAAGGATGAGGTGCGCAAGGCGGGCCTGGAGTTGGGGATCCCCGAGAAGCTTGTCTTCCGCCAGCCTTTCCCCGGCCCCGGACTGGGCATCCGCATCGTCGGCGAAGTGACTGCCGACAAAGTCCGCATCGTCCAGGATGCCGATGCCATCTACCGCGAGGAGATCGCCAAGGCCGGATTGGACAAGACTGTAGGTCAGTATTTTGCGGCGCTGACCAACATGCAGTCCGTCGGCGTTATGGGTGACGAGCGCACCTACGATTACGCGGTGGCGCTGAGAGCCGTGAACACCATTGACTTTATGACCGCGGAGGCCGCGGAGATCCCGTTTGCGGTACTGCAGACCGTGATGAGCCGGATCATCAATGAGGTCCGCGGAGTGAACCGGGTATTCTACGACCTGACAAGTAAGCCACCCGGAACGATTGAGTTTGAGTGATAACAAGCCGAACACAACACAATAAATCAGCACAGGCACGCAGTGCCTGCAGCCAAAAGAGAAGGACACACCTATGCTTGCATAAAGGTGTGCCCTTCTCTTTTGGCTGGAATGACCGCGCAGCGGTTACTGATTTATTGTGCCAGCGCTTGGCGACAACAGACAGCGAGATGCAGCGTAGCGGAATCGAGCGGAAGATATCTATGTATGGATAGGCTATGTCATTTATGTAAACCTGCCCACAAAAGCTTCATCCCTTCACCAGCTCATCCAGCGTTCCAAAGCTGTATCCCATCTTCTCCCACTTGGTGAGCAGTTCATCCAGGATCTCCCCATTGGTCTTGGAGGTATTATGTAGCAGCACGATCGCGCCGGGATGCACGCGTCCTGTCAGCTTCTTGAAGGCCTCCTCATGGCTGGGCTGCTTGTCGACGTTCCAGTCCACGTAAGCCAGGCTCCAGAAAAAGGTGGAGTACCCCAGATCCTTGGCCATCTGCAGATTATCAATACTGTACTTTCCCTGGGGCGGACGATAATACATCGCCATCTCCGTCCCGGTGACTTCTTTGAAACGGGTGCGCACGTCGTCCATCTCTTTTTGGAACGACGCTTTGTCGGAAATCTTGGACATATCCGGGTGATGATAGGTGTGATTTCCTACGGTATGCCCCTCCGCCACCATGCGCTCCACCAATTCCGGCGCAGATTCCAGATAATGTCCGACCACAAAAAAAGTTGCTTTGGCGTTGTGCTTTTGCAACGCATCCAGAATTGCCTCCGTGTTGCCGTTCTCATAGCCGCAGTCAAACGTCAGATAGAGCTTCTTTTGCGTGGTATCCCCCACGTAATACGCATTATATTTTTTCAATTCCTGGGCGGAACTGTTGCCGGTAGGCGTCTTACCTTCCTCACCGAATCCCAGGCCCCAGTTCTCGGTGTATAGGATCCCCCAGATCTGCGCTGCATCCTCCACCGGATCGGATGCCGTCCTCGGGACCACCTGTCCGGTGGAAGCTTCCCTTGCAGCCGTCTGCATCTTATTTTCATTCGCCGCTTCCGCTAACGCCCTGCCCAGCAGGAAAACCGCCAGCAGAAAACATAATGTAGGAATTCCTTTTTTTCGCATCCTGTTTTCTCACATATCATGTCTTAATTCAATATATGTGAAAACAAAACTTTTATACCCCTGCTGACTTCGGTCAAAGTATCAAAATCTGTCAAAACTCTATACTATCCTGGTCAAAAGAATCGCCGTTTGATAAGCATCCGCAAGACCGTCATGGACTTTTCCCCCAGATTCTATACCAGCTGCGGCGAGCGCCCCGGCAAGGGGACAAGGGTACTGACCGCCCACCTTTTGCACAAACATTTTCTGACCGTCTATCCAATGCAGGAACAGCCGGTCCATCGCATTCATGCGAATTCCCTTTTCAGAGAGTTCTTTTTTGAGCTGTGCTTTGTCTGCCATCCCCCAGGATACGGCAGTCACATTCCCCTCCGGCAGCCATTGGGCAAACGCATCCAGCGCATCCGCCAGCACTGCGCCGATCTGGATAATCTCCCGCGACATATGGAATTCTTTTCTCTGTTCCTTTTCGACCTTACACATTTCGAAATCAAACGCAACATTTAGACCTGTCTTCTCGCTAGCCCGATAAAATTTCTACCGGAAACCATATTCAGCAAAACAAATCATTTTTTACTCGTTTATCAGGTATTTTAGCCGCATCACGTTTTGTCGCCATGTCACCTTCATCCGAACCTCAACCCCAATGGTCACAATCTTATTACTTATTTACCTAAACAAATCATCAAACGTAATTGTTTTTACAAATGCACCGCTATATTCATTCTTTTTAAGCCCATAGGTTGTTATCAAAGTACTGTAAACAGACATCTTAGAAGACAACTTCTCGGAAAGCATTTCGATTCTTCTGAGGATAGTCCTGTAATAGTCCTTACTCACAACAAAGTCATCGCTATAGAACTTTATTTCACACATATTGACCGCATTATCTTTCCTTGAGATAAGAAGATCAATCTGCATCCCTTCCTCGTCATCAGCTTTTTTTGTCCATGCTGATTCAGAAGTAATGACTCCGCTGATGCCCAGTGCTTCCTTTATCTGATCTATATGATGAAAACATACATTTTCAAAAGCATAACCCCTCCAGGCTACTACTTGCGGCATAGAAGAATTTTGCTGCCAGAAACGCTTATTATTTGTCGTCTGATTTTTTACAAAATACAAATAAAATAAGCAAAAAGAATCAATCAGTTTATAGTGGTCTTCCTTTTTTGATAGCCCAAACGGTACATATCTTACCACAAAGTCGCTTGCAATAAGGGCATTCAGGTCTTTTGTGAGATGCCCCCCATCCGAAGCATTCAATCTCTCTGCTATGGTTTTTCTTGTATACCCCATGTTTCTTGTGTATAGAAGCTCTACTATGGCTTTTATGGCTTCCGGCCTCTTAAATACCGACTCAAAAAGTCTGTCATACTCCAGTTTGAGTTTTGCACCTTTGGCAAAGAAAATCTGATCTATATTTTGAGCAAGACTTAAATCTTCATTCATATATCCCATATAATATGGAATCCCGCCCAACATCATATAGCTCTGTACAATATCATATCTGGAAAACGGGATGCCCTTGCTTTTATAGAATTCTTCACATTCAAAAAGGTTAAACGGTGACAGTTTTATCTCATGTGTCACCCTGCCATACAGACCGCCATGGTTATTGATCAGTTCATTCATCATCCATGAATTTGCACTGCCGCAAATAATAACCATGAGATTTTTTCTATGACATGCCCAAGTGTTCCAAAACCCTTCAAAAGCTCTGACAAAACCGGAACGCGGCGTATCAAGCCAGGGAAGTTCATCCAGAAATACTACCTGTCTTGATCCATCGTCTATGCCTTGCAACAATTTCTCAAGCATGAAAAAAGCATCAAGCCAACTATCCGGGCTTTTTTCACTTTCTATCCCATGGAGCCTAAGCGAATTATAAAAATGATCTAACTGAACTCTTAAAAGACCTTTGGGTTCTTCATCAAGCGGTGATAGTCCGGCGTGTCTAAATGTTATCTTACCCTGAAATACTTCGTCAACTAAATAAGTCTTTCCTACTCTACGTCTGCCATATATAGCTACCAGTTCAGCCTGTTTAGAACTGTACAGCTTTTCCAGTTCTTTTATCTCTTTTTCTCTTCCTATCATATTTCCAGCGCTCCTTGATACGGGATTTTATTGGGCGGTACATTGCGAAAATTCATAATTTCCGCCCGTTTAATCGCTTGCACTTGTATTATATATGAAATTAAACGGACGGTCAACTTAAAAAACAGCTTAATTTCGCCCGCTTAATTGCAATAAAATTGCTCTCTTTTAATCTCTTCTTTATTATTAAAAGCCTGCTACCCCCCAATCAGCGCATCAAACACACCCTCCAGATTCAGCCTGCCGTACCCCCACTCCCTGTTGGGATAAGACAGATCCCAGGATCTGGTGGCGCCGCGGATCAGGTAGCTTTTGATCTCGCGGCTTTCCGCGTAGAGGTTTCTGCGCTGGACCACGGCCCATTGGAACAGCTGGGCTACGGCGCCGGCGGTGATGGCGCCTGCCAGCCCAGAGCCGCTCTGGATACCGGTGAGGGTTGCCACGTTCACGCCGGGGGCGCAGAGGTCGGGACGCACCGTCTCCAGGCGGGAGAAGCCTCTGCCGGAATCGATGGCAAAGCTTAAATTTGCAGGATTGTAAAAGGTCACCGCGATCACATCGGTGGCCATGGAGGGCTCGGTCATGGTGACATAGGGGTACGGCTGTAAAAAGAATACTTGGGCATCCAGAAACTGCGTAATGGGGAGCCACATATCGAAGGTGCCGTTGTACAGAGTACCGGTGCCGCTGACGCGGAAAGTCCAGATGCCGGGGGCCGGATCCTCCAGGAAGAAGCGCAGGAGCTGTTCGCCGGAGGAGGTCTCCACAATGGTGGTGTCCAGGCGCACCACGGTGTTTGCATAGATCAGGCGGTAGGTCAGGCTCTGCCCCGCATCCACACGGATCGGGGGAATGGTCTCCCCGCCGGGGGAGCGCAGTCCAATCTGCAGGGTATCCGGCAGGGTGCTCCAGCATTCCATGACGAATCCGCTGCAGTTGTCGCCCACACGGACTTCCACATTCTGCTCGCCGGTGGTGGTCTGGAGCAGGTTTCCCCGGTAGTGATGGGCGGCGCCGCCTTCGTTTCCGCCGCAGACCACCACTGCCCGGCTGCGGCGCACCGCCACGGCGTTCAGGTAGCGGGACAGGGCGGAATTGCCTGCATGGTCACCGGCGTTGGTGCCCAACCCCAGGCAGATGATCACCGGTCTGGACAGCTCGTTGACAAAGGTGTTGGCGTACTGCACCGCCAGTATGATGTCATCCTCCTGGTAGGCTGGCACGCCGTCGGGTACCAGGTTGTATCTGCGCAGATTGTTTTTGCACTGTTTTAGTTTGACCACCACGATGTCCGCATCCGGCGCGGCGCCCGTATAGCGGACGGTACCGGTTCTGACTCTGCCCACCGCCACTCCCGCAAGGGCTGTGCCGTGGCCGATCTCATCCCTGCTGGGCACAAATACATACGGGTCCTCCGCCCGCAGCGCGTTGTTGATGTCCGCTCGGGTGTACTCGCTGCCGTACTGGAATCCTGCGGGAGGCGTTCCGGTCTGAATGCTCTGGTCCCAGATCGCTAGGATGCGGCTGTCCCCGTTTTCGTCCAGAAAGGCTTCATTGGTGTAGTCGATGCCTGTGTCGATAAAGCATACGACGCAGCCCCGCCCCGTAAGGCTGAGCGGCGCCGCCTGGGCCTGCGAGATCCCGCTGACGATCAGCGCATCCGGGCTGAATCTGGCGGTGTCGGAGACGACCAGGTCCTCCAGGTTAAATGTGGGGCTCCCGTCCACCTGCATCAGCCCGTATAGCTTGGGGATACTCTGGTATTGATAAGATTCCAGCTCAAGCACCGTCAGCACTTCCGGCTCCACATAGAGTATGTTATAAAGTCCGTCCACATTGGCAGAACAAAAAGCTTCCCCGAGACCGGGAAGTTCGGTCAGGGGGAAGTCCGTAATAAAATTATAAGTATCCTCGGAGACAATTTTCTCCCGACAGTTGTTTTGCGTTCCGTTTCCGTTCAAATTCAGAAAATCCATATCACACCGGCTCACCATTGCGCACTTGCTTTATACTATGCGACGGCTCCGGATCGTGATACTCTCTCCATGCCCACGCTGGGTTCGCGCGGCACCCTGCTTAATACTCCACCCCTCTTCTCGCCGCAACGCCCTTTTCAAATGGGTGTCTGACGCAGTGCATCTCGGTGATGTAGTCTGCTGCCTCCTCCAAAAACGGTGCCGGATTCCGTCCGGTCAGCACAAGCTCCACATCCTCTGCTTCCAACAATTTCCGTAACCTGTCCTGATCCAACAATCCCCAGGTGATGGGATACGTGATCTCATCCAGTATGATCATACCGCATTGCTTCGTCTGCACAGCTTCCAGAAGTTCCTCCAGTATCCGGTCATGGATCCTGGTCAGCTCCTGCTTGTCCGCTTCGCTCATCTGCTTGTAGAATCCGAAGTCCTTCTCGCTGCGCAAAATCCGCACCTGCTGTAGTTCTTTCAGTACATGCAGCTCACCGGTGTCATTTCCCTTCATGAACTGCGCAAAGAGAACCGGGATGCCCTGTCCCGCTGCCCGCACAGCAAGTCCCACCGCAGCCGTCGTCTTTCCTTTTCCCTCACCTGTATATAAATGGATCATGCGGTACCCTCCTGATTTTTACTTCAACCTTAACGGCTTTGTAGATACTCAGCCCTATAAAGTTCCTCGCAATTGCCAAGGGCTAAATATCTTCAACGGAACAGATCCTCAATTGTAATAACATTATCGAAATCACCGCTATAATCATTATATTTCAAACCATATGTGGTAATCAGTGTACTATGAACTATCATACCCTTCGGGATTCGCTCTTCGATCAAACTCCTCCGCTCCATTATTTTAGCGTGATATGCCTTATCAGAAGCAAATTCTTTACTGTAATATTTCATCTCACACATATTTACAACGTTGTCATTGCGTTGAATCAAAAGATCTATCTGGGTTCCGTCCTTATCATCCGGTCCTTTATGCCACACAGTCTGTTTTGTTATTACCCCTCCGATTTTTAGTGCATCCTTAATCTGAATTATATGATTCAAGCACACATTCTCAAATGCAAATCCACGCCACGACACAACAGATTGCGATGTCACACTTTGCTGCCAGAAAGTATCAGTAAGATACTCTTGACCTTTTACAAACTTCAGATAGAAAATACAAAAAGGATCAACCAGCTTATAGTAAGACTCTTTCTTATTTGAAGCAAATGGCACATATTTAACCACAAAATCACTGACTTCAAGCGCATTCAGAGCCTTTGACAGCGTACCGCCTTTTGTATAACCGGTTCCTTCCGATATCTCTGATCTGGTATATCCGATATTTTTGGTGCTCAAGTACTCAACTATTGTTTTTATCATCTCCGGATTTCCAAAAGCAGAGGTGAAAAGCCTCTCATATTCATTTTTGAGATAGGCATTAGAGCCAAAGAATAATTGATCTACATTCTGAGCCAGACTCAGCCCTTTCATAAAATATTTAAGGTAGTATGGCATTCCACCTACGATCATATAGGATTGGACAATGTCGTACTTTGATATCCGGATCTTCTTTTGAGAAAAATAATCTGCGCATTCCTTAAGTGTAAATGGTGACAGTTTGATCTCACAAGTCACTCTTCCATACAATCCGCCATGGTTGTTTATCAGCTCATCCGTAATCCAAGAAGTAGCGCTTCCACAGACAATGACCATAAGATTATTGTGATAACATGCCCATGTATTCCAAAATCCCTCAAAAGCAGTAATAAATCCTGATTTCTGTGTATCCATCCAAGGGAGTTCATCCAAGAAGACAATCATCCTTTGACCCTTGTCTTTCTTTTCTAAAAACATCTCTAACATCAAAAAAGCATCCAACCAGTTGTCAGGACATCTGCTTTTCTTCATTCCATGAAGCAAAAGCGAGTTGTAAAAGTGCTTCAATTGTTTCCTTAAAGGACTTTCGCCTTGAACCTCTGCCATCTCTATGGGCGACAATCCCGCATGTCGAAAAGTAAACTTGTTTTTGAAAGTCTCGTTTACTAGATATGTCTTTCCAACACGACGACGACCATAAACCGCAACAAGTTCTGCCTCGCAACTGTTATATAATTCATTTAATCGCTCTATTTCTTGATTTCTTCCAATCATCACGCAATTCCTTTTTGTAGATTATCAGCCCTTTAATGATATATTACAGTTGCAAGGGCTAAAAATCAACAACAAATTGTTTCATTTATCTTACTTTACAGATTTTCTATCTTGTGTGAAAAATTCTTCACCTTATCCCAAATATTCTCTGATATCCATAAGTAAACGGCCTGTCTGTCATGTCGGTATCCCAGGCGCTGCCGTGCCGTTTCTCCATGCGGTTGGGACAGTTTGTGCTGTTACAGCCCGCGCAGATTCCCTCGCAGAAGTGTTCCACAGCCTCTGTCGCCTGCGCCTTAGAGTCCTGCGCCCTCGTCGCCTCTTTGACCTCAGCCAGCTCCGCATAGAACGCCACACTCTTTTTCGGCAGCATGCAGTACGCCGAGGTACAGGTCACCGGCACCTGAAGGTCCTCCAGCAATGCCGGAAGCGCCTGGATCGGGTACAGTTCCTCGCTGCCCAGAAAATAGTATCGTTTCACGCGATACCGGCCCTGCGCCGCAATCTGTTCATTCCACTGGGGATAGGACTTGAGCAGCAGCTCACTGCCCAGGGTCTCCACCATATAAGCCTCCGTCAGCCGGCCTGTGGTCAGATAGGTCTCCTGCAGCGCGTCCACTCCGGGGCCCAGGGTGATGCAGACCGGACACCGGTGCGTTTCCTGAATCGTCTGATTCTCCCAGCCGGCTTTTCCGGTCCGGTTGTCGTCGCAGATATTTTGCTGCATGGCAAATGACACTTCCTTGAGAAGTGTCATTTGGGATTCTTCGTAATGATATTTTCGGGAAAATTCCTGTAGAAACAGATCTTCCGTCATGCATTCCACCAGATTTTCAAAAAAGGGATGCATCTGTTTTTCACCTGAATTCTTTTCTTGTTTTACCTTACTTTACTTTGAGGCACCGGATCGCATTGAGTACCGCAAGCACCATGACTCCCACATCCGCGAAGATGGCGAGCCACATTCCGGCCAGCCCCAGTGCTCCCAGGATCAGGCAGATTGCCTTCACACTGAGTGCAAATACGATATTTTCATAGACGATGCGGAGGCATTTTCTGGAGATTTTCATGGCCAGTGCAATCTTGGCAGGATTGTCGTCCATCAGTACGATGTCCGCAGCCTCGATAGCCGCATCCGATCCCATGGCACCCATGGCGATACCGATATCCGCCCGGGAGAGCACCGGCGCATCGTTGATGCCGTCTCCCACAAAGGCGAGGTTCTCGCCGGGTTTCCTGCCGGTCAGAAGCTGCTCCACGCAGGTCACTTTATCCGCCGGAAGGAGTTCGCTGTGCACCTCGTCGATGGCAAGTTCTTTTGCCACATGCTCCGCCACTGCTTTGCTGTCACCGGTGAGCATCACGGTCTTCTTCACGCCGGACCGCTTCAGCGCATCGATGGCCTCTTTGGCGGTGTCCTTGGGCACATCGGCAATCAGGATATACCCGGCATAGACATCATCCACCGCCACATACACGACGGTGCCGATCTCGTCTCCGTCCGGGCTGTCGCTGCCTGCACTCTGACCGCGCTGCTTTTCCACAGCTGCCTGCAGATCCAGTTTCGCCATCAGCTTGGCGTTGCCCGCGGCCACCTGATGTCCGTCCACCATGGCCGTCACGCCGTGTCCGCCGATCTCTTCCACATCCGTCACTCTGTTATTATCTATTTTGTTGTTCGCTTTGTCAACTGCCTGATAGGCTTCCCGCAGGCTCTTGCTGATGGGATGTCCGGAATAGCACTCCGCCTGTGCCGCATAGTACAGCAGCGCATCCGCATCCCCGGATGTATTTTGGAACGCCTCTGTGGGGGCGATCTTCGTCACCTGGAAAACGCCTTTGGTCAGCGTGCCGGTCTTGTCAAACACCACGCATTTGGTCTGCGCCAGCGCCTCCAGGTAGTTCGATCCTTTTACCAGGATACCGCAGGCGGACGCACCGCCGATCCCGCCGAAGAAGCTTAACGGAATGGAGATCACCAGCGCGCAGGGACAGCTGATGACCAAAAAGGTGAGTGCCCGGATGATCCAGGTGCTCCATGTGGCCGGATGCCCCGTGAGCAGCTGCACAACGGGAGGCAGGATTGCCAGCGCCAATGCGCTGTAGCAGACCGCCGGCGTATAATATTTGGCAAACTTGGTGATGAAATTTTCCGAGCGGCTTTTTTTCATGCTGGAATTTTCCACCAGATCCAGGATCTTGGACACCGTAGATTCCCCGAATTCCTTCGTCGTCCGGATCTTCAGCAGGCCGGACGTATTCACGCAGCCGCTGATCACTTCGTCCCCCGGCTCCACCTCTCTGGGCACGCTCTCACCGGTCAGGGCGCTGGTGTTCAGCGTGGAACTGCCTTCTGCGATCACGCCGTCGATGGGGATCTTCTCCCCGGGGCACACTACGATCACATCTCCCACGGCCACCTCATCCGGAGATACCTGCTCCAGCTGTCCGTCCTCTTTTTCAATATTGGCGTAATCCGGCCGGATGTCCATCAGCGCGCTGATGGACATCCGGCTCTTTCCCACAGCCACCGCCTGGAACAGCTCACCAATCTGGTAGAACAGCATAACGGCCACGCCTTCCCTGTATTCCCCGAGGCAGATCGCGCCCACTGTCGCCACCGCCATGAGAAAATTTTCATCGAATACTTCCCGGTTCAGGATTCCTTTGCCCGCCTTGCGCAAAATGTCATAGCCGATGACCAGATACGGGATCATGTAGAGTAAAAATTGGATCCATCCGCTTACCGGAAGAAAGCTGATCGCCACCAGCAAAAGAATTGCGATGACGATCCTGTATAGTACTTTTTTCTGTTTTTTGGTCATAGTGATATTGCTCCTTACAGGTAGATCTCGCAGTCGTCCTCCACCTTCTTGCAGGCCTTGAGCACTGCCTGCATCACGGCCTTATCGTCTGCACCGTCCGCAAACTCAACGTTCATCTTCTGGGTCATAAAGCTGACCACCGCGTCCTTCACGCCCTCGACGCTCTTGGTCGCCTCCTCCATCTTCAATGCACAGTTTGCGCAGTCAACTTCGATCTTGTAAGATTTCTTCATGGTTTCTTCCTCCTGGATTTTATTTGGATGTTGCTTTGATTTAGATGCAAATCATTTGCATTCATATGAGTATTTATTCATATGAATGATTGTTCATATGTTTATAATAGCATACTCCCAATAATTGTCAATAGAAATTTATAAAGAAATCAGTTTTCTTTTTACAGAACATAAGGTATAATATAGCTTGATGCGTTGCATCAGCAAAAAAACACAATAGAAAAGAGGATACTATGAAAAAGAGATACAACTTTCTGTTAGGCTTATTTGCCGCAACCGTGATCTTCTCCGGTTGTTCCCAGCAGACCGCTGTCGCACCTGTAGAGATCGTACCGGAATCTTCCGTGGTAGAGTCTTCCGTGGCGGAGTCTTCTGCAGCTGAATCCGCGGCTGCCGGTTCTTCCACTGCCGCAGCCGAAGCGTCGTCCGAGGCCGCTGCACAGGGATCTTCCGCTGCCGCAACCCAATCTTCCGCAGCAGGAGGCAGTACCACCGGAAGCAGCACAACCGGAAGCACCCCCACCGGGAACATCGCCGCCACAAGCAGTGATATCAACGCCACCCCTGCCAAGAAGACAAGGGTTGTGGATCCCAACAATTTAATTCGCAGTGAGCTGACCAACGAATGGATCGACGGAAGTCTGAAAAATCAGCGCCCGGTGGCAGTGATGGTGGACAATGAGCTCTATGCGCTTCCCCATTACGGCGTAAACGATGGAGACGTCGTATACGAGATCATGAACAGCACCGAGAACAATCGTGTAACCCGTCTGATGGTTGTCTTAAAGGACTGGGAATACATTAACCGCCTGGGAAGCATCCGCAGCGTACGTACCACCAATTTCATGGTAGCTGCCGAATATAACGCGATCCTGTGTCACGACGGAGGTCCTTTCTACATAAATGATTATACCTCGAAAGCTTACGTCAACAATCTGAGCGGCGGATTCGCACGTTTCAGCAACGGCAAGGCAACAGAGTTTACCGAGTACGTTACCTACGATTCTTACACCAACACACAAAAGGGCCAGACCTATTCCGGTCTCGGTACAAGGATCAAGAACGCGAAATACAGCACAGAGTACAACAGCTATTATCCCGGAAAGCACTTTAATTTCTCCGATAACGAGTTCAAGCTTTCCGACAGCAACAGCACGGTATCGGCAACCACCGTTGATCTGTCCTCTGTTTTCCCGCACAATGGATCCAAGCTTTTCTATAACGCTTCCACCGGGACATATGATTACTATGAGTACGGCGAGTATCACAAGGATGCTGCTACCGGCGAGGTAACGACCTTCAAGAACGTGATCCTGCAGAGCTGCTCCTTCTACAATCTGGATGCCAACGGCTACCTGACATACAACGTGGTGGGCAGCGGAAACGACGGATACTACATCACCAACGGTGAGGCGATCCCCATCACCTGGAGCAAGGGCAGCGAGACCGCACTCACAGTCTTCAAGAACAAAGCGACCGGCGAGGAGATCACGCTGAATACCGGTAAGACCTACATCGCGATCGTACCCTCCGATACCTGGTCTCAGTTGACTCTAAAATAAGATATATCAGAAAGACAAGCTGTCTGATCGACCTGTTTGGCCATCATACAGCTTGTTTTTTTGTAAAAATTTGAACCTTTTCCCCCTCCGGTCCATCTAATAAGTGTACACAAAAGATGCATCTATATCTGTGTCACAGAAACAATGGAGGTATATTATGGACAAAGAACTGTTTCTGCAAAAGCTTTTGGACGCAGAAGAAACCTTATTTCATGTTTCCTTTTCCATCCTGCACAATGAACAGGATTGCGCTGACGCGGTTCAGGAGGCAGTCTTAAAAGCCTATGACGCTCGGGACAAACTGCGAAATGAATCTTTTTTCAAAACCTGGATCGTCCGTATCGTGATCAATGAGTGTTACACCATTCTGCGCAGGTCAAAGCGCCTGGCGCCCTATGAGGAAGCCCGCATGGATTCTGCGGAATACATCGGAAAATATGTGAAAGAAGAGTATCTGGATCTATACCGGGCCATCTCAAAACTGGACGATAAGCATCGCATCTGCGTGATCCTGTATTATTTTGAGGAGTATTCCATCGAGCAGATCGCCCAGATCACGCAGGTGCCCGACGGTACCGTGAAAAGCAGACTAAACAGAGCCAGACAGACCTTAAAAGGATTATTGGAAGAACAGGAGGAAGTCATATGAACATTTATCGGAATGTACCCGAACAATTTCATAAACAATATTTGGAAACCATTTCTATGCTGTCCGAACCGGACAGAAGACAAATTGTCCCTTTTCCGCAGGAACGGAAATCCAGCGGCAAAACATGGCTCCGCCGGATCGGTTACGCCGGTGCAACCGCTGCGGCAGTATTTATGGTCGCACTGATCCTATGTGCCGCCAATCCCAGTCTGGCTTCGGAACTGCCGGTCATCGGAACCATTTTCCAGGCCATGCAGAACCGGTTTGGATTCGGGCAGATTCCGGAGGACGGAACGGTCATCCTGGCTCCGGAAGAACCCCTTTCTTCGCCAGACGCCGCCCAAGAAACAGGACAGCCGGATACAGAATATCAAAATCCCTATCAGGCCACAGACAACGGCATCACACTGTCCGTGGAAGAATACTACGCTACGAATCAGGCCGTCTTTCTGGGCATCCGCATGGTGACCGAGGAACCGCTGCCGCAGGATCTCACTGACACCATGATCTTTCTGTCAACGGAAACCTATTCCTTCCGGGCAGATGATCCGCACCGTGGAAACTGGAATTTTGAATTTGAGAGAATTGATGATCACACTTTTTTGGGGATTATGCGCATCGACTATGCTACGATCAGCAAAGACCTGCGCCAATATACGGAGGCGGTAAAAAAAGCGGAAGCAGCAGGCCGGCAGGCACCAGTGCTTTCGGCGGAAACAGAAAGTCAATATGTCTCCTATTATGACATTCCGGAAACCTTTGATCTGGACATAGCATTCACGTCCCTTTGGATTTATCATGCAGGGGAAACGGCAGGAATGTCCAAGCAATCCATAAAAGGCTCCTGGAACATTGCAGGGATTCCGATTCAGCAGAACGCGTACAGCATGCAGACGATTTCCGTGAAGGAAGTAAACGCGGACGGCTTTGGCATCGACCGCATTGAACTTTCTCCTTTGGAGATGACGATCTATCCGGTGAAACCGGCAGATCATGACACTTTTGCAGTGGTTTTGGACAAAGACGGACAGATGCTGCACAGCGGCGAAAACAATTGCTATCAGCTGGCTGTTCAGAGGCATGATATCTCCGAGATCACAATCTATATCTGCGATTACGTGGAATACATGGATGAGATCAAAGGATATACGCTGTCCGCCGATCCGAATACTCTGAAAGAAATACTGGAAGAAAAGAATCTATATCAAACGTCTATGAAAATCAATAATTGAGAAATACTTTTTTGCACAAATCACGCCCGGCATATGTATATATACACATGCCGGGCGATACCTGCTTATTCATCCACCACATTCAGTTCACTGACCGGTGTCTGGTTGATCAGATTGCTGCGGATGTCGATGATCGGTCCGCCGGTGCCCTCGATATATTCCTTCGTGATGGTCACCGTGCCGATGTTATCGTCCTTGGGAATCTCATACATGATATCCAGCATGAATTCCTCGATGATAGAGCGCAGGGCTCTGGCGCCGGTGTCGCGCTTCATCGCCTTCTCCGCGATGGCCTCCATGGCCTCGTCCGTGAACTCCAGCTTGACCTCATCCAGCTCCAGCAATTTCTGATACTGCTTCAGAATAGCGTTTCTGGGCTCCTTCAAAATCTTCACCATCATCTCTTTGGTCAGACCCTGCAGGGTAAATATGATGGGCAGACGTCCGATAAACTCCGGGATCATACCGAACTTGCGGATATCCTCCACCGTCACCTTGGAGAGAATATTTTTGTCCTTGTCGTATTTGTCCTTCAACTCCGCGCCGAATCCGATGGAAGCGCTCTTGGTCAGACGCTCCTTGATAATGTCCTCCAGATCCGGGAATGCGCCACCGCAGATAAACAGAATGTTGCGGGTATTCACCGTAGCCAGGGGCACCATGGCGTTTTTGCTGTTGGCCCCCACAGGCACTTCCACATCGGCACCTTCCAAGAGCTTCAGCATGCCCTGCTGTACGCTCTCACCACTGACGTCGCGGCTGTGGGTTTCCTTCTTCTTGGCAATCTTGTCGATCTCGTCGATGAAGACAATCCCCTGCTCCGCCTTCTCCACGTCATTGTCCGCTGCTGCTAGGAGCTTGGAGATCACGCTCTCGATATCGTCTCCGATGTAGCCCGCCTCCGTCAGAGAGGTGGCGTCCGCAATGGCAAGCGGCACATCCAATAATCTCGCCAGCGTTTTCACCAGATAAGTCTTACCGCAGCCGGTGGGACCGATCATGAGCATATTGGATTTCTCGATTTCAATGCTGTCCATGGAGTTGGTGGCCACGCGCTTATAATGGTTGTAGACCGCCACGGAGATGACTTTCTTGGCATACTCCTGCCCCACCACATACTCATCCAGGCTTGCCTTGATCTTGTGCGGTGCGGGGATATTGCGGATATCCAGAACCGGCTTTTCGCTTTCCTTCTTTTTCTTCTTTTTGATCTTCTGCTTGTTGGGGATGCCGCCCTCACCCTGCAGGTCCGCCAGATTCACAAAGCTGATATTCGGCAGTCCGTTCTGCTTGGAGAACTCATCCATCTCCTTCTGGAAATTCGGGTTATTCAGCATGCCCTGATAGTCGAACTGGCTTACCGCATCCATAGTCTTGTGCATGCAGTCATCGCAGACGCAGATATTGTTGGGCAGCTTGAACATCTTGCCCGCCTTGGACTCCGGTCTGCGGCATACGAAGCAGACATCCTCATATTCGCTGCTTTCGCTTTGGAAGCCGTCTCCGCCGTTCGCCTGCTCTTTTTTCTCTATTTCCTGATCCTCGTGATCGTCATAAAACTCTGCCATATCCTTCTCCTTATTAAATCTCTATATGATCAAATCTTTGCAATTAAATCTTTGCAAAACTCGACTTTTCCTGTATCAAATTGTGCATAGTGTATACTTCATTAGCAGGACGTTTGAGGACGTCGGTACTTAAACACCGTACTTTGGTGTTTTAGTACCGCTACGTCCGAAATCGAGCGCAAGCGTCCCTGCGGTGAAGTATACACTATGCACAATGCCACTTGCCGAAACATTGAGTTTCGCATAATTGATTATACCGAATATCCCTGCCGTACACAAGTAAAGTTTTTATTAAGCAAACATAAAACAAATCAGAAAGACCCTGCAGTTTCAAGCTGCAAGGTCTTTCCGTGAGGGGAGTCCTATGACTTGTAATCATCTCTTCATCTTTTTCGATCAACGGCTGCGATTGGGTCTTGTGCCCAACGTAAGCTGCACTTCTTTTTCCGTATACTCACCGTTTGACGGACGCATAACAGTCACTTTCACCGTATCACCTGCGCCAAAATACTGTAACACATCCTGCAGGTCGGCAAAGGAAGTGATCCTCTCTCCGTCAAATTTGGTGATCACATCGCCCTTCATGATGCCTGCTGCCTCTGCGCCGGTTCCTTCATAAACCGTTGCCACATACACGCCCTTGGGCATTCCGAACATCTTGGAGATGTCATCCGTCACATCCTGATAAGAAATTCCGATATATCCGGTCTCTCCGTCCGCAACTTTATTTCTGGTCTGGCGCTCCATCAGATCCGCAATGATAGGGCTGGCTGCAGTGATGGGGATCGCATACCCCATACCTTCTATGGAAGAACCGCCGATCTTATTGGAATTGATGCCGATCACTTCTCCTGCTGCATTTAACAATGCGCCGCCGGAATTACCGGGATTGATCGCTGCATCCGTCTGGATGAAGCTCTTGGTGGATCCGTCTTCCAATTCGATCTCTCTGTCCAGTGCGCTGATGTATCCGACTGTCACGGATTGGCCATAGCCCAATGCATTGCCGATGGCAATCACCTGCTCGCCCAGTTCCAGTTCATCGCTGTCGCCCAGTTTTGCCACTGCGATCGCATCCAGCGTCTCTGCGGAGAGATCTCCCAGATCAACAGCGATAACTGCCAGATCCATATCCGCATCTTTTCCCTTGATCTTTGCCTTTGCTTCCGTTCCGTCATCCAACGTAACGATCAGTTCATTTGCATCGGCCACAACATGCTGGTTGGTGACGATCAGCAGTTCGGAGTCATTCTTTGCCACGATGATACCAGAGCCGCTGGCGGAATGGTCCTCCTGATAGCGCTGTCCCCAGAAAGTGGTCACCTCCGTATAATTGTTCACAATGGATACCATCGCCGGCATCACGTCTTTTACGATCTCTGTCACATTGGTCTGGGCTGTGGTATAGATCACCTTGGTGTCTTCATCCTGACCGAACACCGTAGCCGGGAACTCACCGATCTCCTCCTGGGGTACAATGGTCGTCTCCGTGTTGGAGGCCGGCAGGCTCTTCTGCAAAGCGCCGGATGCCTGAGTCACCCCGAGGAATCCCACACCGGCAAAGATTCCGAAAAGCAATCCCATGCTCAGACTGAGCATGATCTTGCCAAACACATGGCCTTTCTTTTTCTCCGGCTGCGCAGCCTGTTCCGGCTGAACCGCGCGCTCCGGCGCCGCTGTCCACTCCTGTCTTCTCGCATACTCCTGTCCTGCATGCTCCTGCCTTGCATACTCCTGTGCGGTCCCGTCCGCTGTCCGGGACTGCGTCTGCGCTCCCACGGTCTCCGCCATGGCACCCGTGTCCTGATGATAGCTGTTTTCTTCCAGATTGTTGAAATATCCCTGTCCTATGCCTGATTCATTGTCACTCTCATACATAATAATCCCTCTTTTCTGAATCACCCGATCCATACGATCGTTCCGTTCCTTGATGAGTTCAGTATATCCACAAATTGTGTTTAATTTGTGTTTAAAAAATGAAACAAAAGTGAAAAGTTCCGGCTGATTGTTATTCTACCGTCACGGATTTTGCCAGATTTCTGGGGTGATCCACGTCATATCCCTTGCCCACTGCAATATAATATGCAAAGAGCTGTAGGGGAATAATTGCCAGGGAATTGGCAAAATAAGGATTGGTGTACGGAATATAAATGACATAATCCGCCGCTTTCTCAATCTCCTTACGGCCTCTCTCCGCCACGGCCATGACAAATGCGCCACGGGACTTTACTTCCACAATATTGCTCACGGTCTTGGGGAACAGATCCGGCTGTGTTGCCAATGCAACCACCAGCGTGCCGTCCTCAATCAGAGAGATGGTACCGTGCTTCAGCTCGCCCGCCGCATAAGCCTCGGAGTGCACATAGGAGATCTCTTTCAGCTTCAGCGATCCCTCCAGAGAGATCGCATAGTCGATGCCTCTTCCGATGAAGAACACGTTCTTCGCACCCACATAGCGGTTTGCAAAATGCTGCAGTTTCTCTTTCTGACCCAACAGCAGTTCAATCTGATCCGGCAGAGCCTGAATATCCTCCAACAAACCTGCAAAGGTTGCATCGTCAATCATGCCTCGCACTCTTCCCAGTTTCATGGCCAACAGATACAGTGCCACCAGCTGCGCGCTGTATGCCTTGGTGGTGGCAACGGAGATCTCCGGCCCTGCCCAGGTATACATGACACTGTCTGCCTCTCTGGCGATGGAACTTCCCACCACATTGACAATGCCCAATACCTTCAGGCCGCGCTTCTTCGATTCGCGCACCGCCTCCAGGGTATCCGCCGTCTCTCCGGACTGACTGATCACGATCACCAGATCTCTGGGATCCAGGATCGGATTGCGGTAGCGGAACTCACTGGCCACTTCTACTTCCACCGGGATCCTTACCAATCCCTCGATCACATATTTCGCGGTCACACCGGCATGATATGCGGATCCGCAGGCCACAATATGGATTCTCTGGATTGCCCGCAATTCCTCATCCGTCAGCTTCAATTCTTCAATCTGTATATCGCCGTTTTTGATCCGGGGAGAGAGCGTGTCCGTAACGGTCTTGGGCTCCTCATAGATCTCCTTGAGCATAAAGAACTCATATCCGGCTTTTTCAGCAGAATTGGCATCCCACTCGATGGTCACAGCCTGCTTTACCACCGGCTCCTCATCCACGGTATAGAATTCGATCCCGTCTGTGGAAAGTACCGCAACCTCCTGATTATCAAGGTAAAATACCGTGCGCGTATATTTCAGGATCGCCGGAACATCCGAAGCGATCAGGCAGCCGTCTTCACTCTGTCCCACAATCAGCGGGCTGTCCTTGCGTGCCGCAAAGAGCTTTCCGGGACAGTCGTCAAACAGAATGCCCAGCGCATAGGAACCCTCCACGCGGTGCAGCACCTTGGTGATCGTCTCCAGCGGATTTCCCTTGTAATAATAGTCCAGAAGATGCGCCAGCACCTCCGTGTCTGTCTCGGAGGTGAACTCGTATCCCTTCTTTTCCAGCTTCTTCTTTAACGCCATATAGTTCTCGATAATGCCGTTGTGAACCACCACGATAGAACCTGCTTTATTGGTATGCGGATGCGCATTGAGATCGCTGGGAGCACCGTGTGTCGCCCATCTGGTGTGTCCCACGCCGGAGAATCCCTTCATGGTCTCTCCGCCTCTTGTCA
>DFDT01000086.1 GCA_002368865.1 Lachnospiraceae bacterium UBA3821 | reverse complement strand
TGATGTATTTTTCCGGCGGCTTCAGCGGAAAGGGAGAAGTCATTGCGCTGATCGTGTCTTTGCTGATCGGCTGGATCTACACCTCTCATTTAAAAGCGGGTATGAATACGGTGGCGATGAAGACCGGCGCAGGCAGTTACATGCGGGAGAATTCCGTGAGAACGAGGCATCCGGAGGATGTTTTCCTGTTTACCAAGACGGAAAGGCGGCAGAAAACAACGACTCCGCCGGGAAATCCGCCGGCGAAGCCGTAGCTTGTATTTTATATCCGGGCAATTATAGCTGGGCAAAAACCTGTCCGATGGGCTCCTGTATCAAGAGATCCGCATAGCGGTCTCTGGGTGTGGGAGCCATATTAATTACAACCAGTTTATCGCCCTTAAAATAGTCGATCAGTCCGGCAGCGGGATAGACGGCCAGAGAAGTGCCGCCGATGATGAGTACCTGTGCCTCGCTGATATAGCGCACGGCATCCCGGATCGTCTTGTCGTCCAGGCCCTCCTCATAGAGTACCACGTCCGGTTTTACGGGACCGCCGCACTCTTTGCAGACCGGCACATCTTCGCTGTCAAGGATATATTGGACGTCATAGAAAGCATGACAGCGCTCACAGTAGTTGCGGTGCACGGAGCCGTGCAGTTCCAGTACGACTTTGCTGCCCGCCGCCTGGTGCAGACCGTCAATATTCTGGGTGACGATGGCGCGCACTTTGCCTTTGGCCTCCAGCTCCGCCAGCTTTTTGTGCGCGTCGTTGGGCTTGGCGTCCAGGAAAAGCATTTTATTGCGGTAAAAGCGATAGAATTCCTTGGTGTTTGAGCGATAAAAGCTATGGCTTAAGATGGTCTCGGGCGGATAATCATACTGCTGATGATACAGGCCATCCACACTGCGGAAATCGGGGATTCCGCTCTCCGTGGAAACGCCTGCTCCGCCGAAAAATACAATGTTATCATAGGCTTCTACAATCTTTTTTAATTCCGTGACTGCTTCCGACATGGCAATACCTCCTTTTCGTACCGCTTTTATATAGAGTTTTCATAATTTCAGTATAGCACATTTGCGATGTCCGGAACAGAGGCTTTCATAATAAAATCTTAAGAAGCTTCCTGTTGTGACAATGAGTGAACTTATGGTATATTGTTAAGGTGAGGCGTTCCATGAAAAACAGAAAAAATACCAAAGATAATTTAATACCGTTTGAGAAAAGCAGGCGCACCATCCAACTGGACCGGAGAGGGAAAGAATCCCGGGGCAGGCGCTTGGCCGCGGTAGCGGCAGGCGTTCTGGCGGTTGTCAGTGCGGCTTATTGTGTCTGCATCCGATTGTTTATGGGATACGGCACCCATTTTTTCCTGATCTGGGGCCTGATCGGTCTGGTGCTTGGCGGATTTGCGTTCCTGCTTTGGCGCAGGGATGTGACGGATCGGATCCCGCGGGGGATTCGGTATGCCTTTTGGGGCTGTATGGCAGCAGGCTTCCTGCTGTTTGCGGTGATTGAGGGGCTGATCCTGGGGCAGTTTGGCACACAGGCGCAGAACGGTGCGGATTATGTCATTGTGCTGGGGGCCTGGTGGAAAAACGACCGCCCCAGCTATATCCTGCAGCAGCGTTTGGACGCAGCGGTGGAGTACCTGCGGCGGAATCCGGACACGTTTGTGATCGTTTCCGGCGGGCAGGGCAGCAATGAGACCATGCCGGAGGCCGAGGGGATGGCGATGTATCTGGAGGCTGCGGGCATAGAGGCGGACCGGATCCTGTTGGAGAGCAGATCCGGGGATACCAATGAAAATCTGAAATTCTCAGCCATGTTTGTGGATAAGGCGGAGGACAGGGTCGTGATCGTGACCAATAATTTTCATGTATTCCGGGCTGTCAGAATCGCACAGAAACAGGGGTATGCGCGGGCGGAAGGGCTGGCGGCGCCGTCCTATCCGGCTATGGTGCCCAACAATCTGCTGCGGGAGTTTTTCGGCGTGGTGAAGGATGTACTGGTGGGGAATATGTAGATAGCAGACAATTGTGAAACTCGGGTTTTTCAGAATCAAATTGGGCATATTATACAATTCGTAGTCGGGCGCGTTTGAGGACGTTGGTACTTAGCCACCGTATTTTGGTGGCTTAGTACCATTACGTCCGAAATCGAGCGGAAGCGTCCCCGCATATGAATGTATAATATGCACAATGGCAGTTGCTCAGAAGCCGAGTTTCGCAATTGTCTGTATATACAGAGTTAGAGAGGATAGAAAATGGATATTCAGGTTGGGAATATATTAAAATTGAAGAAACCGCACCCCTGCGGCAGCAGTGAGTGGGAGGTTCTGCGCATCGGGGCGGATTTCCGTTTGAAATGTAAAGGCTGTGGACATCAGATCATGATCCCCCGGACGGATGTGGAAAAAAACATCAAAAAAATTTTATAAAATGCTTGAATTTACGCCAAATACATGGTATCATTTTGTCTCGTGATATACTGATTTTCCTTGCTCACACATGAGAGGTGGGCCAGAGACCAAAAGGAGGTACGAAGCATGAACAAGTATGAATTAGCCGTTGTGGTTAGCGCTAAGATCGAAGACGAAGAGAGAGCTGCAGTTGTGGACAAGTGCAAGGCTCTGATCGAGAGATTTGGCGGCACCATCACAGAGGTGGACGATTGGGGCAAGAAGAGACTTGCCTACGAAGTTCAGAAGATGAAAGAGGCTTTTTACTATTTCATCCGATTCGAGGCTGAGACGACTGCTCCCGCTGAGATCGAGAGCCGTGTCCGCATCATGGACAATGTCATTCGATTCTTGATCGTTAAACAGGACGAGGAATAAAGAAAGCGAGAGACAACAATTATGAATAAAGTAATTCTTATGGGACGTTTAACCAGAGACCCTGAGGTGAGATATTCACAGGGGGCAAGCCAGACCGCAGTTGGAAGATTTTCCATTGCAGTGGACAGAAGATTCAAGCGTGAGGGTGAGCCTGACGCAGATTTCTTCAACTGTACCACATTCGGAAAGCAGGCAGAGTTCGTTGAGCGTTATCTGCACAAGGGAACGAAAATCGTAGTCGTGGGACGCATTCAGAACGACAACTACACCAACAAAGAGGGACAGATGGTTTACAGTGTCCGTGTGATGGTGGACGAGATCGAGTTCGCTGAGAGCAAGAATGCCCAGGGCGGCGATGGCGGTTATAACGGTGGCAACAGTGGTTACAACAACAGTGGCAACGGCGGATTCGGCGGCGGTCAGACGCAGGCAGCATCCGGTGCAGGCGACGGTTTTATGAACATCCCTGACGGCATTGACGAGGAATTACCGTTTAACTAGGTTTTGAACAGATTTTGACAAAGGTTTCGGATGAAACCGCGATCAGATTTTATAAGGAGGTAATATCATGGCATTCAATAAAGCAGAGAAATCCGATTCTCCTATGAGAAGAAAAGGCGGAATCCGCAGAAGAAAAAAGGTTTGTGTATTCTGTGGCAAGGATAATGTGATTGATTACAAGGATACAGCGAAGTTAAAGAAGTATGTTTCCGAGAGAGGCAAGATTCTTCCCCGTCGTATCACCGGCAACTGCGCAAAGCATCAGAGAGCGCTGACCGTAGCGATCAAGAGGGCACGTCACGTTGCACTTATGCCTTATGTGGCAGAGTAAGACAAACATATATGCAAAAAGGCAGACCAGTCATCTTCCCAAGAGATGGCTGGTCTTTTCTGTGCGCCAAACTATTTTTTTCGGTCCAGGATCGTGTTGACAAAGAAGCGGTTCAAGGTAGCCAGGAGATCCTCCTTCGAGGTGGTCTTCAGAAGATATCCGTCAGGCTTCTGGTTCAGGATACGCATGACATGGTCTTTGTCGTTCTGGCCGGTCAGAAAGATGATGGGAACCTGAGCGGTCATGGGATTTTGGCGCACCTGCTCCAAAACCTGATAACCGTCCAGTTCCGGCATCTCGTAGTCTAAGAGGATCAGATCGGGGCGCGTATGCTCCAGGTAGGACAATGCTTCCGATCCGGAGCGGACGCCGACCACATTGTAATCTGCGGAAAGCCATTGCGAGATGACCTGTTGGAAAGAGGGATCATCGTCTACCACCAAAACGGTCTTCAGACGGTAAAATTCGTCATGGGACGCGGATAGTCTCTTCATGTCTGCCACCATTTCGTCAATATCGATGGGGCGCTGATAAAATGCATGGACCTGATCGCTGTATTCCTGGGCCTGCAGTCTTTCGATGGAAAAAGGTTCCCCGGCGAGACACAGGGTCTTGTGTCCGGTGCGGCAGAGACTGAGCAGACTCGGCGTGGTCCGGAGTGCCTGTTCCACCGTTTTGGGAAGATAATACAGCAGGATCTCTCCCTCATCCTTCCGGTCCGATATCACATCCATATTGTCGGGGAGGCAGACTACATCAAAGTCAGCGGTCCGCAGTTTATTTACAATGGCTTTCGGAATAAAACCGTCCTCACCTTCGATAAAAAGAATGGAATTCCTCACATAGTCCGGCATTCTGATATTCGAACCGAGACCGATGGATTCGGCCGTGATGTGGGCAAGCAGAGGGGAAAAGGCGCGGTATTGTTCTAAAAGGGCAGGGGTTTCTTCTTTGATCCTGTCCACATCGGTCTGCTCCCCTGCGGTTTCCAGAGCGGCAGCCCGATCCGAAAGGGCATCGGCACCGACCAGACGGGCGATGCTCTTCAGCGAATGGACGCGCAGCGTATAGGATTTCCAGTCCTCTTTTTGCAGTAACTGTTCGATTTCATCCGATTTTTCGGAGATGGACCTTACAAACACGGATAAAGCATTTAAATAGTCTTTGGTGGTCTGGCAATGTCCGATGCCCGCACGCAGATTCAGATCCTCTCGGTCAGATTTGGTCAGCCAAGCCGGGAGCAGAGCGATCTCCTCATCCAGACGGGCTGCGGTATCCTCTGACGGGAGTTCTCCGGACCAGGACCCTTCCGGCAGGTATTTTGCCAGGAGAGCGGCCAGAAGCTTAGGCTGGGCAGGCTTGACCAGAACATCCGTGTAGCCGGCTGCCTTATAGGTGTCGGCCTGTTTTGCAATATCTTCCGCAGTATGGCAGATCACGGGAATGTCTTTTTCGGTTTCCTGGAAAAGCTCTTTTAATTGTGCAAGTGTGTCTGTGCCGTCCAGTTCCGGCATTCTCTGATCCAAAAAGATGAGATCATATGCATTTTTCCGGCACAGCTCAATACATTCACTGCCGGTTTCCGCTTCGTCGGAGATCACTCCATAGGAAGCGAGCATAGAGGACAAAATCATGCGGTTAATGGGCGCATCATCTACGATCAGGATGCGGGCTGCTTCATTGCTCATGGAGCGTGTCACCTGCCTTTGCGTATTTGAAATTGCGAAGCAATTTTATTTTAGCATAAGCCGTCTGTAACATACAACATAAGATTTTAAAATGCGACAAATTAAATGGTGGCATCTTGACAGGATATTTGTTATAATAGGTGTTAAGGGTGTACTTTGCCCTATGGAGGTCCATACATGAAGAAACGAATTCGTCTGAAAGGCCGGATCGCAACATATATAAAGCTGGGACTTTATCTGGGTGTTCTGCTGTGTGCCGTAGACGCCGCGATCAGTGTGATTGATTACAGGGCCGGTTTGATCGCCGGAGTTTATGCGATTTTTTATTTTATTGTGATGGGATCGCTGTATTTCTATAATAAGCCCATTATCATGAATGAGCTGATCAGTTTTGCCACGGAATATGGGCAGATTCAGCGGAAGATTCTGACGGAAATGGAGCTGCCGTATGCTTTGCTGGATGATGCGGGAAAGGTCATCTGGTCCAATATTGCGTTTGAAACAGCGGTGCATCACCCCAAAGGATATAATAAGTCGATCACCGGTATTTTTCCCACACTGACCAAGGACAAGCTTCCCAATGAAGAGACGGAAGAAGTGCAGTATGATCTGGTGCTGGATGAAAATGAGTATTCTGCGAAGTTGAAGCGGATTTCACTGGATGAGATGGTGGAACACAGCGATATCATTGATGCGGAGGATTTTCAGGGATATCTGATCGCGATGTATCTGTTCGATGAGACGGCTCTGCATATCGCGTTGAAAGAGGTGGATGATCAGAGTCTGGCAGTGGGCATGATCTATCTGGATAATTACGAAGAGGCGTTGGACAGTGTAGAGGAGGTTCGCCGTTCTCTGCTCATTGCCCTGATCGACAGAAAGGTGAATAAATATGTGTCCGCTCTGGACGGAATCAGCAAGAAGCTGGAGAAGGACAAGTACCTGGTCATCCTCCGGAAAAAAGCGATTTCGCAGTTGAAGGACAATCGATTTGATCTGTTGGAGGAAGTCAAGACGGTCAATATCGGAAATGAGATGGCGGTCACCATGAGTATCGGCGTGGGTGTGGACGGTTTGTCCTACGCGCAGAACTATGAATTTGCGAGAAATGCGATTGACCTGGCATTGGGCCGCGGCGGCGACCAGGCGGTGATCAAAACGCCGGAGAGCATCACTTATTACGGCGGAAAGAGCCAGCAGGTGGAGAAGAATACCCGCGTGAAGGCCCGTGTGAAGGCACAGGCCCTTCGTGAGATCATCACAAGTAAAGACCGGGTGCTGGTGATGGGACACCATATGCCGGATGCGGACAGCTTTGGCTCCACGGTGGGAATTTACCGCATTGCTACAACTTTGGGGAGAAAATGTCATATTGTGCTGGATGAGGCAACAACGGCGATCCAGCCGCTGGTGGAGTTGTTTCAGGACAATCCCGAGTATGAGGACGATATGATCATCAAGAGCCAGCAGGCGCTTGAACTGGCCGGTAACAATACGGTGCTTGTGGTGGTGGACGTGAATAAACCGTCTATCACGGAGTGTCCGGAGTTGCTGCGCTATTGTAAGTCTATTGTGGTTCTGGACCATCACAGACAGGGGACGGAGACCATTGAAAATGCGACGCTTTCTTACGTGGAGCCGTATGCATCCTCCGCATGTGAGATGATCTCGGAGATCCTGCAGTATACTTACGATAATATTAAGATCCGCCCGGAGGAAGCGGATTGTATGTATTCGGGTATCATGATTGATACCAATAATTTCAACACAAAGACCGGTGTGCGTACCTTTGAGGCGGCGGCTTTCCTGCGCAGGAACGGTGCGGATGTGACCAGAGTCCGGAAGATGTTCCGCGAGGATGCCCAGGAGTACAAGGCCAGAGCGGATGCGGTGAGCCAGGCGGAGATTTACAGACAGTATTTTGCCATTTCCGTATGTATGGCGGAGGATCTGCCCAGTCCGACTGTGATCGGGGCTCAGGCGGCCAACGAACTGCTGAATATCCGCGGGATCAAAGCAAGCTTTGTGCTTACGGATTATAATGGCAAGATTTATGTCAGTGCCAGATCCATCGATGAGGTCAATGTACAGATCATTATGGAGCGTATGGGAGGCGGAGGTCATTTGAATACGGCCGCCTGTCAGATGGAAGGCGTGGGCATTGCAGAGGCGATCGGTGCAGTCAAGAGAACGCTGGACGATATGCTGGACAAGGGAGAAATTTAGGAGGATAACAGAGATGAAGATCATATTACTTCAGGATGAGAAGAAATTGGGCAAGAAAGGCGATATTATAGAGGCCAGCGACGGCTACGCCAGAAATTATATCCTGCCGAAGAAGATCGGTGTGGAAGCGACAGCGCAGAATAGGAATGACTTGAAGCTCCACAAGGCAAATGACGCAAAGATCGCAAAGGAGCAGCTGGAGGCGGCGCAGGCGTTGGCAAAGGATTTGGAGACCAAGCAGGTTGTGGTGGCGATCAAAGCCGGAGAGGGCGGCAAGACATTTGGCTCTGTTTCCAGTAAGGAAATTGCAGCGGCCCTGAAAGAGCAGCATAAGCTTGAGGTCGATAAGAAGAAAATTCAGCTTCCTGAGGCGTTAAAGTCGATCGGAAGTTATGAGGTGAGTGTGAAGCTGCATCCGCAGGTGAACGCAAAGTTGACTGTAAAAGTGACGGAGGCATAAGATGCCCGGAGCAGATGAAAATGTTTTAAAAAGGGTAATGCCGCATAACACGGAGGCAGAACAGGCCGTGATCGGGTCCATGATCGTGGGCGAAGGGGCAGTCGGTGCCGCGGCTGAGCTATTGACAGGGGAAGATTTTTATAACAGACAGTATGGCATCTTTTTTGACACAATTCTGGAGATCACAGACAGCGGTAAGCCGATAGATGTGGTTGTTTTACAGGATAAGCTTCGGGAGAAGGATCTGCCGCCGGAGATGTACAGTGTAGATGCTATGAGAACGCTGATGACAGCGGTTCCTACTTCGGTAAATGTAAAATATTATGCCAATATTGTGGCGGAGAAATCATTGCTGCGCAAAATGATCCGTCTGAATGAAGAGATAGCCAATAATTGTTATGCCGGCAAAGAGACGTTGGAGTTTATTCTGGAAGATACGGAGAAGCGGATGTTTCAGCTGCTCCAGAGGCGGAATTCGGAGGATTTTGTACCCATCCGGCAGGTGGTCATGAACGCCATGAACCGCATTGAGCAGGCTTCCCGGAACAAGGGCAGCGTCACAGGAATTCCTACGGGATTTACGGATCTGGACTTTAAAACCGCAGGCATGCAAAATTCTGACCTGGTGTTGATCGCCGCCCGTCCTTCCATGGGAAAGACCGCATTTGTGCTCAATGTGGCACAATATGTGGCATTTAAGAAGGACCTTCCCGTGGTGGTGTTCAGTCTGGAGATGAGCAAAGAGCAGCTGATAGAGCGTATGTTTTCACTGGAATCCAGTGTGGATGCGCAGAAGATCCGAACCGGACAGCTGAATGACCAGGATTGGGAGCGGCTGATCGAGAGCGCGGGTGTGATCGGCAAGTCCAAGCTGATGATCGACGATACCCCCGGGATCACTGTTTCGGAGCTTCGCTCCAAGTGCAGAAAGCTGAAGCTGGAGCAAGGTCTGTCCATGATCATCATTGATTACCTGCAGCTGATGTCGGGTTCGGGAAGGACGGATTCCAGGCAGCAGGAGATCGCTGATATTTCCAGGGCGCTGAAAGGTCTGGCACGTGAATTGGATGTACCGGTGCTTGCGTTGTCGCAGCTGTCCCGTGCGGTAGAGCAGAGACCTGATCACAGACCGATGCTGTCGGATCTGAGAGAATCCGGAGCCATTGAGCAGGATGCAGACGTGGTAATGTTTATTTATCGTGATGATTATTATCACCCGGATACGGAGAAAAAGGGAATTTCGGAGATCATCATAGCAAAGCAGAGGCGTGGACCAATCGGTACCATCGAGCTGGCTTGGCTGGCTGAGTACACGAAATTTGCGAATCTGGAGCGAGCCAGAAAAAACGAAGAGCATTAATTGGATCTATAAGTCGACTTACGAAAGAGAATGAGCAAAGAAGCCTCATTCTCTTTATTTGTGTGAACAAACAGGACTGCAAAAGAGCGGGCAAATGCGCTAAAAAAGGAGGAAAGAATATGGAAAGCAGTTTATTGATCTCAGATGCGGCAAAGGAGGTGCAGGTGGAAAGTCATGTACTTCGATATTGGGAGGAGGAGCTTCAGCTTCCCATCAAGCGGAATGAGCAGGGGCATCGATATTATACGGAGGAGGACGTTGAGAGATTTAAACAGATTAAGACAATGAAGGAGAGTGGATTACAGTTGAAAGCGATCAGATTGCTGTTAAAGGACGGAAAATTTGATGTATTGACGCAGGGAGTGGAGGGAACAGCCATGATGGTTGACGGTGCGGCATCGTCCATTGCCTTGGAGGAACACCCGTTGCCGGAAGATCAAGGGAAAAAAACGCAGCGATTACAGTGGGTTCTGCAACAGATGATCCGACAGGCAGTTCAGGAAAATAACGCGGAGCTGGTGCGGCAAATTCGGGAAAGCGTCTTAAAAGAAATGGATTATCAGTTTCGGATGCAGGAGGAGCGGGAAGAGGAGCGGGATCGCAAAGTGATGGAGCTCGCGGAAGAACATTACAAAAAGGTGGACGAGCTGCTCCGAGAGAAAAGCGGTCAGCGTGAACCGAGCAGATCAAAGTGGTTTTGGAGAAAGTAAAAGAGCTTGCGAAATTATTTTCGCAAGCCCCTTGCTCTCATGGTTGAGATTAAGATTGCTTATTCCTCAGAGATGGTACCAACAGGGCACTGACCTGCGCAGGAACCGCAGCTGATGCACTTATCGGGATCAATCTCAAATTTGCCATCTCCCATGCTGATCGCACCAACAGGGCACTGAGCTTCACAAGCACCACATGCTACACAAGCTTCACCGATTACGAATGCCATAATAGAATCCCTCCTTTTGTTTGATAAATTCATATCAATCTCACTGTTACTATTGTAATACAAATACCTATGCAATTCAAGTAGAATCCCATAAATTTTTTATAAACCCTTCATTTCCGACCTGCGCTTGCGAATACCGTTCAGGATGACCTCTTTTTTCTCGATCAATTTGGATTTATCCATAGGCGGTACTCCCTTAAGGCGATATTCGATGCCCAGTTTTTCATATTTACTTTCGCCCATAGTATGGTAGGGAAGGGCGTCCAAAGCCTTTAGGTTGGAGAATTGACCGATAAAATAACCCAGCTGGAAAAGGTACTCGTCATCGTCGGTGTAGCCCGGTACGATGACATGCCGGATCCACATGTCCACATGCTTCTCATCCAGATAAGCCGCAAATTTCAAAATATTGGTATTGGGCTGCTTCACCAGTTCCTTGTGCTTCTCGGGGTCAATATGCTTAATGTCTAACATTACCAGATCAGTCAGTGTCATGAGCTTATCAAATTTCTTCATAAGCTCTGCGTTGTCCGGATTAAAAGCGATGCCGGAGGAATCAATACAGGTATGGATATTTTTCTCTTTTGCCAGTGTAAACAGATCGATCAGAAAATCAATCTGCATCAAAGGTTCCCCGCCGGTTACGGTGATACCGCCTCCATTTTGATAAAAGGGCAGATTGTGCTCATATTGTGCAATGATTTCCGCAGGTTCCATCAAAGTACCCGCATTCATCTCCCAGGTATCCGGGTTGTGACAATAAGCGCAGCGCATAGGGCAGCCCTGCACAAATACCACAAAACGGGTGCCCGGGCCGTCAACTGTTCCAAAACTCTCCAATGAATGAATTCTTCCTTGCATATGACCATTCCTTTCCAAATATATGTTAAATCTATTATAGCTTAATTTGGTACAAATAAAAAGAGCCAGATGAAAAAAGAGACGATCTGGGTTCCGACTATTGTCAAAAAAAAGCTGTTGTTGTAGAATATAAATGTATTTTATTCCTATCAGAATTTGCGTCAGGGCAGCAGCAATACGGAGGAACGACATGGGAGAAAAAAATAAATTTAAAATGCGGAGATTTCTGGTCGTAGTCGCTGTGACGGCGCTGCTCATTTCGATCACGGAAGGTGTGATATACTATTCTTCCTATGAAAATCCCTTTTTTAAAGTATTGATGATCCTGCAGAACAGCATCAATGCCTTTGCTTTTAAGCCTGGAATTGCGATCAAGGATGTCAGGGAAGCGCTTGAAAAAACCGATTCCGTCTGGGTACATGCTGTTGGGTATGCATATTGTATTTCCATCTTTGCGGCGTATTACTGTACCTTGGCTACCGTATACAAACTGTTGGAACGGGCGCTTCGGTTTGCGTTTATCTTTAAGCGCAATAAGGGCAAAGAGCACATACTGGTGTTTGGATACAATGACGATGTCAAGATTATATTGAATAATGGATTTGAAAGCGCCAATGAGGCTAAGAAGTATGTGGTACATGTGATCAGCCCGGAGGAGATCGGAGCGGAGGAGCGCTATCAATATCTAAAAAAAGGATATTTGTTCCATCAATTTGATTGTTTCAAGGCAGGTGCCGGGGATCTGAAATATCTGTTTCAGCATGCGTATGTGGATAAAGCGACGCAGATCATCCTGCTGGATGAATCTTCCATCCGCAATTTTTCCCTACTGCAGATGTTGTACGGATTTTATGCTCCGGGCGAGGGGGAAAACAGAAAGAGGAAGCTGGCAGACAATGCCAAGATTTTTTGCCGCTGCGATGATGACGGTGTGCGCAGGATGATCGCGGACTTTTATGACAGGCATACCGAGAGCGGAAAAATATTCGATCTGGAGCTGGTCGATCTGGCTGAGATGCAGGTGCGAAAGATGTATGATACCTATTCGCTCCACAATTATTATACACAGAAGAATGTTGATACAAAAGAATGGGGTACAAACCTGTTGATCATCGGATTCGGCGGAGTAGGGCAGCAGGCGCTTTTACAATCATTCAGTCTGGGAATTGTCAGCAGTGAAAATCCAATCACGGTAAATGTGCTGGATTTTCACATTCAGGAGAAAGCAGAAATATTTGCGAACCACTTCAGTCTGGATGCTTTTGAGATGAGCAAAGACCACTTCCATTTGAAGGACGATGTGGCGGATGGTTCGATGGATATTTATTTTCACAACATGGATGTGCGGTATAAGCAATTTCGGAAGTTTTTGGAAAACCAGCAAAACCTGCCGACTTATGTGGTAATTGCCATAGATGATCTGGATATTGTAACGCACTGTGTGTTGGAACTTAAACAGTTTCTGGCGGATCACGGGGAAGAAAATGTGCCGATCGTTCTGCGAATGGACAGTGACAGGCGTCTGGCAGATTATATCTCTGACAATAAGGACAGAGTCATTTTTAAAGACGTGTCTATTCTGGAGGACAGAAAACGCTTTTTGTCTTTTGCATATATTTTGAATGAAAATATAGACAGTATGGCAAAAGCATTCAATTTGAAGTATTCGCTGTTCCGATTTACAGAGGATGGAGATGCGATGCCTGACCGGACGATCACGGAGCAGGAAGCATGGCAGCATCTGAAGCTGTTTAAAAGAGATTCCAGCCGTGAATTGGCATATCATGAGAAAGTGAAGCGGCTTATTTACGATCAGTATGAGAAAACCGCTAAAATAAAGCTGAAAGATAAGCTTGCGGAGCTCTTTGGTCATGACGGTGTGTTGCTGCTGCATCGAAATGATGCGTGGAGTTACAATGGTTCGGAGGAAGATTTTATGCAAAATCTGATGGCAGATGATTTTGCGTATGAGATCGCCAAAATGGAGCACAGAAGATGGTGCTACTTTATGGTTTCCAGGGGGTGGAGGCCGGATAAAAACGGAGACGGGCTAAAATCTGAAGAATGGCTGATCAACCCCTGTCTGGTAACGGAAGAGAAACTGATAGAACGTAAGCCTTATATGGTAAAGTATGATCTGATGCCGTTGCTGGCAGAGTACGTGAAAGAAGAAGAGAAAAAGCGATGAGCGATGTTGCATAAAAAATGGGGCAAGCAAAAATGCTTGCCCCTTTATAATATTCCGGTATCTTTCGATCAGATTGACTCATGGAAGGTACGGGAAATAACGTCTGCCTGCTGCTCGGGAGTCAACTTGATGAAGTTAACTGCGTATCCGGATACACGGATTGTCAGCTGGGGATAGTTCTCAGGATGCTTCTGAGCGTCCAGAAGAGTCTCTCTGTTCAGAACGTTAACGTTCAGATGATGTCCACCCTTGGTAGCATAGCCATCCAGTAAGTTTACAAGATTATCAACCTGTGCAGTATTTGCCATTGTAATATCCTCCTTATAATTTTAATAGATATGGGGTTGCCGATTATCAACTCAATTGGAAGATCAGTTAGTGATAATCGTCCAGACCCTGTTCAAGTGTCGGTACACTGCAGGCCAACGGCGTTCTGGAACAATCCGTGCAGCCCATTGTCTGAACGTTTTTGGTTGCCTCTTCCGCAGCGGTATCCACATTCACGTGACCGACACCCTGCGTCATACCGGCATCCAACATTTTCACAAGATCGTCAACCATCTGCTTCTCGTCCATTGTGTGCCTCCTTATTGGTTTGGTCGGGTGCCTGCGGGAGACACCCGGACCGGTTTAGTTTTATTATTTGTTCAGATCCAGCTCGATATCGCCTGCGAATACCTGATCCTCTTTACCAAGAGCGCTGGGG
>DFDT01000173.1 GCA_002368865.1 Lachnospiraceae bacterium UBA3821 | reverse complement strand
AGTTCCTCGGCATCTTTGGAGTAGTAGAGGGCACTGTGAATATCGGCGCCTCTGTCATTGAAAGCGGGGAACAGGAATCCGGTCTCCGGCATACCTACGACCCAGTCGCGGATCCGGTTCTGAAACGCATTTTCCTCCACATTGTAAGACAATCCGGGTTTGGAGAGTTCCACCGGACAGATGCAGCACATGATGTATTCGTAGACTTCATCGGAGGCATCGTCCATATCCAGTCCGTCGGCAGTTTTGCCGGGAACGTCATAGACATCATGGATCAGCAGGATCAGATAATTTCCCACGTATTCATAAGTCTCGATCACCCGGTCATAAAAAGCCTCCAGAAGGATCTCGTCCTTCAGCTTGCTGTCCCGGAGGCGGAGCATGAAATTCTGGGTGCCTCCGCTTGCTTCCGATTCCAGAGGAAAGGACAGATCCAGCAGATTTTTGCCCAATCGTCCGGACAGATTTTTACGCAGAATGTCAAAATATTTAAACATTTCTTCTTCCGGCAGATTTAAGAAAGACTGCGCAAATTGCGTTTTTTTATTTTTTTCTCCATCCACGTAACAGCCGCAGATGCGGGTGATGGAGCATTTCTTGATGGTGAGAAGTCGCTTGATCTCACTGATCTCCTGTTTTGTCATATGGTTTTCCTCGCTGTTGAATTGATTGGTTTCAGTATACACCCAAAATTCGTTTGCGGCAATGTGCAGATTTCCCCATAAATTTTGCCGCAAAATCATACAAATTGTCGGAAGAATGATAATCACCTCAAAACCTGCGGTGAGTTGGAGTTGATGTCAGAATGGCTGTTATTTTATAATGAATTGGTAAAATTTAGTATGGTCGGAGGTAGTTTTATGGAACAGTTAAACATTACCGCTGCAAAGGATAATGAAAAAATATACAAAATTTTGGATAATCTGATGAACGCCGACAAAGAATTCCAGATCATGATCACGGTACCCTCCGTGAAAAGCGGAGCGGACAAGACTGTCAGACAGACGATTCCGCGGGAGCCTGTCAAAAAGGAGCCGCAGCATAACCTGGAGCAGGATGTGACGAATATGATCCATGAGATCGGTGTGCCGGCACATATCAAAGGGTATCAATATCTGCGGGAGGCGATCATGATGTCCGTGGAGGACGCATCGATGATCAGTTCGATCACAAAGATCCTGTATCCCACCATTGCCAAAAGGTTCCAGACCACGCCCAGCCGCGTGGAGCGGGCGATCCGGCACGCCATTGAGGTGGCGTGGAGCAGGGGGCGTATGGAGACGTTGGACGCGCTGTTCGGCTACACGGTGGATATCGGCAAAGGAAAGCCCACAAATTCGGAGTTTATTGCATTGATTGCAGACCATATCCGGCTTTCCTACAAAGAATAGGTGCAAGAATGAAAAAAACACTTTTCCAGTATGAGAAAATAGTGTATAATTAGAGTATCTTACTTGGGAGGGTTTCAAATGAAGAAAATATTATTTGCAGCATCAGAAGGGGTTCCTTTTATCAAAACGGGCGGTTTGGCAGATGTTGTGGGGTCTCTGCCTAAGTGTATTGATAAGGAATATTATGATGTGCGTGTATTTATCCCGAAGTATACCTGCATGAAGCAGGAGCTGAAGGATAAAATGCAGTATGTGACGCACTTTTACATGGATTTTAATTGGAAAAATGTGTATGTGGGCATCCTGGAGTCCGTTGTAGACGGAGTACATTATTATTTTATCGACAATGAGTCCTATTTTGGCGGATTCAAACCTTACGGGGACGATCCCATCTGGGAGATCGAGAAATATGCATTTTTCTGCAAGGCAGTGCTGTCGGCGCTCCCTGTGGTGGATTTCAGACCGGATCTGATCCACTGTCATGACTGGCAGACCGGATTGATCCCTGTTTACCTGAAAGAGCGGTTTCATGACGGAGATTTCTACCGGGGGATAAAATCCGTCATCACGATTCATAATTTGAAGTTTCAGGGAAAGTGGAATCCCAAGGATGTGCAGAGCATCACCGGGCTTCCCGCATATTACTTCACGCCGGATAAGCTGGAGGCGTACAAGGATGCCAATCTGTTAAAGGGCGGCATCGTGTTTGCGGATGCGGTGACCACTGTGAGCGATACTTATGCGGAGGAGATCAAGACGACCTTCTACGGCGAGGGGCTGGACGGACTGCTTCGCGCCAGAAGCGGCGATCTGCGCGGTATTGTGAACGGAATTGATTACGATGAGTTCAATCCTTCGACAGATAAATATATTGTCAAAACCTACGATGCGGTGAACTTCCGCAAGGAAAAAGTGAAGAATAAGCGTGCATTGCAGGAGGAGTTGGGACTTCGCCAGGATGACCGGAAGATGATGATCGGCGTGGTTTCCCGACTGACGGATCAGAAGGGATTTGACCTGATCGCTTATGTGATGGATGAACTTTGTCAGGATGACATTCAGTTGGTGGTACTGGGAACCGGCGAGGAGCGTTACGAGAATATGTTCCGTCATTTTGACTGGAAATACGGTGACAAGGTTTCGGCGAATATTTATTATTCGGAGGCATTGTCCCACAAGATCTATGCATCCTGTGACGCGTTCCTGATGCCTTCGCTGTTTGAGCCCTGCGGCCTGAGCCAGCTGATGGCGCTGCGTTATGGCACAGTGCCGATCGTGCGCGAGACCGGTGGCCTCAAGGATACGGTGCAGCCTTACAATGAATATGAAAGCACGGGTACGGGTTTCTCGTTTGTGAATTACAATGCGCATGAGATGTTGAATACGATCCGTTACGCGGAGCAGGTCTACTATGACAGAAAACGTGAGTGGAACAAGATTGTTGACCGGGCCATGGCGGCAGACTTCTCCTGGAGCGTATCTGCCAGAAAATACCAGGAGATGTACGACTGGTTGATCGGGTATTAAAATGAAATTAGGAATCAAAATCTCGGAAGAGAAGCAAGACAATAATTTTGTCCTGCAGGCAGGCATCCTTGCTGCGGCAGGCATCATAAGCAGGATCATAGGGCTCCTTTACAGGAGCCCTTTAACTGCTGTGATCGGCGTGCTGGGAATCGGATATTATCAGTCTGCCTATAAGATTTATACGATTGTGCTGCTGGTCTCTTCCTACAGCATACCGTCCGCCATTTCCAAGGTGATCGCGCAGAAGCTTGCCGTGAAGGAGTACCGCAATGCCCACAGGATATTCAAGTGTGCGATGGCTTATGTGCTGGTTGTGGGCGGTGTGGCCAGTCTGCTATTGTTCTTCGGCGCAAACTGGTTTCTGGAGGAACAGGCGGCGGCTTCCGTTCTGAAGGTGTTTGCGCCTACGATTTTTATTTATGGGATATTGGGTGTGCTGCGCGGTTATTTTCAGGCGCACAGGAGTATGGTACAGACCTCCGTATCCCAGGTGTTGGAGCAGATCGCCAATGCGGTGGTGAGTGTGGGGGCGGCTGCCTTTTTGATCCGGCATATGATCGGCACATTGGACATGCCTACGGATGAGGCGTTGAAGATCAGACGCGCCACCTTCGGCGCCATGGGAAGCGCCCTGGGAACCGGAGCTGGCGTGTTTGTGGCGTTATTGTTTGTGGCGGCAGTGTATGGGATCAACCGGAAGGTGATCTTAAAACGGATTGTCAATGACAGGCATGACAGAACGGAGTCCTATGGCGCAATCGTGAAAACCATCACATTGATCGTGACGCCGTTTATCTTAAGCACGGCGATCTACAATCTCAGTGACGTGGTAAATGCGAAGATGTATACGGAGTGGATCCCCGGAGTTTTGGGGACTGACAGGACAGCAGCTTATACAGATTTTGGCATATTTTCCGGTCTGGCACAGACCATTGCCCAGATCCCCATCGCCTTTGCATCGGCCATGGCGTCCGCGGTGATCCCGTCGGTGGCATCCTATATTGTGTCGGGCAAGTTGGAAGAGGCGAAGGAGAAGATCGGGGTGGCCGTGAAGAGTACGATGGTAATCTCGATCCCGTCGGCGGTGGGGCTCTTTGTGCTGGCGAAGCCGGTTACAGCGTTGCTGTTTCCGTCCCAGTCGGATGAAACCCTGACACAGGCGGGCTTTTTGCTGATGACACTGGCGCTGTCCGTGGTGTTTTATGCACTGTCTACGCTGAACAGCTCTGTTTTGCAAGGACTGGGAAAAGTGAATACGCCCATCGTCAATGCGGCCATTGCGCTGGCAATCCAGACGGCGGCGGTGTATGGACTTTTACGCTATACCGGTCTGGATTTGTACAGCATGGCGATTGCCAATACCCTGTATTCCGGCATGATGTGTGTGTTGAATCAGTGGGCGGTGAGACGTGCTATTGGATATAAACAGGAATATCAGAAGACATTTGGCATTCCGGCGTTGGCAGCGCTGCTCATGGGCGTGGTGGCTTTCGGCATCTATGAGGGACTGTGCCTGGCAGGACTGTCCATGCGGATTGCGGTGCTGCCTGCGGTGGCAGTGGCTGTTGTGGTGTACTTTGTGGCGATGTTAAAATTCGGCGGATTGGACGAGCAGGAGCTTTTGGGCTTCCCGAAAGGGCATTTGCTAGTCAAGGTGGCGAAGAAGTGCAGGCTGATGTAGGGTGTTGACCTGGAGGTATCTTGACTTGGGAGGTATCATGGAAACCTTTGAAGGAATGGCAGGAGGTTTGCCGAAAAAGAGTGTATTCATAGTCATGGTGCTTGTGTTCACACTGACGGGCTGCGGTTTCTCTGGGGGAAAGCACCACGATGAGGATGTCAGTCTTCGGATCGTGAAATCCGGCATGAAAATAGAGGATATGGGATATGATCCGGATTTAAAAAATTTTGGACGGGTTGTAGGCGGAGAGATTTATAAATTCACCGTTCCTGTTGAAATTACCGGAACCTTTAAACATGACACAACGATCCCCATCTATTACTATTTTGACGGGTAGCATAATATTAATGAAATCCAAAAAGCGGTATCAAATTATGCGTATGACGGAGGGCTTACCCCGTATTTTAAGGGTGAGATCAAGATCAAAGAAGGCGCAACAGGTACCATATATTTTGAGGGCTTGACAGATGGTGAATTGTTAAGTCAGAATGCAGATTCTTACGATCATGCGTGGGCAGCGATTGAATATGATGACGGTTTTGTCCCGGATAACTATGCAGGAATCCCGAACCCCTTCTATGATGCGTCAAAGGATATTTTTCATG
>DFDT01000199.1 GCA_002368865.1 Lachnospiraceae bacterium UBA3821 | reverse complement strand
ATCAATATGGAGTACGAGTCCATCGAGGGAACAATCAAGCTGTACAATAATCAAGTGTTTATCGCAGATAATATCAAAGAGGTGATCCCGGAGTTTCTGCTTCTGCTGAAAGGTGTGATCGACTGTCCGGATCTGCCTTTGAATGTATCCAGGAGCGCTCTGCAGAATGATGGTTTTGTGAAGAAGATTGCGGAGTATATCTCAAAGAAGGTGGCGGACAAGCTTGCCGGTATGTGCAAGACGGAGAAGGACGAGTATGATAAGTATTGGGATGATATCAGTCCGTTCATCAAATTTGGCTGTCTGAAAGATGACAAATTCTGTGAGAAGATGAATGATTATATCCTCTTCAAGAATCTGGAGGGTAAATATCTGACTTTACCGGAATGCCTGGAAACCAAGCCTATTGATACTGAGGAAGGGGCGGAGAAAGCGGCCGGCGATGCTGTGGACGAAAATGGCGAAAAAGTAGAGGCGGAGATTGTTACAGAGGACAGCGCAGGCAGTGATGCAGCCGACGGAAATGACGAGACGACCGAGGAATCGGACGAGAAGAAAGAAAAGATCATTTACTATGTGACGGATGAACAGCAACAGAGCCAGTATATCAATATGTTTAAGGCTGCCAAAATGGATGCGGTGATCCTGACGCATAATATTGACCAGCATTTTATCTCCCAGCTGGAGAGCAAGAATGAAGGTGTGAAGTTCCTGCGGATTGATGCGGATGTGACGGATGCGTTGAAGGCAAAGACTTCCAAGAAAGCGCAGGCAGAGTTGGATGCACAGGCGGAAAGTCTCGGCAAGATCGTGAAGAAGGCATTGAAAAATGATAAGCTCACGGTGAAGGTGGAGAAGCTGAAAAACAAGAAGATATCATCTGTGCTTACCCTGTCGGAGGAGACAAGACGTATGCAGGATATGATGAAGATGTATTCCATGCCCGGCATGAATATGCCCGGAATGGGCGGGGAGGGAGAGACCCTGATCCTGAACGCAAATCATCCGCTGGTACAGTATGTCACGGAACATGAGGAAGGCGAGAACACGAAGATGATTTGCGAGCAGTTGTATGATCTGGCAAAGCTGCAGCAGGCACCGCTTGCACCGGAAGAGATGACAAAATTTGTCAATCGGACGAATGAAATCATGATGCTTTTGGCAAAATAAGCAATCATGGAGAAACATCAATAAAAGATGAAAAAGTGGGAAGAATATTCTTGTTCTTTCCACTTTTTTAACTTGAATTTTCTAAAAATTCAATAAATAGCTGGAAATTTTCTAATAAATTTGATATGATAATGGATACAAGGATGATAAGTATCAGAAAAGGGGGGGATTGTATGGCAAAGGAGATTGTGGCGATGCTGCTGGCAGGAGGTCAGGGCTCAAGACTTTATGCGCTGACGCAGAAATTGGCAAAGCCAGCAGTGCCCTTTGGCGGAAAGTATCGCATGATAGATTTTCCGCTTTCCAATTGTGTGAATTCCGGAATTGATACGGTGGGAATCCTTACACAATATCAGCCCCTGATCCTGAATGAATATATCGGCAACGGAGAACCTTGGAATCTGGACAGGAAGAACGGGGGCGTGCATGTTCTGCCGCCGTATCAGTCTGCAAAGGGATCGGATTGGTATAAGGGTACCGCCAATGCAATTTATCAGAATCTCTCTTTTATTGCCAGATACAAGCCTAAGTATGTGATCATTTTGTCGGGAGATCAGATCTGCAAGCAGGATTATCGTGATTTTCTGAAATTTCATAAGGAAAAAGGAGCGGAATTCTCTGTGGCAGTCAGGGAAGTGGAGTGGGAAGATGCATCCAGGTTTGGCCTGATGGTGACAGATGATAAGGATAGGATCACAGAGTTTCAGGAGAAGCCGAAGCAGCCGAAGTCCAATCTGGCCTCCATGGGAATCTATATTTTTAACTGGGATATTTTGAAGAAGTATCTGGAAGAAGATGAGGCGGATCCGGAGTCGGAGAATGATTTCGGCAATAATATCATTCCGAACTTATTGCGGGATGGACGCGCGATGTATGCCTATCGATTCTCCGGATATTGGAAAGATGTCGGAACGATTCCGGCGCTCTGGGAGGCCAATATGGAGGTATTGTCGCCGGAAAAGAGCGGTATCAATCTTTTTGACGAGAACTGGCAGATTCACAGCAGGACAAACGGCAGGGCGGTCCATCGGATTGGCCGGGAAGCGCAGGTCACGGATTCCATGATCACGAATGGATGCCATATAGAAGGTGTGGTAAAGCACTCGCTGCTGTCCCCCGGGGTACAGGTGGAAAAAGGTGCGCTGGTAGAAGATTCTGTGATCATGGGTGATACGGTGATCAAGGCAGGAGCCATAGTGAGACACAGTATCGTGGCGGAAAATGTGACCATTGAAGAAAATGCAATCGTAGGCGAGGAAGCTTCGGCGGCAGATTCAGACGGAGAGGAGAAAATGATCGCGACCGTAGGTCCGGACGTTATTGTCGGTAAAGGTGCAAAAATCGGCGCAAAAGCAATGATTGAAAAATCTGTGAAGGAGGGGGAGATGATATGCTAAACAGTTGTGCGGACGCAATCGGTATCCTTTTGCCTAACAGCTATGATTCCATGGTGCCCGAGTTGGTGCGGGAGCGTCTTATGGGGGCAATTCCGTTTGCGGGAAGTTATCGGCTGGTAGATTTTATTTTGTCCAGCATGGTCAATGGAGATATCGAGAATGTGTCGCTGGTGGTCAAGGAGAATTATCATTCGTTGATGACACATCTTGGGAACGGAAGAGAATGGAGTCCTTCCGGCACCGGCAATATCAATCTGATCCCGCCTTTTGCCAATAAGGATTCCATTGTATATACTGGCAGGGTGGAGGCAATTTACGGAATTGTTCCGTATCTCAAGGATCGCAGAGAAAAATATGTGGTGATGTCGGATGTCAATCTGGCGGTAAATTTTGATTTTCGGGATCTTCTGGACAAACATATTGCCAGTGGCGCAGATGTGACAGCGGTTTATACCAAAGAAGCGATTCCCAGAGACCTGGCAGAACTCCCCGCAGATACCAAGAATCTGTATTACACATTAGATATCAAAGGAAATCGGGTTACAAAGATCAATGTGAATTCCAAGAAAAAAGGAATTCAGAATCTGGCAATGAATATATATGTGGTCGATCGGGAACGCTTGATCCAGCAGATTTCCGAGGCACATTTGCAGGGCAGTATCTATTATGAGCGGGATATACTGGCAAAACAGATGGATGAGCTGGATGTGCGCGGATATTGTTTTGAGGGGTATGTGGCACGAATCGGTAGTCTGCGCAGTTATTTTGAAGAAAATATGAAGCTGCTGGAGGCAGAGAATGAGGATGCGCTTTTTGGTCCGAATCCTGTTTATACCAATTCGTGTGACGAAGATCCTACCCGATACTTAAGCGGAGCCAGCGTGAAAAATGTCATGGCGGCAGATGGCTGCCGAATTGACGGCGAAGTGGAGAACTGCATTTTATCCTGCGGGGTTCAGATCGGAAAGGGAGCCAGAGTGAAAAACTGTATCCTGATGAATGATGTTGTCATCGAGGACGGTGCTGTGATCGAGTATGTGATCGCAGATAAGAAGGTGATCATTCATGCTGGGAAAGAACTGAAGGGTACGGATACCTTTCCGGTTTACGTGGAAAAGGGCAGAAGCGTTTAAAGACATTAAAAAAGCTGTGCATCCGATGATACACAGCTTTTTACGTGCAGGAAAAGAGACTTGAACTCTCATGGTATTGCTACCACACGGACCTGAACCGTGCGCGTCTGCCAATTCCGCCATTCCTGCGAACAAATAGTATTCTATAACAGATAAAACTAAATGTCAATATTATTTTTGAAAAAATTTATACAAATTGAAAAAAAGAAAAGGAATTAAAAAGAAGATGCAGAATATATAGTTAGAGTTGTATTGGGGGTATCATTATGACGATTCGCGAAAGAACAGAGCAGTGGGAAGAGGATTATCTGAGCCCTTTTGCTGCTAAGAGTAAAAATTCAAAAGGGAGAGCCAGACAGGAAGCAGAGTGTGACATCCGGCCCGTCTTTCAGAGAGACCGGGATCGGATCATACATTGTAAGGCGTTCCGGAGACTGAAGGATAAGACTCAGGTGTTTTTGTCACCGGAGGGTGATCACTATCGTACGAGACTGACGCATACGCTGGAAGTTTCGCAGAATGCCAGGACGATTGCCAAGGCGCTCAGACTGAATGAAGAGCTGGTAGAGGCGATTGCGCTGGGGCATGATCTGGGACATACTCCTTTCGGACATGCGGGGGAGAGAGCGTTAAACAGAGTGTGCCCTCTGGGATTTGAGCATAGTGAGCAAAGCGTGCGTACGGTGGAGCGGCTAGAAAAGGATGGACGGGGATTGAATCTGACCTATGAAGTGATCGATGGAATCCGAAATCACCAGACCAGCGGAAGACCGCATACGCTAGAAGGGAAGGTCGTGCGGCTTTCCGATAAAATTGCTTACATACATCACGATATGGACGATGCAGTTCGCGCTGGCATCCTGACAGAGATGGATGTGCCGCAGGAGATCCGGGACGTATTGGGATCCAGGCCGGGTGACCGGCTGGATTGTCTGATCCATGATATTATCACAAACAGCACGGATAAAAATGATATTGTCATGTCGGAACGGGTTGAAAAAGCAATGCAGGGAATCCGGCGTTTTATGTTTGAAAATGTATATACCAATCCGCTGGCCAAGGGCGAGGAAGTCAAAGCGGAAAATCTGATGGAAACGTTGTACCATCATTTCATGAAAAATGCTGACGATATGCCGGAGGAATTTTTAAATCTTTTGTCTGAGGGAGAACCCAAGGAGCGGGTGGTATGTGATTACCTGGGTGCTATGACGGATCGTTTTGCAATTGCGTTATACAATGATATTTACGTGCCGAAATCCTGGCAGATATAGAGGAGTGTGGAAAAATGTACTATCCTGAGGAACTGGTGGAGGAAATCAGGACAAAAAATGATATCGTAGGTGTGATCGGGAGCTATGTGAGTCTGAAAAAGAAAGGGAGCAACCATTGGGGCTGCTGTCCGTTTCACAATGAAAAGACACCTTCGTTTGCCGTTTCCGAGAATAAGCAGATGTACCATTGTTTTGGATGCGGAGTCAGCGGAAATGTGTATACGTTTTTAATGCAATATGAGAATTATACGTTCCCGGAAGCAGTGAAAGCGCTGGCGGAACGGGCGGGCGTCAATCTTCCTGAGGTGGACTATTCGGAGGAGGAGAAAAGACGGGCAAATCGGAGAGCAAGATTGCTGGAGGTTAATAAGGAAGCTGCCAAGTTCTTTTATTATCAGCTGCGGTCCCCTCACGGAGAGAAGGGTATGCAGTACCTGCAGAAACGCGAACTGACGCCGGAAACGATACATAAATTCGGACTGGGCTATGCCGGTATGAATGGCACGACGCTGGTGGAATATTTGCGGAGCAAAGGATTTGAGGATGCGCTGATCCGGGATGCCGGACTGGCTACGTATTCCGAGAGGCGCGGATTGTCCAGCCAGTTTTGGAATCGTGTCATGTATCCCATACAGGATATCAATCATCGGGTCATTGGTTTCGGAGGCCGTGTGATGGGGGACGGTGAGCCGAAATACTTAAACTCGCCTGAAACCGATATTTTTGACAAGCGTCGAAATCTGTACGGATTGAATTTTGCCCGAACGGCCCGCAGCGGAAATTTGATCTTATGTGAGGGCTATATGGATGTGATCGCCATGCATCAGGCCGGTTTTACACAGGCGGTGGCGTCGCTGGGCACGGCGTTTACTTCGGAACAGGCAGTGTTGCTGCGCCGTTATACTGATAATGTACTGTTAGCCTATGACAGTGACGGAGCCGGTGTGAAGGCTGCACTCCGGGGAATCGGGATCCTGCGGGAAGCCGGACTTTCCGGTAAGGTCATTAATATGAAGCCTTATAAGGATCCGGATGAATTCATAAAGAATCTGGGAAAAGAGGCTTTTCAGGAACGGATCGATCAGGCGGAAAACAGCTTTTTCTTTGAAATCCGGATACTGGCCGAGCAGTATCAAATGCAGGATCCGGAGCAGAAGACGCATTTTCACAGAGAGATTGCGAAAAAACTGTGCGGATTCTCGGAAGAAGTAGAGCGAGAAAATTATTTGCAGGCGATCGCGGAGAAATATTTGATCAGCGTGGACAATCTGAGAAAGCTGGTGAAAAGTTATGCGGCGACAGCCGGCGAGGTACAGCCAATTGAGAGACCGCGGTCTGGAATTGTTTCCAAACAGTCGCCGGAAGAAAATGTGAAGCGGGCGCAGAGGCTGTTGATCACCTGGCTGGTAGATGAACCCGGATTATATCATAAGATCAAAAAATATATCTCTCCGGAGGATTTTACGGATGAATTGTACGCTAAGGCCGCGGACAAGCTTTTTGCCGGATTGGATCAGCCCGGGTTTCAGCCGGCCAGCATTATCAGTATGTTTGAGGATCCGGAAGAACAAAAGCAAGTGGGAGAGTTGTTCCAGACGACTTTGCCCAAGATGGATTCAAAGCAGGAAAGGGAGCAGGCGTTTCATGATATCCTGATGGCAGTAAAGAGAAACAGCTATGAATATTATAATGAGAAAGCCGGAGCGGATATCACTGCGCTGCAAAAGGTTGTAGCGGGCAAGAAGGACCTTGAAAACCTTGCAAAAACGCATATTTCTTTGGATTAAGGTTAAAAATAAGTGCAAATCAGACTTGAAAAATACAGAGGGAATCAGTTTCCAGGGAGGAAGAATACAAAATGGACGAAAATGCACAGGTGAAATTTGACGAGAAAATGAAGGAGCTTCTTGCTACGGCAAAGAAGCGTAAGAATGTACTGGAGTACCAGGAGATTAATGACTTTTTCAGCGATATGCAGCTGGAGGAGGAGCAGTTTGAGAAGATTCTGGAGCTTTTGGAGCAGAACAATGTAGATGTATTGCGTATCTCTGATGATGAGGATGACATTGACAGTGATATCATGCTGTCGGATGAGGATGAGGTTGACGTAGAGAATATTGACCTTTCCGTGCCTGATGGAGTCAGTATTGAGGACCCGGTTCGTATGTACCTGAAGGAGATCGGTAAAGTGCCCCTTCTGTCCGCAGAGGAGGAGATCGAGCTGGCGAAACGTATGGAGCTGGGGGACCAGGAGGCTAAAAAGCGTCTGGCGGAAGCAAATCTTCGTCTGGTGGTCAGCATTGCAAAGCGTTATGTGGGACGTGGTATGTTGTTTTTGGATCTGATCCAGGAAGGAAATCTGGGTCTGATCAAAGCTGTGGAAAAATTCGATTACAGAAAGGGTTATAAGTTTTCCACGTATGCAACTTGGTGGATCCGTCAGGCAATCACCC
>DFDT01000043.1 GCA_002368865.1 Lachnospiraceae bacterium UBA3821 | reverse complement strand
GGTCACCGATGATCAGCTCACGCTGACCTCTTCCGATGGGAACCATGGAATCGATTGCCTTGATACCTGTCTGTAAAGGAGTATCCACGCTCTTTCTGGTGATAACGCCGCTCGCCACACGCTCGATCTTGTGGAATTTGTCTGTCTGGATAGGTCCCTTGCCGTCCACAGGCTGGCCCAGTGCGTTTACCACACGTCCCAGCATAGCGTCCCCCACGGGAACCTCTACCACGCGTCCGGTGGTCTTTACAATATCGCCCTCATTGATATTGTGGCTGCTGCCCAGGAGAACCGCACCTACGTTGTCCTCCTCCAGGTTCAGCACCATGCCGTAGATCTCACCGGGGAACTCCAGAAGCTCACCCTGCATGGCATTTTCCAATCCGTGCACACGGGCAATGCCATCAGCCACCTGGATAACCGTACCCACATCGGATACCTCCAGCGTGGAAGCATATCGCTTAATCTGCTCCTTGATTACAGAACTTATTTCTTCCGGTTTTAAATTCATGTTCTGTATCACCTTTCCTCCAGCCTGTCAGCCAAGCTGGATCTGTAATAATTGTCTCTTCAGATCATTTAATTTCGTGCGGACACTGCTGTCCACCACTCTGTCGTTGATACGGATGACCATGCCGCCGATCAGCGCCTCGTCCGTCTGAAAATCAGCTTCGATGCTCTGATAGGAGGTCGTCTCCAAAAGCCTTGCCACACAGGCCTTCTTCTGCGCTTCCGTGAGAGCGGCTGCTGTGGTGATATGCGCCACACCGATTCCTTTTTGCTCTTTCATCTTATCGACGAAATAAGTAAAAATATTCTGCAGCTCACCGTAACGCTCCTTCTGGATCACGATCTCCAAAAGGCCCGTGAGTTCATCGCTCACTCTGCCCTTGAACACAGCCTCCATGGCCTGCAGCTTCTCCTGCTTCGGGATTCCCGGATGCAGCATCATTTTGTCAAATTCCGGATTTGCTTTCAGGATGTCGCATAACTGCTGCACCTCCGCAAGCAGTTCCTCGGCCTTGCCGGATTCCATGGCTATCTCGTATAACGCTTCGCCATATGTTTTCGAAACTAACTTAGCCATGTCTCCTTACCCATCTCCTTCAGCGTTTCGTCAACAAGCTGATCCTGAACCTTGGTATCGATCGAAGCGGACACTACTTTGCCTGCCATCAGGGACGCGATGGAGATGATCTCCGTCTTCACCTCGTCGGACACCTTCTGCTTCTCCAGCTCGGCCTCCTTGCGGGCTCTATCCATGATGCGTGCAGCCTCTTCCTTCGCCTGGGCGACGATCTGGTTCTCATTCGCCAGCGCGCGCTTTCTCGCATCGCTTAAGATCTCTTCCGCCTCTTTGTCGATGTCCCGAAGCTTCGCCTCGTATTCCTCGCGCAGGCTTCTGGCCTCCTCCATATTGGTCCTCGCCTCATCCAGCTCGCCCTTGATCTTCGCCTGACGATCAGACAACATCTTGCGCGCGGGATTGAACAGGAAATAGCTCATTACGCCAAACAGTACAAAGACAGCTATGAGAGTCAGCGTCGCATCGGACAAAAGCTGCCAGTCAATGCCAAACATTCTCTCGTAGGTCTCTCCTGCGGTTAATAGTATCATTTTTGCCTCCTTTCCGGTAATTTTTTACCGTGTCTTATGGTAACAGAGGCTTTACAAATAATAACAGGATTGCGATCAGCAAACCATACAGACCTGTGGTCTCTGCCACGGCCTGACCGAGCAGCATCGTAGAAGTGACATCACTCTTTGCGCCGGGATTCCGTCCCACTGCCGCAGCGGCATGACCGGCTGCGATACCCTGGCCGACACCGGGTCCGATACCGGCGATCACTGCCAGACCTGCACCGATTGCGGAGCATCCTAAGATAAAGTTCTCGTTAAATTCCATTTTGTTTTCCTCCTGGTTTTGGATGTTTATTTTAGATCATGTCTAAAGCATTTTATCTCTTGTCTTTCGCGCCTCATCACACCGCGTCCCCGATCGCGTTCTTGATGTAGGTCATCGTCAACATACAGAATACATAGGTCTGAATTGCTCCTGAGAACAAATCAAAATACACATGCAATGCTGCGGGCCACGCCGTCGCGATCACTCCTAACAGCCCATAAATCAGCGCCATCATGATCGTACCCGACAATATGTTGGCAAACAAACGCAGTGACAGCGAAATCGGCACTGCGATCTCACTGATCACATTGATCGGAAACCAGATCGGCAGCCATGGCGGCAACGGGGAACACATATCCGTCCAGATATCTTTGGGTTTCTGATACTTAAACTGATTGAAGTGAATCAGGATAAAGGTCAGAACACCCAGTGGAAATGTGACTCCATAATCCGCTGTGGGGGGACGCAGTCCCAAAAGTCCCGAAATGTTGCTGAACAGGATGAAGATAAAGATTGTCCCGATATAGTTGTAAAACCTCGGTGCACTGTTGCTCATGGTGGAATCCACCATACCGCACAGCTTCTCCACGATCAGCTCCACCACGTTCTGGAAATTGCCCGGAACTTCCGTTCCCTTCTTCATCGCCCGTCCTGCCGCTATGGAAAAGCCGCACAGGATGAGCACCACCAGAAGCAGACTGACATGTGTCGTTGTTAACCAGACCTCATGGCCGAAAAAATGATATTTCAGCAGTCCGTGGACCATCACGTCCACATCCGAGGAACCGGATAACAAAATGCCATAAGTCATATTTTCACCTCCCTCTCTCTTATTTTATAGCCCCTTTTTCCTCTTCCACCAGAGGTTCCGGCACAGGATCCTCCTCATGAAAGATAAAAATATAAAATTTATGAGTATACGGCTGCATATACGCCGCTACTTTCATAAAAAACAGATATCCCAGGCACAGGATCAACGGATCGAGCCAGCCTGTCACCGCTGCCAGGACCAGGATCACTGCAATCGCCACATATCGGATCAAATATCCCCTGAAGATCAGCTTCTGCGCATTTCCCTCGTCATAGTCAAGCGCCCGGTCCAAATTTTTGTACATATGCAGATAGGAAAGCATGGTCAGCACCGCCGCTGCCCACACGGCCGCCTCAAAACCGCCGCGCTGCACCTTCCACGCCGTGCCGCCGCTCTGATAGGGCAAAAGCAATCCGACCACCCCCGCAAGCACCGCCAACACCAGCACGCCTGTATAGACCTCCAACAGCGTGCGGTTTTTACTTTTCAATGTCTGTATGAGTCGGTTTTGCATCTTCATGGGCTATATCCCGCTCCTGTTTCCCATCCGGTGCATAAACAGCCTTTGCCATGCGATACACATTCTGACCGCCCGCCACGGCTCCCACGAAAAAGAGGATCACCGTCCAATAGGACGTATCAAATTTTCCGTCCAGCCAGATCCCCAACGCCGTCAACATGCCGATTGGAACCAGCATATTGATCCCGAACTGCGTGATCAGTGCCAAAGACCGATATACACTTTTATCGTATTTCCTTTTTCGCCCGCGGCTCATTTTTTACCCGTCATTTACCAATTCGTTATCCGATGGATTCTCATAGATACAATTATAACTTTTTTAACAGAAAATGTCTACTAAAATCATTCTCTTGACTTGTGATTTGCGGTGGGTTAGTATTTTACCAACAGGATAGGAAACGGCAAATGATAAGCACCAAAAGGAGACAAAAGCATGGAGAAAAATACAGGCAGTACCTTTGACAATTCTTTTAATCTGAAACTATACAGAAAACGTTTCATCCCGGCAGGATGCATCCCTCTGAAAGACGATGTGATCGTAGAGCAGACCGACGACTACATTCTGACCACCTGGCACACCATCAATCCCAAGACCACTTTCGACCATGGCAGTTCCTGCTATCTGTTGAAAGACGGCGTGAAGATCAGCAAGTTCTATAAACCGGACGGGGATCTTCTGTACTGGTACTGCGATATTGTGGAATATGAATTCAACGAGACCAAGGATACGCTGATCGTGAGCGATCTGCTGGCGGATGTGATCATTTATCCGGACGGACGGACCAAGGTAGTGGATCTGGACGAGCTGGCGGATGCACTGGATCAGCAGCTGATCACGCAGAAGCAGGCCACCGCCAGCCTGCGGCAGCTGAACAACCTGCTCTCCCTGCTTTACAGAGACAAATTTGACCGATTTCAGGCGATCTTAAATCAAAAAGGACTGTAGCATGCGCTGCAGCCCTTTTTTGCATCTTTTTACATCCAATCCGCAATATCCACTCTAATAAAAAATGTGCCCGCCGATACTGATGCCGGTCAATCCCTCAATGGGTGTCCTGAAATACACACAATTGCCCACATTGGACACGCCGGACATTGCCTCGTCCGCTGCCTGATAACAGCTCTGGGTCGCCCGATTTGCGGCAAGCGCCAGTTCCAGCCGTCCGCTGGCCACCGGTGAAAACTGTTTATTCTGGTAGATCACGCCTACCACGGAATCCGGATAGGAACCGGACAGCACACGGTTGATCACCACACTGCCCACCGCCAGCTGGCCTGCATAAGGCTCTGCCCCCGCCTCGCAGTAGATCAGGTTCGCCAACAGATATCTGTCTCCCTCCGCAAATGTCACTTCCGAGATGTCCCGCCACTCGCCCTTTGCCGCGGCCTGGGAAAGTGCGATCTCCTTTCGCAGCTGTTCCCACAGTGTCTCCAGATCAGCCTCTTTCTGTTTGATCTGTGCCTCGTAGGCCTCCGCCTCCTGCTGCGCCTGGGAAATTTCCCCCGCATACGCGGAAATGGAGCCAGAAGTCTGCCCGATCAGACCGGAGATCTTATTTTTCTCCGTCTCCGCTTTCAGATGCAGATTGTCAAGCTCCGTCTTCTCCTGCTGCAGCAGAGCTTCGTGTTCTTCGATCAGCCGACGGTTCTCCTTGAACTCTGCCAGCTTTCTCTTGTCGTAAGCGGCAATCTTCTCAAAGCCGTCCGCCGTATAAAGGGCATCCGCAAAACTGCCCGCATCCATGACGGAATCCATCACCATGTTGACGTAGCTGGTATCGTTTTTCTCATACATTTTGCGCACCCGCGTGATCATATCCGCATATTGATCCGCTTCCACGATCTTCGCCTCCTCCAGTGCGGCCTGCGTATCCGTGATCTCCTGTTCTTTCCTGTCGATCTGATCCTCCAGATCTTCCAGATTGCCCGCAACCTCCGTCAACTGCGCATTCAGATTATTCAGTTTTCCTTTGAGCGTATTCTGCTCACCCTTCAAGCGGTCGATATCCTGCCTGGTCTCATTGTGTTTGTTTTCCAGCTCCTGCTTTTCCCGCTCCGCCTGATCGATCCTCTCCCGGGTGCTCGTCGCCATGACGATTTTCCCCTCCGGCACAGCATATTCCGAAACAAACACCAGACTGAGCACCAGGGCCATCAAAAACGCCGTTGCCCTTATTCCGGATCTCATTCTGACTCTCCCTGCCGCATCCTGCATTCCGTGCACTTCATCTTTATCCTATAACTTTATTCTACAACGCGATCTCTATCCTGCGTCCCGTTCTCTGATAAGCGATGCATTCCACCCCCGCCGCCTCAAACATCCGCTTGGACGCAATGATAGCTGGGGTTCCGTTATATTTGTCACTGTCATATACCACCGTGCGGATTCCCGCCTGAATGATGGCCTTGGCACACTCATTACAAGGGAAAAGTGTCACATACAGTTTTGTTCCCTCCAATGAGCCGCCCCTGTAATTCAAAATCGCATTCAGTTCGCTGTGTGTCACATAGGCATACTTGGTCTCCAGGGTCTCTCCCTCTCGCGCCCATGGGAATTCGTCGTCCGAGCACCCGCTGGGAAACCCATTGTAACCCATGGAAAGAATCTTGTTGTTCCCACTCACGATGCAGGCTCCCACCTGCGTATTGGGATCCTTCGAACGCATGCCCGAGAGGTGTGCCACCCCCATAAAATACTCGTCCCAGCTGATATAATCCGTACGTTTTGCGCCCGCGGGCTGCATTTTCACATGTTCCGCCATATTCCCTCCGTACCTCTTCCTGTTAATCCTGCTCAATCAGCGCGATCCGCCTCTTGTGCCGCTCCTCATCAGAGAAGGCTGTTCCCAAAAAGGTATCCACGATCTCCATGGCCAGATTCTCGCCCACGATCCCGGCTCCCATGGCAAGCATATTGGCATCGTTGTGCAGTCTGGTCATCTTCGCGGAAAGCACATCGCCACAGAGTGCGCAGCGGACGCCTTTTACTTTGTTGGCGCTGATGCTGATCCCGATTCCCGTGGTACAGATCACGATTCCCTTCTCACATTCCCCCGAAGCCACAGCTTCCGCCGCTGCCCGTCCGAAGATCGGATAATCGCAGCTGGACTTATCCGGGCAGCCAAAATCCTTGCAGGCAATGCCCTTTTCCTCCAGATGCTTTTTTACTTTCTCCTTCAATTCAAATCCGCCGTGATCACTGCCAAGTGCTATCATTTTTCTTTTCCTCCCTGTTATCTGATCTCTTCACACATCTACCACATGATGCCCTGCCGCCTTCAGCAGGCGATTCATGATGGCCTGTCCCAACCCTTCCGTCGCAAAAGACTCCGAATAGATCCTGGTCACCTGTTCCTCGTCAAACTCCCTGAGAATTCCATAAAGCCTGTGGGCAATGGTGGCCTCATCCGTCCTGCTGCCTGCGCTCTTCACCACATCTGCCTCGTACCGCGCAAGAAGTTCTTCCGTGCCGATGACGCCTACCTTCTCGCCTGCCCCGCGGTCGGCTCTTGCCTGTGCATTAATATAATCAGCCACCGCCTGTTCCTCGCCTCTGACGATCGTCAACTGCCCTTTCGGCGCATAGTGTCTGTATTTCATGCCCGGCGCCCTGGGTGCCTGACTGCATTCTTCCCCGGAGGCCAACGCCAAAACTGTGGCGTCCACCGCCACCTTGCCCAGCACTTCCTCCAACATAGTTTTTGTGATATATCCGGGTCTCAGGATCTGAGGCGGTTCCACCGTCAGATCCACGATCGTGGATTCCAGTCCGATCCCTACCTCACCGCCGTCCAGGATCATATCGATCTTGCCGTTCAGGTCCTCCGCTACAAAGGAAGCCTTGGTGGGACTGGGTCTGCCGGAAGTGTTGGCGCTGGGTGCCGCTATATACCCGCCAGCCGCCCGGATCAGTGCCAGTGCCACGCCGTGGGACGGCATACGGACTGCCACCGTATCCAAGCCTCCCGTAGTCTCCTTCGGCACCACATCGGATTTCGGCAGGATCATAGTCAACGGTCCCGGCCAGAATGCATCCGCCAATTTCCACGCCGTCTGCGGAATGTGGGAGACAATCTTCGGAAGCGCATCTAATTCTGCAATATGTACGATCAGCGGATTGTCCGAGGGTCGCCCCTTCGCCGCGTAAATCTTCCGGGAAGAATCTGGATTCAGCGCATCTCCGCCCAATCCATACACGGTCTCCGTGGGGAATGCCACCAGTCCGCCCTTTTGCAGGATTTCTCCCGCTCTGCGGATACCATCCATATCCTGATCAACACAGTCCTCTCCCTGCATGTGCATTACAAGAAATTCAGTTTTTATCTGGGTTTTTTCATCTTTTTTGTCCATAGTTATTAAAATTATAACACATCTCATCAGAAAGGGAAAGTACTTACATGATTTAAATACTGCAGGATCCCCATATGGATCGCCCATGCAACTCTTTCCTGATACTCCCGGTCGCAGAGTTTTTCGGCCTCATCACTGTTGGAGAGGAAACCGCACTCCACAATAACGATCGGTACCGATGCCTTTTTCAGCATATAGTAACTGTCATTAGGCTTGATCTGCCTGCGATTATCCGGCTCCACACGCTGCACAAGACTGTCCTGCACCAGTTGTGCCAGCTTCTGTCCCTCCACACTGTTTGTATAATAAAAAACCTGCGCCCCTTTCACATACTCCTCCGGATAGCTGTTTTGATGGATGCTGACCGCGATCGCAGGTGCAGCCTCCTCAATTTTCTCAATCCTTCGTTTCATGTCCTGCACTTTTTTATTCGCCGCATCCGCATCATACAAACCCTCCTCCGATTCTCTGGTCAGGATCACCTCGATGTCCTGTGCCTCCAGATAACGTTTTACCAGCAGGGTGATCTGGAGATTCACATCCTTTTCCAGAGCGCCGTTGATCCCGATCTTGCCTGGATCTGCGCCTCCGTGCCCGGCATCCAGCACCACTTTCGTTTTTTCCTCTTTTCCTGGTCCATATCCGCCCGCGCGATCGTCCACGGCTACACTCGCCGAGGTGCTGCTCACACGCTCCGCCTCCCCCCTGCCAATCGTAAAAAGTACGGAAAGCAGCAGCACAGTTATCAGGAATGTAAGGACTCCCTCACATTTTTTCATAGAACAAAAACCTCTTATCACATTTCCTCTCTACTATAATTATTCTGTCTGAATTATTTCTAAAACTATTGCAATCTACCTTTTCTTTGACGTATAATAAAAAAATGGATGATAAAAAAAATAATATGTCTGTGCGCCTGGGAATTTTATCTGTACTTTTCCTGGCCGCGGCAATTTCTTTATTGATATTTCAGCATAATATGAGCGAACGCTCCGAAGAAAACCTGGCGCAGATGCGTGAGAATGCAGTAGACGTATCCGATTCCGCCGCAGCGGAATCCACGATCGTCGATGATCCCATGAAAGAAACGGAATTATCGGAATATTCGAGTTCTCTCCCTGAGGAATCTGTAGCGGAGTCCACTGACCCCGTGGCGCCCATAGAACGCACAGAGAACCCTTACCGAGACAGTTTCCTCGCAAACAAGGACATGGGGGCCTGGCTGAAAATAGAAGGAACAGTCATTGACTATCCGGTGATGTGGACTCCCAGAGAGGAGACCTATTACATCGAGCGTAATTTTGAAGGAAAACCCGACAAAAACGGATGTCTTCTGCTGGATACGGACAGCTGCCTGGACCCGTTAACTACCAATTTGATCATTCACGGGCATAATATGCGTTCCGGCGCCATGTTTGGCTCTTTGATGAAGTACAGCGAGGAGGCCTATTGCAAAGAGCACAGCCGGATCACATTGTATACGGAAGATTGCGAACGCCGCTATGAGGTGATTGCCGCATTCCGTTCCCAGGTATACAAAAAAACAGACCAGGTATTTAAATTTTATAAATTTTTTCAGGCAAATACCCAGGAAGAATTTGATGATTTTTATCAAAATATAAAAGCACTATCCCTGTATGACACCGGGGTAACCGCCGAATTCGGCGACCACTTCATCACACTGTCCACTTGCGCTTATCATGTGGAAAATGGCCGTTTTGTGGTAATCGCAAAGGAAGTCGAAACCGGCGATCACTATTATCCATTCCGGGAGAATCAGGGCGATTAAATCAATTTAGGAGGACATTATTATGAAATGCTTCAAAAAACTTGTTTCTTTTGTAGCGGCGGCGGCTTTATGTACCACATTACCGCTTCTCCCTTCCCTGAAGGCTGACGCTGCAACGCCTGCAACTTTTTATGTCAAATATGACATAGATATGAATCAATGGCGGATGCAGACCGGCGTCGATGGATGGAATGATGAATATGAAGGCCGGGAACTCTATTATCTAAACAACGGCGATGACAGGGTAAAAGACGGCGATATCGTAGTTGTGCTCGCCAATGAAACCGGAGAAACGGGGAATACCGAGATCAAGATCAACTCCCATTTGAGCAATCTGACCATTAACCGGGCAGTTGCTGTTGTTCATGCCGGCGGCATTGACAATTGCTATATACTTGGCGAAAGCTACGCCGCGATCAACGGTGATGTATCCAATGCCTATGTATATGATGATGCATCCTGTACTTTCAACAGCAATGTAACAAACTTAAACCTGATATCAAGCCAAAATGACACCGTGGATTCTAACGTATCGGTAGGCGGCACCGTGGCATACGCTTCTCTGCAGAATCCCGGCGGTATCATAAAGGAGTATTATAATTTTGCTGCAGGCAGTTTTGATTACAGCAACACCGGAGGACTGATGACGGATGATTCCGATTTCAGTAAAACAGGATCCGGTCCGGCTGCTACAACTGCCGCAACCACAACCACTACAACGACCGCTGCAACAACTACAACAACTGCAGCTTCCACTTCCGGAGCTTATGACGATGTACCAAAGACCGGTGAGAACCACCTGGCAGCATGGCTGTTTGCTCTTTCCGCTTTGAGCTTTGCCGGTTGCCTGGCTCTCAGAAAAAAGACCGTAACGGATTAAAATCCAATCTTGTGTTTCTTCAAATGGAAAAGACAGCATCGGGATTCCCGGTGCTGTCTTTTTATCTTGTCATTCTTTCACTCATTGTTCTCGTGTTGACGCTTCCATCAAAATTCAACATACGCACGGATCAGTTCCCAAACAGCATCTGTACCGTATCCCAATCTCCACACAGCCACACCGCCGATCTCATTTGCGCTCATCACATTCAGCTTCACACGGATGGAATCCGCATCCTCCAGCCACACCTGCTTCAAGCCGCTTGCACTGTTCCATTCCAAATAATTCTGACAGGTCGTTTCATCCCACTCGGGCTTCGTGCTGAACTGCTTCAGAAAATCCGGTGTATTGTTCATGGTCAAATACTCATCTGTCACCTTCGCGCCGTCAGTTGTCCAAACGATCGTGTAAAACGGCAGTGCATTGATCACTTTCTTTGCAGGTACTTCAGAGATCGTTTTCTCAATTCCGTTGGTCACATAGCTGATGCTAGACACACTGCCAGGATCTCCGCTGCCATGCCAATGTTCATCGTACCCCATGATGATCACATAGTCTGCAACCTGCCCCTGAATATCCAATCTGTAATGCTCGTTAAAATGGAAGGGTACATAATCATCTACCGAGAGTATCAGACCATTCTGTCTGCAGGCCACCGACAATTCCCTCAAAAACTGTACATAATGAATCCCTGTATCAGAAGCGATCTGCTCAAAATCTATATTGATACCGTCCAATCCGAGGTTTAGGGCCGCATTCACAATCCCGTTTACCAACTTCTGACGTTTGGAGGTAACGGAAAGCACCTCATATTCCTTCACGGACTCTTTGGTTTCATTTCTATAGTTAAAATTGTCCAGCACGCCCCAGACCTGCAGTCCCGCCTTATGCGCCTTCTCCACATAAGACACCTCTCCGAAACTTCTGAAATTTCCCAATTCATCACAAAGGCTGAACCAGGTAGGCGCAATGACATTCATCCCCTTTGCCGAGGAAGCCATCTCATAAAACGTGGTATTTCCAATGGTTGCTCCAATGGAATGAAAGCCCAGGCACACCTTGCCTTCCATCTCATACCCCGCATACTCCGGCGCCACATAATCCGTCACCGGCGTCTCCTGAATCGTCTCGATCTCATCCATGCGCTTATTTTCCACATAGCCAATGATCGCATCCGAGGTCTTAACCTTGCTCCACTCGTCCATCTGTTCCAGGATTTCCACGGTCTCATTCGCTGACAGTTCCCTTAAAACAGGACTCTTGATGCCACCCTTCAGACGTACCGCGGTATTCTTCTGGATCTTTGCAGTCTGTGCCTCTCCCCATGCGGTATATACCTGTACCTGGCGTTCAAATACCTCATAGGAATAATTGGTGAACATTCTCACATAATCCGCAGCCAGCCAGATCACATCGTCTTCCACAAAGCAGACCGGGTGTCCCAGATCCCGCGCGCCGTCCCTGTCGATATACTCGCCGGTATTTCCTTCCAGCACAGCGCTGACGGTCCCCAGCGCATCCGTATACAGAAGCAGGCTTTCTCCCCTGTCCGCATAAAAAACTTCATTCATATAAGCATGAACCGTATCCAGATCAAAATAACATACGCCATTCCGCAGAAGCGCCTGCTCTTCTATCCGGGCATCCTGCAGTATGATGGCAAGCCGGTCTCCCGACACATGAAAATATTCATCCAGATCAGCCTGTTCCGTGCTGTAAGAATATTTATCCAACAGTGTTTTGCCGAATGCAGCCCCCGCAATGATCAGGATCAGCAGGACCGCCACAAACGGCACGATCAGTTTTTTCTTCATAATCAGTACTTCGCTTTCTTTCCGTTTTTCCTATGATCCACGTTACGACGCATTCCCGTGAGAACGCAACTGTACGCAGTCAGGCAGTTACATTCTATCACAGGAATGCGTCCCCGTCATTACCAATTTTGACAAATTAAGATTTTTCCGAAGATAATCGGTGTCAGCAATTTTTCCAAAGGCAAAATCCCATATTTGACCAAAAGAAGCTGTGAATTTTCAGATAAAATTTGTGATATACTGATTGCAGATGCTTCGACCGTGCTTTTCACCATAAAATGGCAACATAAAAAAATTAAAAAAGCACAAAAATGTTTAAAATGAATTATATCTGTGAAAATAATAGTTGATATACTATGGAATCTCCTGATCAGGCACCATGCACCTGTAAGACATCACACCTATGGCAAAAGTGCTTCAAAAACACTTCCAACGTTCAAAATACCTCTTGGAAAATAATGAAAAAAGTACACATTTACCGCAGCCTGTGATATAATAAATATAGAGATAATAAGTCAACTAATCCTGTAGTACCTCCATCAGCCTCCTCTCCGCACGAAACTGTCAGAGGCATCTGCAAATATGATTTTACACGATTATCTCATAAATTGCAAGTAATTTTTGATTCTTAAATTTTTTTAAACAACTGTGTCTTTCTATTGACGAAAGATACTGAAATGGATAGAATTCACAGAAAGGAGGAGTCGTTATGAAGATTGAGAAAGTGAATGAAAATCAGATTCGCTGCACATTGACCAGAGAAGATCTGGCCAGCCGCGAGATCAAGATCAGCGAACTTGCCTACGGCACCGAGAAAGCTAAAAATCTTTTCCGCGACATGATGCGTCAGGCCAATTATGAGTTTGGCTTTGAAGCAGATGACATCCCCCTGATGATCGAAGCGATCCCGCTGAATGCGGAATGTATTGTATTGATTGTGACGAAGGTTGAGGACCCTGAGGAACTGGATACCCGGTTTTCCCGTTTTGCACCTTCCTCTGACGATGATGATTATGACGATGACGAAGATTATGATGACGACACCGATCATCAGGAGATGCTTGATCTGTTCCACAAATTGCAGGAAAAAAGAACCGGCACGGCTGCGTCGGATATGGCTCCTGTTGCCGAGACACAGGAAGAAAAGCTCCGCACCCGCATTTTTGCCATGGATTCCCTGCAGCAGGTGATGTCTGTAGCAGGGCTCATTTCCCCGGATTTTGCCGCAAAGAGTGCGCTTTACAAAGATGAGCGGAGTCAGAACTATTTGCTGGTTCTGACGCAGGATGAAGCTTCCAGGGAAGATTTTGACCGTGTAAGCAATATCCTATCCGAATACGGAACCCTGCAGCGCAGTATGTCCGGCAGTCGGATCTTTCTGGAGGAACATTGCGATGCGCTGATTCCCGAGCATGCGTTGAAATTGCTTGCACTGCGTTAAAGCATGGGAGGCTCACAAATGAATCAGAAGAATCCGTCTTCCGGTTGTTTTGCATTTGTTTTACTCATTGCCGTATGTCTGTTTCTGGTCGGCTGCGACAAAAAATATGCAAACCTGGAGGAATATATACAGTCCAACCCTATGCCGGTCGCTTTTACGGATATGTCCGTATCCAGCGAAGACATCCATATTTCAATGGATCTGAGTGTTTCCGAAAACACGGTCATCATGAAGATGCAGGCTGACCGGGCTATCTTTGGAGAGGATGAAAACATCAATTCCAAGATCAGAGCAGGCATGGACCGGTATTTTGCCACGGAGGATGCCACAGCTTCCCTGAATTCCGGCATTGATCAGCTGGCAGAAGCAAGTGGGATTGATGCATCGCTGATCGCCGTGCGATATGAAATGTACAACCTCGGGGAATCCACACCGGCATATGTCTTTACCTACACAAAATAACCATAAGATCATATAGAGACAGCTTCCGCTCAAAATACGGCAGCTGTCTCTTGCGTTATAAGAATTTATATGGTATACTCACATGGCAACTTACTATCTTATTTTTATACTTTATGAGGAGGAACAACAAATGTTCAAAAGAATCTGCAGATCAAATGCACTGAAACTATTGCTGCTCATGATGATATCCGTGTTTATCATCGGCTGCGGTTCCAAAAAGTATGCGTCGCTGGAAGAATATATCAAGGACAATCCTTCCGTGCAGGCCGAATTGGATAAAACGCTGTCCAGCAGCGACGGAACCGGCAAGTCGGAGATATCCGGCAACACGATCATCATGAAAATGTACTACAAGGAACAGGCATGGGGACTGGATGCTTCCATTGACTCCCGGCTGAAATCCATGATGGACCAATATTTTGATAAAGCATCCGCTACGTTGGATCAGTCGATTGCCCAGATTGCCCAGGAAAGCGGCGTCGACGCTTCCCTGATCTCTTTCCGCTATGAATATTACAATCCGAATGCGGAATCACCGTCCTACACATACACTTATCCTAAGAAATAACAAATGAAAAACGGGTATACCTCCTGCCATCCAGGAGGTATACCCGTTTTTATTACATGATCTTCTTTCCTTTCTATTTCTTTTATATTGCCTCGATGGCTTCCATCAGATCATCAATATCGATCCCATGTACCATGGCTGCTTCCTCCAGAGACTCTCCCTGGGAAGCCGGACAGCCCAGACAGTGCATACCTGCCTCCAGCAGCACCGGTGCCACCTCCGGATTGGAACGCAGGATCTCTCCGATCGTCATTTCTCTCGTGATTCCGCTCATGTATATTTTCTCCTTTCGACCTGCAATTTTTCGGATCATTCCATAATTATTTTGCAACCTGTTTTTGCAAACAATGTCTAGAAAATTATAATACTTTTTCCAAAATCAGACAAGCAATTTGGCACCGATTTAATAATAATTTTATTGATTCTTCAACACTTTATTTTATTGAAAAAATGTATCGAAAAAAGTGCATGATTTGTACCCCCAAAAGTACACAAACCGCCTTGACTGCGGGATTTCTTTTTTTTATAATTGTTGTAGAGTTAAGGTAACGCAAGTTACTTCGAACCAAATAAAATTTTATAGGAGGCATTTCTACAATGAGACCAGAATGGACAGATTTTGTAACTGGCAAATGGGATAAGGAAGTCAACGTTCGTGACTTCATCCAGAGAAACTATCATCCTTATGATGGTGATGAGAGCTTCTTAGCAGGACCTACCCAGAACACAAAGGATCTTTGGGCACAGGTTCTTGATCTTCAGAAGAAAGAAAGAGAAGCAGGCGGAGTTCTTGATATGGATACCAAGGTTGTATCCACCATCACTTCTCATGGTCCTGGATATCTTGACAAATCCAAGGAGACCATCGTTGGTTTCCAGACTGACAAGCCTTTCAAGAGATCTCTGCAGCCTTACGGCGGTATCCGTATGGCAGAGAAGGCTTGCGCTGACAACGGCTACGAGGTAGATCCCGAGATTTCCGAGTTCTTCTCCACCCATAGAAAGACACATAACGCAGGTTGTTTCGACGCTTACAACCCTGAGATGAGAGCTTGTCGTTCCTCTCACATCATTACCGGTCTTCCTGATGCTTACGGCCGCGGACGTATCATCGGCGACTACAGACGTGTAGCTCTGTACGGTATCGACAGACTGATCGAGGACAAGGAAGATCAGAAGGCTTCTACCGGTCGCGTTATGACTGACGATGTGATCCGTCTTCGTGAAGAGCTGTCTGAGCAGATAACCGCTCTGAAGATGATGAAAGAGATGGCTGCTTCCTATGGCTGCGATATTTCCAAGCCCGCTAAGAACGTACAGGAAGCAATCCAGTGGACTTATTTCGGATATCTGTGTTCCGTTAAGGAGCAGAACGGTGCTGCTATGTCCCTTGGACGTACTTCCACCTTCCTTGACTGCTACGCAGAGAGAGATCTGAAGAACGGTACCTTCACCGAGGAGCAGATCCAGGAGTTCGTAGATCACTTTATCATGAAGCTTCGTTGCGTGAAGTTCGCTCGTACTCCCGAGTACAACCAGATCTTCGCAGGCGATCCTGTATGGGTTACCGAGTCCCTCGGCGGTGTTGGTGTAGACGGCAGACCTATGGTTACCAAGATGAGCTTCCGTTATCTGCACACCCTGACCAACCTTGGACCTTCTCCCGAGCCCAACCTGACCGTACTTTGGTCCACCAGACTTCCTGAGGGCTGGAAGAGATACTGTGCTAAGATGTCCATCGAGACTTCTTCCATCCAGTATGAGAACGATGATCTGATGAGAGTTACTCACGGCGATGACTACGGTATCGCTTG
>DFDT01000216.1 GCA_002368865.1 Lachnospiraceae bacterium UBA3821 | reverse complement strand
AAACAGATGAAGGCAGAGCGTGAGAGACGTGAGGCCGTAACCCGTGCGGAAGGTGAGAAGAAAGCCCGCATCCTGGAGGCAGAGGGTGAAAAAGAATCCGCGATCCTTCGCGCAGAGGCTGAGAAACAGTCTGCAATCCTTCGCGCAGAGGCACAGAAGGAAAAGATGATCAAAGAGGCAGAAGGTGAGGCGGAAGCGATCTTGAAGGTGCAGCAGGCACATGCAGACGGTCTGAAAATGTTAAAGGAAGCCAGCGCAGATGAGGCTGTGCTGAAGTTAAAGAGCCTGGAAGCCTTTGAGAAGGTGGCGGACGGTAAGGCGAACACCATTTTGCTTCCCGCAGAGCTGCAGGGCATTGCCAGCATCGGCGCGGCGATCAAGACCGTGGCAGGCAAGACGGAATAAGAGGATAAGAGAGTAAGGAGACAGACATGAGTGGCATCAACCAAGGCAATATCAATTTAAAAGGACGGGATTTCCTGAAATTATTGGATTTTACCCCGGAGGAGATCCTTTATCTGCTGGATCTGGCGGCAGACCTGAAGGACAAAAAGAAGAAGGGGATTCCCGTGGATACGCTGCGGGGCAAAAATGTTGCGTTGATCTTTGAAAAGACCAGCACCCGTACCCGCTGTTCCTTTGAGGTGGCGGCGCATGATCTGGGCATGGGCTGCACCTATCTGGATCCCAGCGGTTCCCAGATCGGCAAGAAAGAGAGTATTGCGGATACGGCCCGTGTGCTTGCCGGCATGTTTGAAGGGATTGAGTATCGCGGTTACGGACAGGAGATTGTGGAGGAACTGGCCAGGTATTCCAAGGTACCCGTGTGGAACGGATTGACCAATGAATTCCATCCCACTCAGATGCTGGCGGATCTGCTGACCATCAGAGAGCATTTCGGATATCTGAAGGGGATCAAGTTGACTTATATGGGGGATGCCCGTTACAATATGGGAAATTCCTGGATGGTGGCGTGTGCCAAGATGGGCATGCATTTCACTGCCTGCACCACAGAGAAGTATTTCCCGGACGTGGAGCTGGTGGAGGAGTGTAAGCAGATCGCGGCCGAGAACGGCGGAAGCATTACGTTGACAGAGGACGTACAGATCGGCACAGAGAATGTGGATGTGATCTACACGGATGTCTGGGTGTCCATGGGCGAACCGGACGAAGTCTGGGAAGAAAGGATAAGGGATCTTTCTCCTTATCAGGTAAACCGGGCGGTGATGGAAAATGCAGGGGAAAAGGCGATCTTTATGCATTGCCTGCCGGCGTTCCACGATCTGAAGACCAAGATCGGCGAGCAGATCTCCGAGAAGTTCGGTATCGACGAGATGGAGGTGACGGACGAGGTGTTCGAGTCGTCCCAGTCTTTGGTGTTTGAAGAAGCGGAGAACCGCATGCATACCATTAAGGCGGTTATGGCGGCTACGTTGTAAGAATGAAGACAAAAATATTAACTTTATTGAGAGAAAAAAAAGATTATGTGTCGGGACAGCAGCTGTGTGAACAGTTTGGCGTGTCCCGCACTGCCGTTTGGAAGGCAATCGGCCAGCTGCGCAAGGAAGGTTATGAGATCGAGGCGGTGCCAAATCGGGGCTATCGTCTGACGGAAGCGGCACAGACAGAGATCTATAATAAGAGCGAGATTGCAAGCCGCATACAGACCCGGTGGGCGGGGCGGAAAGTTTACTTTTACGAGGAGATCGGTTCCACCAATGCGGAGGCGAAGCGGCTGGCGGAAGCCGGAGCACCGCACGGGACACTGGTGGTCGCGGATATGCAGACTGCGGGGCGGGGGAGAAGAGGACGGAGCTGGATCAGTCCTGCGGACACCAATATTTATTTTACCATCGTCTTGAAGCCGGAGTTTGCGCCGGATCAGGCTTCCATGCTGACGCTGGTGGCAGCGCATGCCATCACGGCGGCCTTTCGGGATGCGCTGGGACTTTCGGCAGGGATCAAGTGGCCCAACGACGTGGTCATAGACGGTCGGAAAACCTGCGGTATCCTCACTGAGATGAGTCTGGAGCAGAATGATATCCAGTATGTGGTCATCGGTGTGGGCATCAATGTGCGGAAACAGGAATTTGCGCCGGAGATCGCGGACCGTGCCATCGCACTGGATGAAGTGTGCGCGGAGAAGGTGGATCGGAGCAGGCTTCTGGCGGCCGTGATGAACCAGTTTGAGGCGGACTATGAGAGCTTTCTCCAAACCTGCTCGATGGAGCGTCTGCGGGACAGCTACAATGCGATGCTTGTCAACCGGGATAAAGAGGTGTGTGTGCTGGACCCGGCCGGAGAATACAGGGGAACGGCGCGGGGGATCAACGACAGGGGAGAGTTGATCGTGGAACTGCCGGACGGAAGTCTGCGGGAGGTATATGCCGGAGAGGTGTCTGTGCGGGGAATCTACGGATATGTGTAAAGAAAGCAGGAGGATGTTATGAGCGATAACCGGATTGTGCTCTGCGGGGCGAACGCCTATGAGATGAAATATTATTTCAACGAAAAGTTTGACAAGATACCGGAATCCATCAAGGATGAACTGCATATCATCTGCGTGCTGTTTACGGAGGAGGTGGGAGGAATCTTCACCATCGTGTTCGAGGAGGACGGAACCGTATCCATGGAGACCAACGCAGAGGAGGACGATATCTATTACGACGAGATCTCCAGCGGTCTACTGGTGGGTGAGATCCGCCGCAAACGGCAGGAATTGTTTGAGTCATTGAGTTTGTATTACAGAGTATTTATCCTGAAAGAGGATGTGGCAGGTCTGTTGGAAGAGGCATAGGCAGAAAGAAGGAAACGATATGACACTTGTGATCGATGTGGGCAATACCAATATGACATTAGGAGTTTTTGACAAAGAGGTGTTGAAGGTAACGTTTCGCCTGACAACGAAAACACCCCGCACGTCGGATGAATACGGGCTGATCATCAGTGAATTGCTGCAAAAAAATGGAATTCAGGCGGAGACACTCACGGGTTCTGTCATCTCCAGTGTAGTGCCAAACGTGATGCATGCCCTGCAAAGCGCGCTGATCCGGTATACGGGAACCAGACCGTTAATTGTGGGACCCGGCGTGAAGACGGGGATCCGCATCACAACGGACGATCCGCGTGCCATCGGGGCAGACCGTATTGCGGATGCGGTAGGCGCTTTTGAAAAGTATGGTGGGCCGGTATTGGTCATTGACTTTGGGACGGCAACGACTTATGACCTGATCACCGGGGAGGGCTGCTTTACAGCGGGGATCACGGCGCCCGGCATCCAGATCAGTTCCGAAGCGCTCTGGACCCAGACAGCGAAGCTGCCAGACATAGAGATCAAGCTGCCCAAGTCCATCCTGGCACAGGAAACCATTTCCAGCATGCAGGCGGGGCTGATGTACGGTCAGATCGGACAGACGGAATATATCATCAAAAAAGTCCGGGAGGAGAGCGGATTGCGGGATATGAAGGTGGTTGCCACCGGAGGCCTGGGACGGCTGATTGCGGAAGGCACCAATGCCATCGATATCTATGATTCTGTGCTGACATTGGACGGATTGAGACGGATCTACGAGAAGAATGTGAAATAAATGAGGATAAAAATATGTCGGTACTGACGATCGGCGGGGTGACACTGCCCAACAATATTATCTTGGCTCCCATGGCAGGTGTATCAGACCTGCCTTTTCGTCTGTTATGCCATGAATTGGGTGCAGGTCTGGTCTGCATGGAGATGGTCAGCGCCAAGGCGATCTATTATAACAACAAAAATACGGACAGCCTGATGGAGATCCACCCTGATGAGGGTGCGGCTTCCCTGCAGCTTTTCGGCTCCGATCCGGTGATCCTTTCGGAGATGGCCAAGCGCATTGAGGACAGGCCCCATGCATTTCTGGACATCAACATGGGCTGCCCGGTGCCCAAGGTGGTAAACAACGGGGAAGGTTCGGCGCTGATGAAAGATCCGAAGCTGGTGGAGGAGATCCTGACGGCGCTGGTGAAGGCCACGAGAAAGCCGGTCACCGTGAAGATCCGCAAGGGATTCGATGAGTCCCATGTAAATGCGGTGGAGATTGCGAAAATTGCGGAGAGCTGCGGTGTGGCAGCGGTGGCTGTACATGGACGCACCAGAGAGCAGTATTACAGCGGCAGGGCAGACTGGGACATCATCCGACAGGTGAAGGAGGCGGTGTCGATCCCTGTGCTGGGCAACGGGGATGTGGACAGTCCTGAAAAGGCGGAGCAGATGCTTCGGGAAACCGGATGCGACGGTGTGATGATCGGGCGTGCCGCGCAGGGAAATCCCTGGATCTTCAGGGAGGTCACGGAATATCTGCGGGAGGGCACGATTCCCGCCGGACCGACCAATGCGGAGAAGAAAGCACTGATCCTGCGTCATGCGGCGCTGCAGCTGCAATACAAAGGGGAATATATCGGCGTGCGGGAGATGCGCAAGCACCTGTCCTGGTATACCTTCGGACTGCCCGGCTCAGCGAAGTTCCGCCAGCAGATCAATACCATGGAGACCATGGAACAGCTTGTGGAGAGCGTGGAGCGGATCTTTGTGTGAAGATGCGGTTACACGGATCGGATTGTTCCTGTTATTTTTCATATCTGCCAAATTTCTGCATATAATGCAGCATGGATACGATCATTTATGTGGTTTATAGGGAATTACAGATCAATAGAGGCAGCAGAGCGGCAGATCAGTCGGAGCCCGTCCGCGTGGAGCAGTTTTCTATGGGAAAGGATTTTCAGGTTCTGCATCTGACGGTTTGCGAGAGGCGATATGAGGCAGAAAACCTGCTGCAGCGGCTGAGATCGGGGAACGCGTTACAATGCCTGGCGGATTGCTTCCCAAGATTGCGGGCGCGCAGGATCCGGAAAGAGAGAGAGCTGCTGGCAGACCAGATCCGGGCTTGTCTGGACCCACTTTTGGACAGATGGGGCGAAAACGCCTGCATATATGCGCAGCACCTGCAGGGGAAAACGGGAAGCGACAAAACGGGGATCGCTCAAGAGGAGGGCGGTGTTTGGCTGCCGCAGGCACTTGGAAACGCAATACCGGAATTTCAGGCCTATCAGGAATTTCGATGGATCGACCGATTGTTGCCCTATGCCGGGCAGGAGCATTTTCTGGCTTTGGGCACTGTGGGATGCATCGGACAGGTGTTGGAACGGCTGGCTCCCCGGATGAAGAGCCTGTTGTGGATCGTGCCGGACTATACCTACAAAGCGCAGGTGGAGACCGTTGCCGAAAGGCTCTATGAGGAGTTCGGACTGGCAGTGGATCTGCGTTTCCTGCCGGAGGGTGCCGTTTTTTCCCGCGTGCGGATCAGCGGGAAATATTTGACGGAGCCGCTGAATCTATTGGATTTTACCGGAGAAAAATATGTGCCTCCCCTTACGTTAGCGCCAGGCAGTGTCTGGTTGGATCTGGGAGCCGTGGAGGAGAAGGAGAAGCGGATCAAAGGGCGAAGGATGCCTGTTGCATACGTATCGCTGCGGACGATCGCGGAACACCCGGCAGCTTTCCCTAAAAGAAATCCCCAAAAGAAAACAGCTACGGTTCTTGACACTATGATTTAAAACAGATATAATCTTTAGTTGACTAAAATGATTTCTACCATAGAAACAGAAAGGACACGTCATGCAGGAGAAAAAAAATATTTTAACCTATGAAGGACTCAGAAAGTATGAGGATGAGCTGCACGAACTGAAGGTAGTGAAGCGTCAGGAGGTTGCACAGAAGATTAAGGAAGCCAGAGAGCAGGGCGACCTTTCCGAGAATGCAGAGTATGACGCAGCAAAGGACGAGCAGAGGGACATCGAGGCGAGGATTGAGGAGCTTGAGAAGATCCTGAAAAATGCCGAGGTTGTGGTTGAGGACGAGGTTGATCTGGACAAGATCAATATCGGTTGTAAGGTGCGCATCCTGGATCTGGAGTACAGCGAGGAACTGGAGTACAAGATTGTGGGTTCCACTGAGGCCAACAGCTTAAAGGGCAAGATTTCCAATGAGAGCCCTGTGGGCAAGGCGTTGCTGGGAAAGAGGACCAATGACACCGTAGAGGTAGAGACTCCGGCAGGTACGTTCGCTTATAAGATTTTGGAGATACAGAGAAGTAAGTAAGAAAAAGGAGATACGAAACGTGGCAGAACAGCAGAACAATAACGGACAGGCAAAAGGGACAAACACACAGGAGCAGGATATCAACCAGCTTTTAAAGGTGCGCCGCGAGAAACTGGCAGCTCTGCAGGAAGCAGGCAAGGACCCTTTTCAGATCACCAAATATGACGTGACCCATCACAGCACCGATATCAAGGATCGCTTTGAGGAGCTTGAGGGCAAGACGGTCCGCATTGCCGGACGCATGATGTCCAAGCGTATCATGGGTAAGGTTTCCTTCTGCAACGTGCAGGATCTTCCCGGCAACATTCAGTGCTATGTGGCGAGAGACAGCATCGGCGAGGAGCCCTATGCTGATTTTAAAAAGTATGATGTGGGCGATATCGTGGGAATCGAGGGCGAGGTGTTCAAGACCAAGACCGGTGAGATTTCCGTGCATGCGGCGAAAGTGACGCTGCTCACCAAGAGTCTGCAGATTCTTCCGGAGAAATTCCACGGCCTGACCAATACCGACATCCGGTATCGTCAGCGCTACACGGATCTGATCGTGAATCCTGAGGTAAGGGAGACCTTCATCAAGAGAAGCCAGATTATCAAGGAGATCCGTAATTTCCTGGACGGACGGAACTTCATGGAGGTGGAGACGCCGATGTTGGTATCCAACGCGGGCGGCGCTGCGGCGAGACCCTTTGAGACCCATTACAATGCGCTGGACGAGGATGTGAAGCTGCGCATTTCTCTGGAGCTTTATTTAAAGAGACTGATCGTGGGCGGACTGGAGAGAGTGTATGAGATTGGACGCGTGTTCCGAAACGAAGGCGTGGATACCCGTCACAACCCGGAGTTTACTCTGATGGAGCTGTATCAGGCATATACCGACTACGAGGGCATGATGGAGCTCACGGAGAGCATGTTCCGCTACCTGGCTGAGAAGGTGTGCGGGACCACGAAGATCACATACAACGGCATCGAGATTGATCTGGGCAAGCCCTTTGAACGCCTTACCATGAATGATGCCATCAAGAAATACGCAGGTGTGGATTTTGACACCGTAGCTACCGATGAGGAGGCAAAGGCACTGGCCAAGGAGCGCCACATTGAGTTTGAGGAGCGCCACACCAAGGGCGATATCATCAACCTCTTCTTCGAGGAGTTCTGCGAGAAGGAGCTGATCCAGCCGACCTTTATCATGGATCATCCGTTGGCAATCTCCCCTTTGACCAAGAAGAAGCCCGGCGATCCCGACAAGGTGGAGCGCTTTGAGCTGTTCATCAACACCTGGGAGATGTGCAACGCCTACTCCGAGCTGAACGATCCCATCGACCAGAGAGAACGTTTTGCGGCACAGGATGCGGCATTTGCGGCGGGCGATGAGGAGGCCAACCATACGGATGAGGACTTCTTAAATGCGCTGGAGATCGGTATGCCGCCCACAGGTGGTATCGGCTATGGAATTGACAGATTGGTGATGCTGCTGACCGACTCCGCGGCGATCAGGGATGTGCTGCTGTTCCCGACGATGCGCACCATAGACTGAAAAAGCCCGGAAATTCAAGGTTTTTGCACAAATGAAATCGCACAGGTGCAACTCAAGTGCAACTTTTTTGAGGGGCATAATAAAGAATAATGTGGCATAATAAAGAGTAAGCCAACTTAAATGTATAGGAAATGTACCGATAAGGACACCTTTTGGAGAAATTCAAGAGGTGTCCTTTTTGCGTTTAAGGTCAAAAATCCACTTTAGGACAATTTGTCCTAAAGCAAATACGAAAGAGAGGAGGAAGAAATGAAGATCAGAGCAATCGGTAGCACAAAAGAAATTCTGCATTTCACGAGAAAACTGGAAAACAGCAAAGATTATGTGAATGTAGAAGATCCGTCTGAAATATTCCCTATAACAGACGGAACGGACAAGGGCAAATATCGCCGTCATTTCAAGGTGAGAGAAGTTTTTAGACCGCAAAAGCCCAAGAAAAAGAAAATTTAAGCAGGAGGACAAACGAATGTCAAAAGTAATTGCAATCGCAAATCAGAAAGGTGGGGCGGGAAAGACCACCACAACGGCCAGTTTAGGTTTTGGAATGGCAAAAGAGGGTAAAAGGGTGCTGCTTATTGATGCTGATCCGCAAGGTTCTCTTTCAATCAGTCTCGGCATTGGTAGACAAGATATGCTCTCATACTCCCTCTCTAACATCTTTGAGAAGATCATGAATGACAAAGAGGACGAGATAGACTTTGAAGAGGGTATATACCACCACGAAGAGGGTGTTGACCTTATGCCCTGCAACATTACTACGTGTGATATTGAGTTGCGATTGACCGGGGCAACGGCTAGGGAACTGGTGATGCGGTATTATGTAGAGAACATGAGAGAAAAATATGATTATATCCTCATTGACTGTATGCCGTCACTTCAAATTCTGCCATTAAATGCCTTTGCGTGCGCAGACAGCGTTCTGATACCGGTTAAACCGGACTTGCTCAATGTGAAAGGTTTGGAACAACTTATGAATACAATCAAAAATGTGAAAAATAAGTGGTGTTTCAACCCACGACTGTCGATCGAAGGCATTGTATTCACGCAAGTAGATGTACGGCGTAATAATGACCGTGAGTTTATGAATTTACTACACAATCTTTTCGGCAAGAGAGTGAAGATCTTTGATAGTATAATTCCGCTTTCCGTAAAAGGTGCGGAAGTATCTAATTCGGGTGTAAGCATTTATAAGTACGATCCAAAGGGAAAACTGGCAGACAGTTATCATAACCTTACAACGGAGGTGCTTGCAAATGAATAAAATAGATTTAAGTAATGTAAGTATGTCGGGATTTGATGATATTTTCAACAACAATACCGATGAAGTTCCGGCAATCAAAGTAGCCCTATCAGAGTTGCATGAGCTCAAGAACCACCCGTTCCATGTGGTTGACGAACAACTTAAAGATTTGGTCGATAGTATCAAAGAACAAGGCGTATTAGAGCAGGGGATTGTTCGCCCAAGGAAAAAGGGCGGCTATGAGATTATATCCGGTCACAGGCGGCGTAGAGCCTGTGAGTTGGCAGGGCTTACGGAAATGCCGGTTCGGGTTATGGAATACAGCGATGATGAAGCAACGATTATTATGGTGGATTCTAACTTGCACAGAGAGGTTATTTTGCCGTCTGAAAAGGCGTATTCCTATGCCATGAAGTTTGAAGCATTGAAACATCAAGGCAAGGGTGGAGGTAAAACCCTTGAAAACCTATCAGAATCGCTCGGAGAGGGCGAGAAAACGATTCAGAGATATATTTGGCTCTCAAGGTTGGATAATCGCTTGATGGGGCTTGTAGACACCGGAAATATACCTTTAATGGCAGGGGTTGAGATTTCCTTTTTGCCGGAGAAATATCAGAAACTAATTTTTCAATCCATAGACATGGGCAGGATAAATACTGTAAGCCTTCTCGAATAATAATTCTTCTCGGATAATCAGTATACCCTGTGATGATGTAGATGCTTGTAGCAGAAGAAATGTCACCCAGCATAGGCGGCACCTCTCAGTGCGTGTCGGAGCACGGTTTCGACCAGTTCCACATCCGCATTGCGGAACAGTCTTATTGTGGCATTGCCGACGGATACTTCCAAGGCCGGTGCCGAAGCATCATTTGCCGCCTGATTTGATGAACAGTTCCGCGTCGAAGCAGGCAAGAGGTCTGAATGATCGGGTATTAGGTCAACCCGTACAACATCCTGGCGGTTTTCGAACGGAGCGCTTATTTCCTTGTTTGCCGCAGGGATCGAGTAGCCTCTTTTTCGCAGGCGGCTGATCCAGTTGTAAAAGGTGCCAGGGTTTACATCAGATACTGTCAATAGTTTTTCGCAAATTCTGATCCTGTATAATAATAGTTG
>DFDT01000088.1:2828-4605 GCA_002368865.1 Lachnospiraceae bacterium UBA3821 | reverse complement strand
TCCAGGTGATGGTCATCATCCGGACACCGGTTTGATACAGTGTGTCCAACCTGTCCAGTTTCCCTTGAAGAATACCGCCCTCTTCGGTCGTTAGCAGAGCCGAGATGAGTCCGTTCCTCTGGTTTTCAACGATATCATTCCATGTAAAAACCTGTCTTATCAGGTCCGCGTTTGCGGCTATCTCCTCCCGAAAGACCCGGATCATCTCCGTTACCTGCAGCCATGGATCTACCCAGCTGTCGGCAGCCTCTTTTTTACTCGCAGCGGCGCCAGGCGTTTTCCATGAGATGGAGCTGTGGTTTGGCTTTCCGTGTTCGGAAGGCATGTGCAGATCCACGAACAGTGCAAAGTTCTGCAGCAGGTAATCTCCTTCCTTTAGCTTTTTCAAATCGATGTGAAGTGGATGAGTGCTGTTTTCCGTATCGCGAAGGGCAAGACGGTCTCCTTTTAATTCGGAGTTCCAGATTTCAAGTATGGTATCGCAGTGCAAATCGACAACTTTCATAATTCTTCCTTTTTTATAGTAAGAAATTGTCCACACAGAAAGAGGGGGCTTTTCTTTATCATAGCCATTCTTTTCGTTTAAATCAAGTAAAGGCCTGTTTTGGCGTCAGCGACATAAATAGAACAGGCAGTTATTTATGTGATATCTTATGGAGTCCAAAATATGTTATCATAAATACTGAATGATGACAGCGCCTGTGAGCAGGCAGACCCATGAGGTGGGCTAGTCTGTTGGGGGAATATAAAAAGCTAGATCCTTTGACGACATCAAAACCGGAAGAGGAGCAACGGGAAGGCGGTCCGGCGCTCATTTAGAAAAAAGCATATCCCGGTAGAAATACAAGGAGGCATAAATGCTCGAAGAAGAAAGATGGACGATGCACGGGCTTGACCCGGATGACCCTGGCTGTATTCATAACGTGGAGGAACTGTGTCACCTTATTCATCAGATCGGCTTCCTGCCATTATTTCGCAATGAAATAACCGGGTTTTCCGTGGAAGAGCACACGGATGTTCGGTGTTGGTGGACAGGAGATGAAAAAACTGATCCCTGGGAATGGAGAAAGAGTATCGCCGCTGGGGAGGATATTGCTTACGGGAAGTTCTTTGATCACAAAGCCGGATTTATCTCAAGGGAATGGTTCCCTGTCTTTGCAAATTACAGGAGGGATGGGTATGACTTTGATGCGCGATGGGATGATGAACTTGCCTCGGTCCGTTCCAAAAAGATCATGGACCTGTTTGCTGAGGATCTCTCCGATCGGGAGCATTACTCTTTTGAAGTAAAACAACAGGCCGGTTTCGGCAAAGATGGGGAAAAGAACTTTGAAGGCGAAGTTACAAAGCTTCAGATGCAAACCTATCTGTGCGTGCGGGATTTTCGACGGCGGAAAAACAAAAACGGGGATGAATACGGCTGGGGCATTCCCGTTTACTGCCTGCCGGAGCATCTGTGGGGATATGACTATGTGACAGGAAACTACAGGGAGGATCCCAAAACCTCCGCTCTGCGTATTATGGAACGGATACGGGAAGTATTCCCGGAGGCTTCGGATCACCAGCTTTCCAAAGTGCTTGGCTTTAAAGATGTGCTGGATCAGCCTTCCACGAAGAAGACACTGCCTTATCCCGAGAACCTTATCAAGGCACTGCGGATTGATGGCCTCAGTGCAGAAAGCATGTCCGATGACCAGCTCGCCGGCCTTGCTGTTGCGCTCGGACAGCTTCGGGATAAACAGCAGAAGGTGCTGCGCATGAAATATGAGCAGCACAT
>DFDT01000088.1:0-2752 GCA_002368865.1 Lachnospiraceae bacterium UBA3821 | reverse complement strand
GCAGGATTATGAACCGTGCAGCCGGAACCATCGGAACTTACCACACAAAAGCCATGGGGAAGCTTCGCTGGAAGGATATTTCAACGTGGTATATGGACGGTTACGAGAAAGCCGCGAGGAGCTATTTTGGCAAAACCGGATGGGAATATCAGGAGCCTGTACGTGATAAGGCGGGACAGATCAGCGGGATGGATTACTGCCTGCGCCTTGGCATCAGCCTGAAGCAATTTTCGGGCGCTTTATATGAACGGCATCAAAACCATCTTTGACCTGATCGTGGCCTCCGGCAATGAAAACTGGTATAAGCCAATATATGGCATTGGCGGCAAATCAGCAGCGGATATTCTGGAAAAGCTTGACCATATATTTTTTCAGGGCAAGGGGCAGGAAACGGAGTAAAACTGAAGAATAAGCAGTCTTCCGGAAAGGACAGGAAGGCAGAAAATGCGCCTTTAAAGCATCAGGCAGACTATGCTGTATGGAAGGGGGATGAAAGCCATGGAAAGAAACCATGAAGTCACATCGGTTCAGATGCTTCTTGATGAGAACGGGGAACTGCATGAACCGGGGTGGTCACGTAAAATGCTGCAAAAATACGACCGCCGTATGATCAAAGCACCAAAATGGCGGATTAAGGAATGGGATTATTATCTTGTTCTTGGCAAGGATTTCGGTGCTGCTTTTACAATCTCTGACGATGGGTATATTGGCCTGCAGTCTGTTTCACTGCTGCATTTTGGTGACCATCCGTGGGAGCATACCGAGACTGTCCTGAACGCTTTTCCCATGGGGAAACTGAATCTTCCACAGGATTCCTCTGGCGGAGTGACAGAATATAAGGATAAGCGGCTTCACATGCGATTTGCTGTCGGGAACGGACAGCGCCGTATCCAATGTGTTTTCAGAAACTTTTATGAGGGAAAACCCTTCAAATGCGATATTACGCTGCAGCAGCCGGACATGGAGTCTATGGTGATTGCAACGCCCTGGGATAAAAAGCACGCTTTCTACTACAATCAGAAAATCAACTGCATGCGTGCCTCCGGGTATATCCTGTTTGACGGGAAACGCTATGAGTTTGATCCCGCCTCTGACTTTGGAACGCTCGACTGGGGACGCGGCGTGTGGACCTATGATAATACCTGGCACTGGGGATCCGGGAATGCAGACATAGACGGAAACAGCTTTGGATTCAACATTGGCTACGGCTTCGGCAACACGAGCGCGGCTTCGGAAAATGTTCTCTTTTATAATGGGAAGGTTCATAAGCTGGATGACGTTACCTTCCACATCCCATCATCCGGCTATATGGATCCCTGGCAGTTTACTTCTTCAGACGGAAGGTTCGAGATGGACTTTGTTCCGGCCCTTGACCGCGCCGCCAACCTGGACTACAAGGTAATCGTATCCGACCAGCATCAGGTATTCGGGAAAATGAGCGGCACAGCCATTCTGGATGACGGCACAGCTATACGGATCAAGGATGTCCTTTGCTTTGCGGAGAAAGTACATAACAGATATTAGAAAACCCTAGGAGGCAGAAATATATGTTCAATGTTCATGATATTACAAGGGATGCGTGCATGCTAAAGGGACCGCTGAAACATCAGGGATATGACTGGTGGTGGCACTCCTTTACAGGCAGGGATGCCCTGACCGGTGAAGAAAAGCCCTTCTTTATTGAATTTTTTCTTTGTAACATGGCTTCCGGCGGCGATAAACCCGTCTTTGGGCAGCTTCCTGAGAACCGGAAGGCGGGAATAAAGCCCTCTTACCTGATGGTAAAGGCCGGCGCATGGGGCGAGGATCATGCACAGCTGCACCGGTTCTTTGGCTGGAATGAGGTCAGGCTGCAGGCAGACGCCCCCTATTCTGTAGAGGCCGGCGACTGCTATGTTTCCGAGACACAACTGCGCGGCAGCATCCACATTTCTCCCGAAGAGGCAGAGGCGCATCCGGAATGGATGTGCGATGCCGGGGACATGCGATGGGATCTTACCGTGGATAAACAGATTGCTTTCAATGTCGGTTACGGTGCCAGCAAACCGCTGCGGGATATCGAGGCCTTTGCGATGTACTGGCATGCGGAAGGCATGAAGAGTGCTTTTAGCGGAACCGTGGAGTTTGCGGGCAGAACCTATCTGGTTACGCCGGAAACCTCCTTTGGCTATGCGGACAAAAACTGGGGACGGGATTTCACCAGTCCATGGGTCTGGCTTTCCTCCAACCATCTGACCAGCAAGATAACAGGAAAACGGCTGGAAAACAGCGTGTTCGATATCGGCGGCGGCAGGCCGAAAATCTATTTTGTGCCGCTCGACCGCAGGCTCCTTGGCGTATTCTGGTATGAAGGTGAAGAATACGACTTTAACTTCTCCAAGGTCTGGCTGGATGTAAAAACGAAATTCAGCTTCCATGAAGACGAAGAAAATGTGTACTGGCATGTGATCCAGGAGAATATCCACGCCCTGATGGATACGAAGATCACCTGCAAAAAGAAGGATATGCTGCTGGTCAACTATGAGGCACCGGATGGGAGCCGGAAGCACAAAAGGCTTTGGAACGGCGGCAATGGCCGGGGCGTCATTAAACTCTACAAACGGTCGCACAAGGAGCTGGAGCTGATCGATGAAGTGATTGCCACCCATGTAGGCTGTGAATATGGGGAATATGAAGACACAAACTTTCACAATAATTGTTAGCACTCTCTCTTTGCTAAAACTGGTGCTATAACGTAGTCAGAACAAAGGAA
>DFDT01000184.1 GCA_002368865.1 Lachnospiraceae bacterium UBA3821 | reverse complement strand
ATATGCGCGCCGTCGATCGAATGACGAATTCGCGAGCTCAGCGCCTTCATATCATCTACATAGAGGACGACAATCTCATTTTCACATACCAGACTGATGTGGTGGACCTCATTTGCAGAAAAATCAAATTTTGTGAAAGCCTGCGGGGCAAACTTGGCAAGATCCGACATCTCGTATCCCTCATAGTGGAGAAGACCGCGCTTCGCGTCCAGGCAGAGAACAGTCCATGTCGCATCGCTCTCGCTTCCGCCGAAGGCAAATCCCGCGCAGCCTTCCGGGTCCAGTGTCACGTCACACTCAAGCAGCATTGTGGCCGGCCTCGTGCCCATATCTGCCAGCGCCCCTTCAGAAAGGGTAATTGTATTGTCTTTGATCTTTGCACTGCCCTCTTTCTTCACAGCAGCAAATTGCTTCTCAGCAGTGAAATATTCTTCGAATGTTACAGGCTCACGCACGCCCAGTGTGCCGTCCTCACGCTGTACCAACTGATGGTTGAGGACATTTCCTGCCCACTGATAAACTCCGGAATCACTGGAGAGCCCCGCCCTGCCTAGCCATCCGCACAGGTATCGGTTACCGTTCAGCTCCGCAGTCTTAGCAGCATAGAAGATAAAATTATTGCCGTCGAGAACATTGTCCACGGGCGCTGTAAACGGTCCGTTGGGTGAATCACTCATTGCGTAGTAAGTGACGCAATCCCAGCTGTAAGTAAGATAATACGTATCTCCCATTCGGAAGACATCCGGACACTCCAGCATATACTGTTCCTTCGGAGCGAAAATAGGCCCTATGAACTCCCAATTCTTAAGATCGGGTGATGTATACTTTGCGACGACACCGCCCAGCGTATTCTCTCTCGCCGCAATAAGCATCCAATAGCAGTCCTCCTCCTCGGACCAGAACACTTCAGGATCACGGAAATCATCCTTTGAGTAATTATCAGGGCTATAGAATGTATCCTCCGGAATCTTGGTCCAATTCTCACGGTCCGTGCTCGTAGCATGCATAACACATTCCTTGCCCTTGCCACTGTTGCCGGTATCGTTGTGACCGGTGTAGAAGAGATGGTATAACCCATCATTGTCACGGAGGACAGAACCGGTCCCGATTGCGGGATCCGGATCCGACATAAGACCGTAATTCAGCACCATGCCATGGTCTGTATAGCTGCAGAGGTCTTTGGTCGAATACTTGTAAATCGGGTGATATCCCTGGCCGTTGTGGTCAGTATCATACAGATAATACAGTTCCAACGTCCCGTCCTCTGTCACATAAGGCATTGTGTCCCCGACGTATGCGTCTTCCGGACACGGATAAAGTGAATACCCAACCGGGGAATACGGCTCGTCGGGAAGTGTAGTCTGTCCACCGCAGGCAGAAATCAGGATGACGAGCAGGATCATTAAAGACAATAATCGTACTTTTCGCATAGGCTTCCTCCATTTCATCATGCACGGTCTTCACGCGACCGATTGATCTGAGTGTTCGGTTAACGGCATTACGCAAATGCGTCAATCCCTATACGAATTATACATATTGTGCATTTGACAATCAATATCACATTAAAAATATGTGCAAACAAACTATCCAGCATTTGTAGTGTGCATATGCACTAATGATTCTTTAAAATGATCGGAAGACCTTTCGGTGAATTTGTGAATGTAATCGTATCATCTCCGGTCACTGTTAATGTGAATTTGTTGTCCTCCGTATCCGAATCCTGCGTTCCTGCTGCCGAGGTCGTTTGGGCAGTAAACTCTTCTGCGTTTTCACGTATACTCAGAATTGTTCCTGCCGGCACTGTCATCACCTGATACTGGCTGTGGGAAAGATCAAAGGAAACCTCGCCTGCTGAATCAGTCCTGTGTTCAACGGTACTGAAGAGTAATCCCGGGGTCGTATATACAAGAGAAAATATCATTGCTCCGCGTAAAAGCTAATGTAGCTTCTGTCATCAAAGCTCTGATTTCCGGATTGCACGCCCTTTGTGCCACGAAGTTCATGAATACAGAGCGGATCCTTTTCCAACATCCGAAACAGGTGATTCTCGGTATCATGAAGTGTATCAAACAGTTCCGGATATCCATCAGAGGCAAGAATAATACGGTCCCCCGGTTTAACAGGATAGATAATCACGTTGTTCGGGCAAATATCGCCGCCGTTAATTACATCATAACCAAACTCACCGGGCTCATTTGCCATACTGAGATAATCCTTTAACACGGGCAATATCGCAGACCTGCCGGGGTCGTCATCCTTCAAGATATCATTATTTAACATATATAATTCAGTGAAGAAAGCCCGCAGTTCTGACAACATCTTATCGCCCGCGCGCGTTTGCCTGTATTGAATATCATTGATCTTTACTGTGCAGTCACCGAAGCTCCACACTTCTCTCCGATGTCTGCTGTATATAACAGCGCTGACCTGGAGCCTTTCTTCAGGAGCCAGACTGTCAAATGAAACACCGCTTGCTGCATAGCACTTTATGAGCACATTATTTAAATATGTAATCAGAGATGAGGCGCAGATATCAGAAGCTACATTATCCATCGCTTCACTGAGTATCCTCGAAGCGTATATATCTCCCGGCAAACCTTCCCAAAGCTGCCTGCCTTTGGGAGTGGCTCCATCGAACACAGCCTTAAAGTGCTTTCCGAGATAAATGTGATCGCCGTTTTCTTTGTATGTGCCGTCTTTTCCTATACATATTGATTCATCGGGCAGTCTCGTCATAACAGTTCCTCTTCCGGAATAGCGGTTAAATAACCTTCAAAAAATGAATATCATCAGACTTGTTACGTGCTTATTATGCCATATCACACTGTTATCGCTATTAATGTAGCTTGCGTATAATGCCTATCTATGTTTGTCGTTATTCTATTCTCAATTACCACTCGATGTTGTTTTGAACAACACAGACATTGCTATTCTTTCATTACTGCAACGTTTATAAACTCTCATTATTTTCAGCCCCGAATTCCTGCGTGAATCAAAAGCTCTCTATGACAATCTGTTTCCTTCCCGCATCGTAGTCGGTGCATATAAAGACCAGATGAAAGAGGC
>DFDT01000121.1 GCA_002368865.1 Lachnospiraceae bacterium UBA3821 | reverse complement strand
TATCAAGAGCTCAAGAAGAACGTCGCCCAAGTGAGCAACGGCAAGGGCGGAGGTTACAAGAATGTCGGGATCCTCGCTGCCAAGATGGTTGCGCTGCGGGAGATCGAGCTCAAAGGCAAAGACGGACTCAACAACAAGGTAAACGTCGATCTCTGGAAAAAACGGGCAGTTGAGCTTTACCGTGATCCACTGTTTGACACCATCGGACAGAATCTTTCGGGGCCAAAAGGCGAGAAAGAGCTGGCTCGGGCCTTCAATATGAAGCCGAATCGCGAACAGGCCTTTGCCGATTACGTGAACAATATGTATCATGACCTGAAGCTGCAGCGAGAGCAGAAGAAGCAGAATGCGCAAAATGCCAAAGAGCAGAACGACGGAGGGGTTCAGATCCATCCGTGATCGGAACCGGCTCCGGAGAAGCGCACGCGTTCTGTGAAATGACAATCAACATCATGGCCTGTTTGTGGAAATGAAACACGAAGCACAAGCTCCCCAATGAGAAAGCATCCCTCGCTGCTGTTTGGGTACAGCAGCGAGGGATGGGTTAATTGTTGATCAGCTCAGCCACGATCCGCTGGCCGTTCAGGATGAACTCCCTCACAAAAGCACGATCAATCTCAAGGGGGACTTCCGTGAAACAATCGTCAATGGAATTGATTTTGATACCGTGATAGTATCATACTTCCGCAAAGAAACCAAGTTTTTCCGATTCCATTTTTCGAACAAACAGAGTATGATCATAGTATTCAATTACCGGGGTATTTTCCCGACCAAACAGCGAAAGCTTTTGTGTCTGCTGGAAAATACCCCGGCCTTTTATTGACTATCCGTTTCTCCCGTAATACTCGTTTACGGCATCCCGGACTCTTTCACCAAGCTTGAAAACCACCGGATTGCTGATTGCAATCGGCTGTGACGGGTCCTCTTCGACGCGGAGAATCAACGTAATGATATAATCCTCCGCGTACTCCGGAACATCAATCCCTTTCTCTTTCAGAAAACGAAGCTGTTCCTCTCTGGGCAATGCGGAAAGCAAAGCGGGAGCTGCTTCCTTCGTCGGCTTTGGAAGTGTTTCATTTGTTGGACCTGCGGTGCTTTCCTCCGTTGGAGCGATCTCGTCGTCGGAATCCGTGCCTGGGAGGATAGCAGTTGCGGGGTCATTTTCCGGCTCTGGCTCCCGTTCGATTGGCTTCGGGGCGGGCTCCCAATGGGTGTAGATCCATTCGGGATAATCCGTGGTGCCGTCCGGGAGTGTCGGAAGGCCGCCGGTATAGGCTTTCTCCACAACGGTGTTAGCCGGCTGATACAGCCAAAGATTCTCCGCCTCAGCGTCCAGATACAGCTTGTACCCAGCCAGGCCGGTGCCGCACTGTTCCTCCTCGGAGAGCTCCCGGAAGAAGGAGCAGCCCTCCGGCAAATCGCTTCGCACCTCCGTTACCATGTAGTCCTTGCCGTCGATACGAATCAGATGGTTATGGTCTGGTGGCATCGGGGTCGGCGGAAGCGGTTCATCCGTCTGTCCAACGATTCCTCCCGGGGTGTGCGGCGGATCGCCGCCAACATTTCGGCTGGGAAGACCCACTGCAAAGATGGTACCGACGATCACACAAAGGCAGGCTGCCGCGGCAAAGGCCCACTCGAAGCTCCGGTGCTTTGTGGGATGCTCGCTTCGCTCCAGGAGTGCGTCGTCCACCGATCCGATGCTCCGATACAAATCTACGTTATTCATTCAGGAATCCCTCCTTGATCAGGTATGCTTTCAGTTTTTTCCGTGTCCGGCTCAGAAGAACCATGACGTGGTTTTCTGTCAGCCTGTATCGGGCCGCAATTTCGCGGACAGACTCCGTGTAGAAGTAGCGGCGAAGAAAGAGATTTCCTTCCCGCTCCGGTAAGGCACGGACAAAACGCTGAATCGCCTCGCCCAGTTCCTTGGCAACCAGTTCATTCTCCACGCTTCCACCCGGGTCCGCGCACTCCGCCAATTCATCCAATACCGGCTCGATCCCGCCGCCACCCCGCTTTTCCGCTGTCAGGCTGTGCCATCTGTCCAAGGCAAGATTCCGCGTGATACGGCCAAGAAAGTATTTCAGCCGCTTTGGCCTCTGGGGCGGGATGGCATTCCAAGCATGAAGCCAGGTGTCGTTGACACATTCCTCCGAATCTTCGTGGCTGTGCAGGATATTGTCTGCAATCGTGAGACAGTATCCACCATAGTGTTCTTCGGACTGACGAACCGCTTCTCCATCCTTTTTCCAGTACAGCTCGACGATTTGACTGTCCTCCATAAACGGACCTCCTTCCTTCCAATGAAAGGCCTTTCACTCTAATAGACGGCAACGAAATGAAAACCTTACAAGAAATAGACTCCGGAATCCTGTTTTATTTTATATCAAGCTTGTACGCTTTTTCCTTTCTCGGATGTTGATATATGAAAGAATGCAGTAAAAAAAGATAAGTGTACCGGACATAGTAGATATTATAACCTTGTAAAAAGACCGACAATCGGAAAGGAGCCTTCCTGTTTGTCAGTCTTTTGTCGCATTGTTTCCGTGTGTTCCGTGTCTGG
>DFDT01000033.1 GCA_002368865.1 Lachnospiraceae bacterium UBA3821 | reverse complement strand
CACTGGATGTGAAAGACTGATATGTATCATCAGTTATGACGTTTTTATTCAATCAAGATTTGATATCACCAAAATCGTCGGAATCCCCACAGTAATTCAAAATTTTCTGAAACCATTCCTGCCCAGGATTTTTACTATTCAACCTCCCTCAGTCTTTCTACCACACTTTGCTTCGTCGCACTTTTATAGAAAAGCACCGGAATCAAATAACCAAGCAGCGCAAATATAGGAATGGTTGCAAATGCAGGCATGATAGTAAACCTGTAGCTGAAAAACCAAAAGGATTTTTCCAATGCATACCCAGTTAAAGGGTTCAGTAAAACAGACAAGAACAGAGCCAGAATACCGGAACCAAGCGCATAAAACAGCCCTTCAAAAATCAGCATCGTTTTAAGCTGACGATTCGTCATGCCCACTGCCTGTAAAACAGCAAGCTCTCTGCGGCGGGAGAGGATGCTGGTCATAACTGCATTGAGATAATTCAGGATCCCCACCAGACCGATGATTGCGCACAGGGCACCGCCCAGCATTAAGAACAGCTTCTGGAAGCCCTCAAAATCCGCCCGGAGACTGGCCTTGCTCTCATACATCAGCGCGGAGAGAGGATCGGAAGTCATCTCGGACAAAACCCGTTCTGCCTCTGCTTCGGTTTCTTCATTCGGGGTATCAAAGAGATAGAAAAGCGGCATGACCTGAGCGCCACTGTCACGTTCCAGCACCTCTACGGGTAGTACCGCCTCATAGCCGACTGTCCGATAGCGAAAGCTCATAGAATGCGGTACAGCAACCAGTGCGCAGACGGTATAATCCACCTCATGACTATCGGGAGCCGTCATTTTCATATATTCTATCGGGGTGTTTTCATCGATCAATTCACCGCTGCGGCTGTCAACATAAGGCATGTTATTCCCATAAACCAACGTCAGTGTGTCACCAATAGCCGGATAATACTCCAGATGCTCCGGATTTCCATAATCATCGAGAACAGCAGAAATGGCAATGTAATGCCCATCAGAGTCATGCAACGGAGCCAGATCGCCGTCAAGCAGGATTAGCTTGTCGAGCAGAGCATCGTCCAAACCCTCAATGGTAATGATCTGCAGCGCCGTATCATCCCGATGATCCTGATTAGCATACATCCGCTCTGCCTGCTCAACCCCATAATAATGCGATTCATCCATGAGCCAGGCGTTTTTTGGCATCCAGACAGCAGAGGTTCCCTTATTTCGGTACCCATATCCAGAAAGAGATGCTTCCGTCTGTGCATCCAACTCCGCGATGAGTTCTTTGGACAGGTATTCCTTTGCGCTGATATTGGTTCGAAAATAATCCGGGCTGCTGACGATGAAATCCGCACAGGATTGAGCAGAAAGATACTTTTCCAAATCAAATCCGCCCACAAATACGACCAGCATGTCCAGTAACACGACCGCCAAAGCAAGGGATATCACTACCAGCGCAGTTTTGCTCCGGTTTCGGCCGAGATTGGCCCAGGCCATCTGATGGATCTTGGTGCTTCGCCTGCCGACAGGCTTCTTTTTACCGTAGGATCCCTCCGTATACCGGCTTGCTTCCACCGGAGAAACCCGTCCTGCCTGTCTGCCTGGCTTTGCACAGGAAAGCAGCACCGTTCCAAGTGCGAAAAGTGCAGAAAGCAAAAAGATCAGCGGGGAAGTACTGATGGTCAGCGCTGCGTCACTGAGCGAACTGCTTGCGATGATCGCAGGCATCACCAGTGTCCCAACGGTAAATCCAAGAAGAAGCCCGATAGGAATACCGATAGCGCACAGCGTCAGCGCTTGAATACGGATGATGCGGCGAAGCTGCCTGGGTGTTACACCAATGGTTTTCAAAAGCCCATAATAGCGAATATCTCCTGCAACGGAAATCTGAAAGATGTTGTAAATGATCAGGTATCCGGTAACAACCACCAAAACCAGAAATATCACAATGGCGATAATGGTCCCTGCGTCCATTCCCTCGCCGAGCTGCGATGTGGTATAGCCCCAGTTGACACCGATACGAACCGCATTGTCCGCATTTCGATCTTCCCAGGTATAGCCAAGGTCTGTATCAACCTGTTCCATCTGACCGCGGATATCTACCGGAGACGCCATCATTACGTTCAGATCGGTCCGGAACGGATTCATCCCGGCGGACAAGCCCTGCTGCTCTATCTGTTTTGCATAATCCTCGGACACGTTAATGTAGTGGACCGGCATGAGATCATCATACTCCCACCATCCCGCCAGAATGAAGGTGTCCGTAATCTCCGGTCCGGTCTGCACTTTATCATGGAGGACAAAGCTCAGCGTGATCTCAGCTCCCAATTCCGGAGTCACGCCCAGTAAATCCAGAGCTTTTGTATCCATCGTGATCTCTTTGCCGGATGCTGGGAGCCGCCCTGTTGTCGGCAAAGCATAACTCCAACGGGTACAGTTTTCATCCATATAGCTAATCTCGGCTGGGATTTTGGCAAAGACACCCTCTGCCGTGGTTCCGACGACTATTCGGATACCGGCTGCTTTCACCAGGCGATGTGCGCTGATATCCGCAGCCTGCTGCTCTGTCACCTCCTTGAAAGTACCGTGAGAATAACCACCCACCTGCCTGAATTGGTAGGTCTGATAGCTGGCGTTAACGGACATCACCACTGTAAAAAGAGCAGTAAAGAGCAGTGTGGTCAAAACAATCGCAGCTGCCGCGATCAGATTTCTCTTCCGCTGTGCCCACAGTGTTCTCACACTTAAGCGGCGGATACATTTTCCATTTTTCACACGCATGACTCCGCCCCCTTTCAGCTGCGGCTGACGATGCGCCCGTCTTCAATACGGACCGTCCGATCCGCCATCTGTGCAAGCTCCTCGTTGTGGGTGATCATGACGATCGTCTGCGAAAACCGTTCGCTGGAGATCTTCAATAAACCCATAACGTCCTGGCTCGTCCGGGAATCCAGATTGCCTGTGGGTTCGTCCGCCAGAATAATCGCCGGTTTTGCGGCGAGAGCGCGGGCAATGGCAACGCGCTGCTGCTGGCCGCCGGAGAGGGTGTTCGGCAGATTTGTCAGTTTATTTTCCAGTCCAAGGGTCCGGATGATCTGATCGATATAAGTTTTATCGAGTTTTCCTCCGTCCAATTCCACCGGCAGAACAACATTCTCCCATACGCTCAGCACGGGAACAAGGTTGTAACTCTGAAACACGAAGCCGATCTTGCGCCTGCGGAAAATAGTCAGTTCTTCGTCCTTTAATCTGGACAGATCCTGCCCGTCTACGATCACGGTTCCCGATGTTGGACGATCCAGTCCCCCCAACATATGAAGGAGCGTTGATTTCCCGGAGCCAGACGAACCAACGACTGTGACAAACTCACCATCGTTTACAGTCAGATTAATGCCATCGAGGGCTCGGACTTCTGCTTCACCGGAGCCATAGACTTTTCTCAAGTCCTTTGTTTCTAAAATCGTCATAGATACCTCCATAGCGAAAAAGCCTGTATTGCCTTATGACAGTACAGACTTTAACACAGGAATCTTTCCAGATTCTTTCTCAAATCTAACGGTTTTGAAAGATTCTATTCTCTGGGAAGGAAAACGGAAAATGTTGAGCCTTCGCCTGGTTTGCTTGTCAGCTTGATATAGCCTCCCTGTCCGGTAATGATCTGTCTGGTGAGAAACAGGCCGATACCCACGCCCTCCGCATCCGCAGCAGATGGGGAGCGATAAAACCGCTGAAACACCTTTGCCTGTTCCTCCTCAGGGATACCGCAGCCATTGTCAGAAACATCGATCCGGCAGAACATATCGTATTCTGATACATTCACGGAGACTGCACCGCCGCTTGGCGTGTTCTTTATAGCGTTATCCAAAAGATTTCCGACAGCCTCCGCGGTCCATTTGGAATCAAATACCGCCTCGGCATCGCCTGTTTCCAGAGTAAGCCTAATTTGTTTCTTCTTCGCCTTGGGAAGGTATTGCCTGACTGCCTCTGCAAGCATGGTTTCTACTTCATTGCGTTTTGGGTGAAACTGAAAAATCCCGGTTTCCAGACGTGAGGTTTTCACAAGCGCTTCAATGAGCATTTTCAGCTTTTCGGATTGTCCGATGAGCGATGTGACGAGCGGCCTGGTCTCTTCCGGTATATTCTGTTCTTCTAAAAGCTGCGCATATAAAAGGATATTGGCGATCGGTGTTTTTGTCTGATGAGAAATATCTGCTACCAAAGCTTCAATTTTCGCTTTCTGTTCCCGAAGATTACGGGAAGATAAGGCTGAGCTTTTCAAATACCTTGCCAGCTTCCCCTCCACAGAAGAAAGCACACTCTCATCCCAGGTGCTCTCCAGAAAATCCCCCTTAATGGCTTCGTCAAGCATCGTATCGATCTCATTCAGAATTCTCTTTGTTTTGTATCGATCAATAAGGATCACAATTCCCGCCGCCGTAACAGAAAATGCTGATAGAAGGATCAACCAGATTTGCATTTCACTTCACCGCCCAGGTATATCCAAGTCCATAAATCGTTTTCAGATATGTCGGTTGAGACGGATCATCCTCCAGCTTGTCACGCAGCCTTTTCATAGTGACAGAGAGCGCGTTCTCATCAACGTATTCCGCTCCGTCGCTCCAGATTCGATCCACAAGGACAGCGCGACTCACGGTCATTCCCCGATTGTCCAGAAGAATGCGCAGCAGCTTTTGTTCCGTTTTGCTCAATTCGATCCGCATACCTGATTTCTGAAAATCCATATGGTCAAAATTAAACAGAAAGGGATCTGACTGATAGATATAAGGCATCCCCTTTCTCTCTCTGCGCAACTGAGCATTTACACGCGCCCGCAGAATCGCGAGCGAAAAGGGCTTTGTAATATAATCATCCGCGCCGGATTCCAGTCCGACCACAACATCCGTTTCCATGTCATTTGCTGTAAGTATGATAATGGGAACAGAACAATGTTTCTCCCTCAGCTCACGCAGATAGTCTAATCCACTGCCATCCGGCAGATTGATGTCCAGAATGAAGAGATCGTATTCGAAAATATCTTTATCATATGCATCGCGTAAAGTCCGGCACAGGTCAATTTGTATTTTTTCACTTTGCAGCGCAATGCAAATGCCCTTGCCAAGGGCAATGTCATCTTCAACAAGCAATATCCTTTTCATTTTACATCCTCCTGCAGTTTATACAGAAAGCTTCATTCATGCTTCAGCAGCCAGTCTGATAGATTATGAATCTTGATGCCTTCATAGTCATAGGTCTCATGTCTGGTATTGGCCAGGATAAGTTTTGGATACGCATCCTTGATCTTGAGCAGGGGATCATACTCCCGTTCAAAGGTCTCCGGGCGTGAGATATCATCGCTGACCTGGATATACATCTT
>DFDT01000224.1:37266-49306 GCA_002368865.1 Lachnospiraceae bacterium UBA3821 | reverse complement strand
ATTCCTACAAAAACTTTACGCTAGCCTGTCAGCGGAAGATAAATAAAAGTTTCCCGATCCGAATTTCGTCATTCTCCTCTATTCTTCTCTTTTCATAGGGCTGCAGCCGCAACCCGTTTTTGAAGGTACCGTTTGTGGAATTCAGATCCTCAAGATATGTAATACCGTCTTCCAGGGAAATTCTGGCATGTATTCTGCTTACGGACCCGTCTTCCAATACAAGATCTACCTCATCTTTCTGCTTCCCGATCAAAAAATTGTCGGATTCCACAGTGGCAGCAACCCGTCCATCCGGCGTATAAAGCTTGTGTTGCTCATTCTCCTCAACGGGCCGTTCCATATATACCGTCTGTCCGTAATCCTCCGTATCATAAGCCGTTTCCTCCGCAACGGCAACGCCTTCCATACGTTCCAGCATCGCTTCCCGATAGGATTGTCTGGCATCACGCTCCTTTTTCTTCTTTCTGCTGAAGCGCTCCCACAATCCCACCTTCCCCTGTTTTGTCAATGCCAAATCCTCTGTGGCTGCAATCTCGCGGCCGATTGCCGGATCTCCATTTGCCTCCTCCGAAACAGCCATGAATGGATCCGGATCTTTTTCACAATTCGTATTTTTAGACAATATCTCCAAGCGTTCTGCGTCCTCATAAATCTGTTTTACCAAGTAATCCTCCCCTGCTTTTTCCAATTGCTCATACATGCTGTAAACGCATTCTACAAGCCCCTCATCCTCATAATCCATATGCTCTATGATAAAATCGATAAACTTCAGCATACCGCTATTTTCTGTACTATACGGCAAGTACAAAAAAGAAAAATTTTTGCTTCCGACATCCTGAAATACATGCTCCGGGTAAACCACAATGTTTTTATCATCCAGCAGAAACCGTTCCAACTCCTGTCTGGTACGCCTCAGACTCCGAAAAAACGAAAGCACCCATTTTCTGTCAAGCAACTGTTTGACGCACAGTTGTGCCGTACTTTGTTTGGACGTAATGTCATAATATAGATATGCCTGCCCATTGATATACCGCAGGCTGCACGAGAGCAATCCCTTGATTCCGCCTCTTGTCAAAATACAGTATTGATACCTGCGTTCATCCGGTTTCTCCGGCAAACGCACTCTCTCGTAATTACACTGTAAACTTTTTACAAATTCTGTTTCCATCTTTTTACTTTCCTCCCAATTTCTTAAAACTTCTGATAAACAATACAGGATTAATCCTGCAGTTTTCATAACAGACCTCGTATTTCCAGCTATTGCCGCCGTTCCAGAAATCCAACCCTTTGAACGGAAACTTTAGACTTCCCGCACGGCTTACAATAAATTCGTTTCCCTTCACGCAAATCTTTGCCTCCTGCAAATTCCATGCAACATAGGGTTTGTCGTCCTCTCTGCTTTGTCTGAGCACTTCCGCTACCAGATACTTTTCTTCCGTAATCTGCAAGGTACACCCACGCAATGCCAATATTGCTGCGCTCTGCTCCATCAGACACCTATCATACTCCCAAAAAAGCATATAAATCACCAGCATGATTACACCCGTGACAAACGGGAAAAGCAGAGCCGCTTCCACTGTAAAATATCCATCCATCATTCGGTTCTTTTTCACCTGTCTCCTCCGCTCCTGCTGTTTACTTTTTATTACAACAAAAACTTGCACAGATATGCTAACATCAAGAAGGGCAAATACGGCAATCTTGTGTTTTTATTGACCTTATGCAGAAACAGCAGTACCCCGGAAACAAGAGCCATGATCATAAGGCTGATTCCTAAAAGGAAAATACAGATCTTATAGCTTTCAACAAGTCCTATATTCACCAAGGCCCATCCATCTCCTGCTCCAGCTTTTTGCGTCAGCCTCGCTATGATGACCAAAAATATTCCCGGCATAACCGCCATGCACATCATTACAAGCTCCCACTGCTTTTCATGCGAAAAACCCAAACCACAGATTCCTCCGCATACCGTTCCTACGATCAGGATCCATACCGGTATTTTTTTCTCTTTTATATCCCAAATTGCCAGTATGACCAGGTAGCTCAGTACCATTACACTTCGCATCTTTATCCGCTCCTTTATTTTGCTTTGTTTACTGCACATCGGGAGCACGGTCGCAAGTTCTCTTCCGCCGCCTGCTGCCTGGTTATGGTAGAGATTATTCTTGTCAGGCCAGGGCAATTTCTATTGTAGTGATAGAAATCTCCTTCCTTACAGATAAAGATCTGTCCGTCTTCCTGTATCCCCTTCTTCCCGCACTTAGAACACATCTGGTACCGCCTGCCATACTCATTTCTGGCAGTTTTCAGATCCTCCATATAAATTGTGTGTATGCTCAGTTTCAGATGCGTACACTCCAGGCTCTCATGGTATACCGCCCGGTTTTCCGTAACATACACCATTTCCTGACTGACAGAGCCGGCCGATGCTCCCGTCAGATCATAACCCGTCCACAGCCTCCCGTAATACCGGTTTGACATGCGAAACGGTTTCACAAACGGCAGCTCCAACCATGGGGAAACCTGATATGTTACAACAATATCTATCACATCTCCCGGTGTATCCATATCCTGCGAAAGCACCCTGCTTTCCATAAATTGCAGTCCGTCCACACCTTTGCTCAAAGGCGACGCTTCCAAATAAGCCTTTCCGCAATATTCTACGATTCTGCTTTTCACATAACCATAGGTCAGTGCAAAATCGCCTACCAGATTCAACTGCTCTTTTTCGTCTTTCTCCGCTTTTTCTGAATGTTTCACCGCATACCCGTACACACACATCTGGTTACCGGTATTCCATAATCCGGACTGAAGATTTTGATGCAGCCGGATCATTTCCATAGAACTTCCTAAATTGATAAAAAAGAACAAAAACATGGGCAGCACAATTGCCGCTTCCACCGTCATACCTGCGCCTGCTCTGGCTGAAAGCAGTCCGAAAAAGGTGAACCGGGATGTTCTCTCTATGAAAAATTTGTTAGGAAAAATCTTTTTGCACTTTGGAGAAGGGTTTTTAAATTTTTTGAGGTTGCTTTTCCATAGAGAAAACATCTCCGTCCACCTTTCTTTTGAATTGTTTATTGCGTACTGTAACCTTTTTGTCTTATAATCTCACAATCATATCCATAGGCACTTTTAACACATACTTTTACTTCCAGCGCATCTATGCACCCGTCCAGACGAAATGTATGATTTCCCGGAGTATTCCGCAGATCTGCCTCCACCATATCCATGGCTCGCAGATTCATATTTTTCTTATCTTCCAAAGCCAATAAAACCCGCAGATAGTCCTCATAAGCCATTCCTTCTGATGACATATCCTTCGGAACCCCGCCAATATTCAGCGCATGTTCCAATGCATAATGCCAGGTATCCGATCGCTTCATTAACGGCACCCTCGCTCCAGACATCAGACACTTCACATCATAAATGCTTTCTGCAAAAGCCCAGCCCAATAGCAAGATGTGTTTCAATACATCCGCAGCCTCCGGTATGGTCGCCAGTGTTGCCAGCACAGAAGCTGCCGCCTCCGCAATTGCACATTTCTCCTGGTCAGAATACAGATAAGCCGTATTGGCCGCCTCCCTTGCTGCAAAAATCCGGTTTACCACATACTTGAGATTCTCCACATCCGCGTCTTTCCCACCAAGCAGATATTCAATCTGATAATCCAATACATGATCTTTGCTGCTTTCCGTACCGTAAAACCCCAGGTATCGGAGCAGATACTCCTGAAACAAAAATTGTTCCAACAATTCATCCATGTCAGGACTGTCTTCCAATACAAGATTTCCCTGGTTGCATTCATCCCTCTGCAGGCGGGAAGATATGGCATTTTCTGAGGAAAACTTTTTATTTGACAATTGCGATGTATTTTCAACCACCATGCTCAATATTCCCTTTCGCCGGATTGCCTCCAGATGATCTGTCGGATTATCAACCGTGATTGTGATCCACTGCGTCTCGGTAATCCATTGCGTCTCAGTGATCCACTGCCTCTCGGTGATCTCTTCTTCCCGCTCATAGTCTTTCAGTTCCTCGTCAAGCCTTTTCTTTTCTTCCGCAATATCCCGCTCTGTCAACTGCTCTGAGGTTACCGTCTTCATCCAGTCTCCCCACTCTTCCAACAGGGAAATGTTCAGATCATCCCACATAGCCTCCGCCGCCCGTCTTCGAAACACATCGCCGCTTCCATCTGTCAAAAACCTTGCCTTTTTTACCTCAACACTTTCCAGCTTCATCCCCAGAAAATCCCGATACAGCAGCCACTCCAGAAAAACATCATCCTGCGACATATTATGCTTCAGATAAAATTCCAATCGGTTACCTGTATTCTGCACACCGGATAAAGCGGTTCCGTAAGAAGCGTCAATCGCAAACAGATTGTATTGATCGAGCAATTCCCTATGATACTCTGCCAATACACTGTTGAGCCCGATATCGGTAATACACTCTGACTCCAGATAAAATGCATTCTTTCGGGTTCCCTCGATCAATGTCAGACAGAGCGAGAGGACAACTGCCAGGATCAGCGATAGATAAACCGTAAGATATGCATTCTCTTTTCTCTTTAACATCCGACTGCCTCCTGCTCTGCCGACCGTTTCTTAAAATTTATTTGTCTGCTTTGTGATTTTACTGAAAATAGATTCTACAATAGATGTGAGTTGTTCCTTGAAGATCAGAACAAGACCTACTAATACGACGATAATGAGTATGATCTCCACTGTTCCCATTCCGTCTTCCTCTGTCAAGAATTCCTGAAATCCCTTCACAGCTTTTCCTCCTCTCTACATACCCATAGATATAAACGCCGGCAACATTACCATCACCATTACCACCCCCAGCATCATTACCATGGGTACCAATAATTTTGTGGCTGCTTCCTCTCCCAGTTTTCGCCCCGACTGAATCCGTTGGATAAGAGCTTTCTCCGTCTCCTCATGCAGACGTTCCAAAAGAGAGGAACTGCCCTTTTTTAAATTCTGCGTCATGAGTGTGCTGAGCCGTATATACTCCTGCAGTCCCGTTCGCCTTCCAAACCGTTCATATGCACTGCTCTCAGACACGCCCGATTTTAACTCCCTGCAGGTATACAATATTTGTTCATACCCCGGACTAAGCTCTCTTCCCTGCTTCTTTTGCAGTTCATATTCAGATCCGATCTTTTGAAACGCTCCCTGCAGCGTCATTCCGGCCCCCAGATAGAGCGCCAGTTTATGTACAATATCCGGATACTCCTGCTTCATGCATTCCCGCTGCTTTTCCAGCTCCTGGTGCAAGTCTCTGTCACTCAGAAAAAATATGAGTACGCCCACTCCCCAGCTTACTGCAAGCAAAACCAGCCAGCTTTTTTCTGTGGGATTACGCCAGGTGATTTTTAGCTCGTCCACCGTTGCGGGCAATTCCCAGTATTCCTCCTCTCTGCTGTTTCGCTCTGCTTCCTCCAACATTGTTACGGTCTTTTGATACCGATACTCCTCCCGTGAATATTCTTTTGCAGGAACTGTAATCCACAGCACAGTTTCCCACTCTTGCTCACCATAGGAGATCTCTGCCTTTAACATCACTTCCTTGTCCTGCTCGTCCGGCTTCACCTCGCCGGAAGAAGTAATGCTTTCCGTATCATAGCTTCTCCACTCCACACGAAACGGAAATCCTTCATACTGCTCTGCCAGATTCAGATCACTGCGGACATCCTGAAGCGAACTGTTCTGCCCTGCAATCAGTTCCGGCAATGCGTCGGAAAATTTCTCATACCACTCCGCAAGGTCCTCTGCCTTGATCTGCAAAGGTTCCACATAAACGTGAAACCGTTCTTTTTGATCCCCATATGACCCTTCCAGCCAGACATCCTGCCCCTCTTCCAACACATCCCCACGCTTCAGCATATTCTCTCTCTCCAAAGGCTGACCCCGAATGGAACGAGCCGCCATAAATACCGCCAGAACCGTGCCGCCCAATAGGATCAACAATGTTTTCTCAATTTTTTTGATATAAAACTCCCGCCGCAGCTTCTCCTGATCCTGCCCGGGATACAGATGTTCCATATCTATTCTGACCTGCCTTGAAGCCAACTTTCCATTCCGATTCAGGACAGCATACAAAAGTTCCGCCGGTCCGCGCATCTGCTTTTTCATGTTCCTACCTCTTTTTTCTACTCCATTTTTTTTGCAATCTTAAGCAAAATATGATCTCCCAACGCATAGGCTGCCAAATAGATCACCAGACATACCGTCATAATCACAATTCCCTGTAAATTATGATACAGATCATCAAAATAACCCGGATAACTGATGCCAATATAGAGCAATATGGCAAATGGCATACCTTTCATCACATTCTGTTCCATCTTTCTTCCGCTTAACACCGTCTGGATCTCACGCTTTGCATCAATTCGCTGCCCGATCAGATTCACTGTGGATTGCATAATCTCCGAAAGATTTCCGCCGCCTCTTTTTGCGATAGCGAATACTTGGGCAAACTGCAAAATATGCTCATTATCACTGCGTTCTCCCAATGAAAACAACATCTCCTCCAGCGTGATATTGACGACCAGCCCCCGTCTGATTCCTTCCAATTCCTCATAGATCAAAGAATCTTCTCCATACAAAAGTTTCATATCCTTTCGGCTTTCTACAAAAGCATTTTCCACCGCATAACCGGCTTTCATAGAAGTAACCACAGATAAAATACACTCTCTGAACTGTATCCCCAGTTCCTCTCTGCATTTTGCCAGCTTCTTTTTGCATTCATCTCGGAAAAAAAGGATACCTACGATTGATAGCGGCAATACCGCCCAGACGCTCCGATAAAAGAAATATGCCAGAAGGATTACGACCATTGCAGCCTTGATTCCTTCAAACACAATTTCATTCCACGTCCAATCATACTTATGATAGTCCCGCTGCTTTAAGTTTGCGTTCATGCTGTAATGTCCCTTTCTTACACAACGAACCAATTACCTTCCCCTGCGCCGTTTCCCCTTTTTCTTCAAATTCATACAACGGATTTAGCAGAAATTGGCCGTCCTGATATCCTAAGACCTCCACTATTTGCAATACTCTCCTGGATTTATCCCGAAGGCGTCCCAAATGTACGATCACATCCAAGCCGGAGGCAATCTGTTGTCTGATCGCGGCAAGCGGCAGATCCATTCCCATGAGCACCATATTTTCCAGACGCGACATCATATCCTCCGCACTGTTTGCATGCCCGGTACTCATACTGCCGTCATGCCCCGTGTTCAGACATTGCATCATATCAAACGCCTCTGCACCTCTGACCTCCCCGACAATAATTCTGTCCGGGCGCATACGCAGGGATGCCCGGATCAGATCTCTGATCGTAATCTCCTTACATCCTTCCACATTGCTGTTTCTTGTTTCCAACTGCACCAGATTCGGAATATCCTGCAGCTGCAATTCCGCACTGTCCTCGATGGTAATGACCCTTTCCTCCTTCGAAATATATCCGGACAACGCATTTAAAAAAGTAGTTTTACCGCTTCCGGTTCCGCCGCTGACGAACAGATTATATCCGGATTGCACCAGTTTCTTTAGAAAACCTGCGGCTTCCGCAGAAAGTGATTCCATTTCCACCAACTGACGCATTGTGATCGGATGTTCCGGAAATCTCCGGATCGTAACAATCGGCCCATTCAAAGCAATCGGACTCAATACAATATTCACTCGGGACCCGTTTGACAAACGCGCATCCACAATGGGGGAAGCCTCATTGACCACACGGTTGCATCCCGCCACAATCTTCTGGATCACATCCTCCAGTTTCTCCAAAGACTCAAACCGCACATCCAATTTCTTTAAATGTCCGTTCTGCTCTACAAAAATTGGATTGGTTCCGTTGATCATAATCTCTGTAATGGAATTGTCATCCACGAACGTCTGCAGAATATCCAGTTTCCGGAGAGAATTAAACAATTCCTTTTTCAATTGCCTTCTGCTCTCCACAGAATAAAGACTTAATTCTTCCCGCAACAAAATGGTTTCATCGATCAGTTCATCCACCTCCTCATCTGTGTAATCCCGTCCGTAATCCATTCTCTCCTGCACCGCATGTTTCAGTTTCTGCTTCATATCAATGTAGCTCATTGCCATTTGTCTCCTCCAATTCTTTTATCAGACCGCTTACAAAATCGGCCATTTCTCCTTTGGTATACTGATCAAATACATCCGGAACCCGTCGCACCTGCGGTACCATGCACTTTTTTGTCTTCCGAAGCACATCCTCATAGGAATATCCCGCCAAAATCCGTTCATATTCTGCAAGTTTGCCTTGCGCAATATGATCTTCTTTCGTGACTGTGAATACCACCGTGCACAAACGTAAAATATCAAACAATCCCTGCATACTTTCACTCAAGTCCATAATGACATATTCGTACAGTCCGGTCTCTGCCAGCTTATGCAATAATTGCTGCCATTCCTCCGCAGATATGGTCAACAGGTTTTGCCCCGATTTCATCGGCGGCACATAATCGAGATTTCCTTCGTGCTGCGCGATTGTCATAAGCCGCAGCTGAAACTTGTCCTTTTCTGCCATAAGAAAATACAGCAGATCCGCGAGATCTCTTGCGCCGGTCTGCGCTGCCAGTTCAGAAATGCCTGAAAAATGCTCAAAATTTAAATATAATGTCTTATGCGATAACGCAAGCATATGACTCATCGTCAGTGCAAAAGTGGTCTGAAAACCGCGTCTGACCGGCGAGTACATCCCAATAAATTTGGTTTTCCCGATCTCAGCCACACGAAAATAGGCATCCTCCGCAATTTCCAGATAAACCTCCAGAAAGCTCTGGAGCACTTTCCCGGCCTCCTGGTATTTATCCACTTTGATAAATTCATCCTTTCCCGCTAATCCGTTTTCCAGCAACACGATCGTACGCAAAGGACACAGTGTCGACAGATTGTCCTGCCAGGTACGCTCTGCTACCACCATAAGATCAATACTTTTTCCCTTCTCTTCCTGCAACATGATCTCCGTATCCGTATAAGTGCGCACCACCCAAGGCAATTCCTTATGCTCCCGCAGAAATTCTGTCATGGATTGCGCATACTCTTTCTCCTTGTCACATAAAAGCAAGATTGGTTTTCTTTTTTCTTTCAATAGACACCTCCCACTCTCAAGATCACACTGCACAAAACAGGTCCGGCCATACAGATTCCTTCTAATTTCCGATCGCCTATACAAGGTTTAAAATAACTCCACTTACCCTGTCTGATCAGTTCTCTGCAATATTTGCCCAAATAGGCCGCCCTGTCCCGTACATTTCTCTCTCTAAACAATTTGACTATGGAAAAAACTGCTGAAAACAGCAAAGAAATAAACAGAAAATAAAGTACTCTCTTCACAGGAAAAAATCCCGCGCAGACACTCATCAGCTTCACATCCCCTGCTCCCAGACCACCGATCCGAAAGAGGGGATACAAGAGAAAGGCGACCACCGCAGATACCAGGATGTAGATTCCCACCCCAAACAGCATCTCCTTATATCCATTTCTGATCAATCCCCATCCTGCGATCAATAAGATCAAAGGATTGGGAATCCTCTTCTGTCTGTAATCATACAGACAGGCAATACACAACATCCATATTAAACTGATCAACCAAACAACTCCTTTGCATATTCATATTACCGGTTACGGAATTTGGGGAGGATATTTCTCCCGCAGGATTCAAAGACATGTCAACATTTGTATTTAAGTAATGCCTATTATAACACATTTTTCGACTATGGCAAGTATATATAGCATAATTTTAGCATTTTCGTCAATTTTCATAATATTTTGTAAAATCCAATGGCATAAAGTGCCGCAATCCCAGGCAGGCCAAGGATTCCGGATGTCAAAACTGTCACCAGATTGATGCCAATCCCCAGAGAAATACCGCCTGCCGCCAGCAGGGAATTTGCAAAATACATGATCACCGTCCCCAGAATACTCCGCATCACAATGTTTAACAGCCACTCTGTTTTTTGTCTGAACAACCCGATCACCAGGATCAACGCACACATACCGATCACGATCAGCACACTTGTCTGCTCTTTCATAGAAACCTCTTTGTCCTCAAACCTCTTCTCTTTATTTGTATGTCCGAACGGCATAAAAATTCCTTTTTTTGGTATATTTTGCAAATCCCGTACCTATACTTGTAACAACCGATCCGGGCTGGTGTTTTGTCCGGCAAAAGGAATTGTTGAAAGGAGATATGGCATGAAAGTTTTTTACAGACAGAATTTGAACCAGATCCTTCCCATTGAATCCGACCTGACATCTTTCGACTTAAAAGAATCCATAGAAAAAACCCGACAGGCTTTGGAGATTGCCTATTCGGGTTTTAATAACGCTGTGGATGCCGATCTGATCGACAGTTATATTTATGAAATCAATGCACTACAAAAGCGATATGCGCATCTGACGGAACTCGCCGGTGAACAGACCACCGAGGAGGTTCCTTTATACGCGCATTCCCCGGTTAGAACCCTGATCCGCCATGTTCTCCGTCAGGGTGTTACGTCCGTAGGTTAAACCGGCATATACGGTCTGGGAATTCCCCATGACCGGACCGTCGGTATTCTGCTCTGCGATCTGTGCGTAGGCGTCCCGCAAAGGTTCGATCACTTTGCGGATCTCGTCCAGCGCTCCCTCTTTGTGCTGTCCGGCATGTACCAGTTTCCGGGCACAATAGAAGTAGAGCTGCATCAGATTCCTTGCCTGGGCATATTCCATGTGCAGTGACTGCTCCAACTCATTCAGGCATCCTCTGCACTTGCGGATTGCCTCGGCAAGCGCCGCATCATCGTTCTCCTTTTGCGCCTGTTCGGCCTCATCCAGATAACAAAGCATCATTTCATATAAGATCACGACCAATTCCGTAGAATTCGCCTGAGAAATCCGCAAGGTAAACTGTTGCTTGCATTCCTTGGTCATGCTGTTCTCCTTTTTCTGCTATCCGCGCCTTACTGTAAGAGCTGCAAAACCTGTGACGGTCTTTCGTTTGCCTGTGCCAGCATGGATGTGCCCGCCTGGGTCAGCACCTGCGCGGTGGTGTACTCCGTCATCTCCTCTGCCATGTCCACATCCATGATGCGGGAATATGCCGCCGTCATGTTTTCGCTGGTAATGTCCAGACTGTTCACTGTGGACTCCAGACGATTCTGATAAGCGCCCAGTTTGCCTCTCACACTGGATACAAACTGAATCGCCTCATCCACGCGCTCGATGGCTTTATCCGCGCCTTCCGGCGTGCTCACATCAATATCCTGAATTCCCATGTTCAACAGATTGACTGCCGGAATTTCCACCTCCAGAACCTGGCCTTCGTTGGAACCCACCTGCAGACGCATCGCACCGATCCCCTTCACATCCACTTCCAGACCGCTGATAGTACCTCCGTCCTTCGGAAGCTCCAGGGTCAGTTCGAACTGATCATCGTCGCGGATCGTGAGCAGATTATCTCTGAGTTCCGCTCTGCAGCCTTCCGGGAACTCCGGTCCCAGAGCAGGCTCTCCGGCCAGTTCCAGTTCTCCCTCCGCATTTTTGATCACGGAAATGCTGTCAATACTGTATGTTTTTACAGGAATCGTTTCATTGTAGGAATTCACCTTTACGTCATTATTGTTGGTATATCCCTTGGCAGTGAATTCTCCGTTTAAAAGCTTCTGCCCGTTGAACTCTGTGGTGTCGGAGATTCTCTGGATCTCCTGCTTCAGCTGGTCTACCTCGGACTGAATGGTGGCGCGGTCCTCACCGGTCATCGTACCGTTTGCCGCTTTTACGGACAGCTCATTGATCCGCTGCAGCATAGCCGCCACTTCCGTCAGCGCACCGTCCGCCGTCTCGATCACGGACACGCCGTCGCTGGCATTCTGCGTTGCCACAGACAATCCCTTCAGCTGCGCATTCATTCTCTTGGACATTGCAAGTCCCGCAGGATTATCCTTTGCATGATTTACTTTCAGACCGGAAGATAATCTCTCCAAGGACTGGGACAGCAGGGAGTCGTTGTTCGCCAATGCATT
>DFDT01000224.1:33478-37144 GCA_002368865.1 Lachnospiraceae bacterium UBA3821 | reverse complement strand
CTGATCTCATCTGATTGCCTGTAAAAAAAGCTTCGCAACATGATACAGCTCGCCATTTTCATGGCTTTCTGTTCCCGACGTCCTTGTCAAATGAATGTTCCCGCTGCTCACCACAGGTAATTTCGTTGCTTCTAATCTCATCCCGTTCCATGTTTCCTCACGGATCAAGTTGTAAAATATATCGGATGCTTCCTGCAATTTCGTAACCTCTTGGGGCGTTTTTCCCACAAGAAATCCCTCTATCCGATTGTTTTGCACCTGCAGATGAGCCTCTATATGGCCGCCGTCCCCGTCGTCTCCGCCCAAGTCCACAGCAATGGAGACCTCGCCTTTCTCCCCGCTTCCGTTTTCCACTGTCAGGTGTACCAGAGATTCCTGCCCTCCCACTTCCATGGACAGAAAATATTCCTCTCTGCGGGACAGATTTCCCATGATCGTAAGCTGTCTGTGCGCAAGCTGCAATGCCTTTACATCCAGACTGCTCTCCGCCTGGGTCAGAGTGATCTCTTCCACTTCCTCCTTCAGATCCTGCACCGTTTCCTCATATTCCTCCAGAAACTCCTGCTTATCGGAAAGCTTCTCCCAGAGATCGTCCGTCTTTTCTTCCCCGCCACGTCTCTTTTTCAAAGTGCGATAAGGATTCTCCTCATTGGAGAGCATCTTCTGGGCTGCCAGCAGATTCTCCGCATGAACAGGTGCTTCCCCTCTCGTTAACATTTGCGTCACTGCCGCCTCCGTGTTCACAACACTGCGAAGCTCCTTCAGCTGGGACTGTTCAAAACTGCGGGAGATCTGCTCGGAGATGGAACTGCTCTCTCCCTTTTGAACCAGCTCCTTGAGCGTACCGTATTCGTCGGATGCCTTCACATCCATATGGCGGAACTTCCCGCTTCTCACAGCCGTGAGCAGATTGGAAAACTGTAATTCCGCCTGGGTGTTAAGTACCGCGCCGATCGCAGCGCCATCTTTTTTCTCGATCTGGTGCAGCAGACGATACACTCCGATATAACTGTCTCTCTCTGCCTGCGTGATCTGATGATTCTGCTCCAATCCGTACAGATAACGGCTATAACTCTCCGCCTGTGTCTGAAAATCTTCCGGGAGCTGATCAAAATATGCATTCAGCTGGTCAAAACTCTGTTCCAGCGGATTTACGCCGTCCCGGATCATCTGCAGGGTTGCCGCCGGCGTCATCTTACGGATCAGATCCTGCAGTTTAGTATCTGCCTCCTTCACACGCTTTACATTCTCCGGGGTGATCTCCATGTGATTGTAGCCGAGGATCCGGATGGCTCTGAAATTCTCTTCAATCGGCTCCAGACCTACCTCGCGGGCCAGATCTTCCACATTGCCGAATGCCTTGCGTATGCTGTCCCCAAGATCTGCTCTGGGAGCGGTCATCAGGCTCTCATAGCTCTCTCCCGCCCGCTCATAGCTCTGCCGCAGAACGGTTCCTTCCTCATGGAACCGTGAAAGGATCGTGCCCTCTTCCCCGTCTTCCACGCCGATGCGGACAGTACCCAGCAACTGTGCCGGCAACTGCGGAATCTCTCTGATCACATCATTGGTCTGATTCCAATTCTGATATTTGGAAACCGCTGCTGCATCCTGCGGGAAATACTGCTCCGCAATCGCCTGCTCCGCCTCCCGCAGGGCTGCGATCATCTGCTCCATTGGCGCCGTATCGATGGCAAAACCGCTTTTGATCAGCTTCACATTCACCTCTGCCGTCATGCGCAGCCGCACTTCCTCCAGCTGCTTGCGCGCCGCCAACTGATCCGCCTGTATCTTGGCATCCTCCGACTGATAATACGCAAGGATTTCCACTGCCCTCTGATAAACGGTCTCTCCCGCGTCTTTGCCCAAAGATGCGTGGATCGGATCTTTTCCCTCTGCAATGGCTTCTGCCGCAGCCTGGGCAAAAAGCGTCTCGGAAACCGGAATGGCCGCTTCTTTGACCTGCTCCAGATTCTCAATGCTTTCCTCCGTCAGAGGAAGATTCTGCATAAGCAGCCACTTCGCATTCTCCCGGTTCTCGTCATTTGGCTCATAGCCCGCCTGCTCCAACACCTGATCCATCTGTCGTTTGATGCCCTCATCGGCAAGATAGGACATATCCTGCCCTGACGCCGCACTGCCCGGAGCGGCATACCCTGCTCCGCTGTTCTGTGCCAGATAGAAATTCCAGATTTCCGGCTCCATCTCATTGTCAACCAGATAGCGATAAGTTCCGTCCGTGGGTACTTCCAGTTTTTGCGCCATGTCCCATGCTTTTCCGACTGCTTCCGCATTTTCCGATGTCACGGGGACATCTGCAGCCTGAAAGCTCTCCGACAGCGCTCTCGCCAGGCTTTCGCTCCCCACTGCTGCCGCCAGCGTTTCCACATCCAGATCATCGGTATACCCTGCAATCTGTTGTCCGCTGCGCACCAGTTCCGCCTTGATCTTATCCACAATGGTAACAGCCTGCTCAGGGTCCATGGCGGAAAAATCAAACCCATCTTCTGATAATTTGTGGTAATCCTCCGCAGACATTGTATTGGACATCAAAGTCATGTAGTCCTGCGTGATACCCACATCCGTATAAGCAGCCTCCTGCTGCATCTCCATCAGGGACTTTTTCTCCCGGCTTTCCGTTTCCCCGCCCAGGGAAGCAATCGTATTCAGATTGCTCTCCGCCGCCGAAAAACTAACCGGCGCATTCGCCGATACCGCTTTGTTTCCGGCTGTAGGCTTTGCAGATTCCGGCAGCCTCCGCATTCCGCCTGCCTCGCCTCGCTCTGTATAATTCCCGGTGGGGATCACATCCGTTTTATTTGTCTGATTCTGAAAAATGATATTCATGCCCTGACTCCTCTGAACTGCTCCCTGAATAATGGAAAAAGGTGAATGTCCGAAGACACTCACCTTTTATTTCGGTGTAAATTTCAATTTTCTTAACAATTAAAATGTAAAGATTGCAGCACTGTAACCCGGCATATCAAATGTGATGGAATAATCGTGGAAATGACAGGACTTTGCCTCTGCCGCGATCTCCGCAGGAATTACGTTGCCCCAACCGCCAAACCGCTCATCATCGCTGTTCAGGAGCAATTTGTATTTCTTCTTGGCAGGGACAGGCACCTGATAATTCTCCCATTTCATGGGCGTCATATTGATGACAAAGAGCAGATTGTTCTTGCCGGTGGATGACTTACGCACAAAGGAATAGGTGCTTCTGTCCACATCATCAGCATTCATCCACTCAAAGCCGTCCCAGCTGTTATCAAACTCATATAAAGCGGGATTCTTACGGTACAGCTTGAGCAGTTCCTTCATCCACTCATGCATGCCTTTATTGTTTTTCTCGCCCAACAGGAACCAATCCAGTTCGCGCTCCTCGCTCCATTCACGCTCCTGTCCGAAATCCTGGCCCATAAACAGAAGCTTCTTGCCACAATGTCCAAACATATATGCATATCCCGCACGCAGGTTTGCATACTTATCCACAGGATAACCTGGCATCTTATTTACCATGGAACATTTCAGATGCACTACCTCATCATGGGACAGCGGCAGAATATAGTTCTCGCTGGAATTGTAGGACATAGCAAAGGTCAAAGCGTAATGGTTGCCTCTGCGGTAAATGCCGTCCAGCTTCATATATTCGCAGAAATCATGCATCCA
>DFDT01000224.1:30200-33423 GCA_002368865.1 Lachnospiraceae bacterium UBA3821 | reverse complement strand
ATCCAGCCCATATTCCACTTGAAGGAGAATCCCAGACTCTCCGTTCCGATCTTACCGCTGACACTCGGCCACGCGGTGGATTCTTCTGCAATGGTCAAAAATCCGGGATAGGTTCCTCTCACCACGGAATTCAGATGCTTGAAAAATTCAATTGCCTCCAGATTCTTGTTACCGCCAAACTCATTCGGCAGCCACTGACCGTCCTGCTTGCCGTAGTCCAGATACAGCATGGAAGCCACCGCATCCACGCGGATACCGTCCACATGGAACTCCTTCAGCCAGAACAGCGCATTGGCGATCAGGAAATTCTTTACCTCCAGCTTGCCGTAGTTGAAGATCTTGGTACCCCAATCCGGATGCTCCCCGCGCCTTGGGTCCGGATGCTCATAGATACATCCGCCGTCAAAACAGCCCAGGCCATGGGCATCTGTGGCAAAATGAGCCGGCACCCAATCCAGGATCACGCCTACACCCGCTTTGTGCAGCTCATTGACCAGATACATGAAATCCTCCGGTGTACCGTAGCGGGAAGTCGGCGCATAATAACCGGTCACCTGATATCCCCAGGAGCCGTCAAAGGGATGCTCCGCAATCCCCATCAGCTCCACATGGGTATATTTCATCTCTTTCAGATATTCCACGATCTTCTTTGCAAACTCTCTGTATGTGTAAAACCCTTTTTCTGTCCCGTCATTGGGATGCTTCATAAAGGAACCGATATGACATTCATAAATTGCCATAGGTTCCTTATTCATGTCTTTCTGATCCCGCTCGGACATCCATTTCTCATCTTTCCACTTAAATCCGCTTAAGTCCGTGATAATAGATGCCGTGCCGGGGCGAAGCTCCGCATAGTTTGCAAACGGATCCGCTTTGTACAGTTTCTCATCTTTCTGTGTGGTGATCAGAAATTTGTACATTTCCCCTGTTCCGATGCCGGGCACAAAACAACTCCATATGCCGCCTTCTCCCAGCTTGGTCATAGGGTGTGCATCCTCATTCCAATCGTTGAATGTGCCGACTACATGCACTGCTTTCGCATTCGGCGCCCACACACCGAAAAAAACACCCTCTTTCCCATCTTCCTCCGACAGATGTGCGCCCAGCTTTTTATAAATGTCATAATGCGTTCCCTGCGCAAATAAAAACTGGTCATCCTGCGAAATAAATACCTTTTCTCTCATTTACTAACCCCCAATCCGTTTATAAAAAATCTTTCTCTGAAACAATGATCATATCTTCATCATCATATCGCTTTCCCACAAGAATACTCACAAAGTGCCCCAGAGAGATCCTCCTTGCATGATCTATGGCTTCATCCACAATCTCCCTTACTTCCGCCATCGTAACCGCATGATCTATGGTCTGCCTTTTCTCGATACGATTGTGCAGCGCAAGCACACCCAGATCATCGATTGCATACTCCTGTTCCCTTGCATATTGCTTTCCATATGCAACCAGCATGTCATTGCTGAGTGCCTTAACATCAATTCTGGAAGTAAACTCTCCCTTCAGGAAGTCATATTGCTCCAGGAACTGATCCATACTCTTGGTATCATCCTGAAGAACTACCACAATTCCCAGATCCTCTCTCTGCAAAGCCCTATGCAGATTAGTCACCGTCTGCTCGTTCATGGTGCTTGCCTTCTGAACAATCAATGCACCATTCTGAAGACGATCAATGGTCTCGTCCATATCTTTCTGATTCAGACCATTGCCGGATATCTTTGCAACCTGCCCCGAGAAATTGCTGTCGTTAGATTGAATCTCCCGGATGATCTTCTTCGCAAGCGGGATCGTGTCCACATCGACTTCACCGGAAATGATCACATTACCCGTGTATGCCGCGAGACTGATGTCATCAATGGCTTTTACAATCTGCTCTCTGGTCTGCCTGCTCTGGATATAAGAACTGAAATGTTCTCTCTCCTCCCTTGTCATAGAACGAACTTTCTCTTTTACTTCTTTCGCTTCCTGCTCGTCCCCTGACTCTTCTTCCGACTCCTCCGATTCTTCCTCTGACTCTTCCGGCTCCTTTGACTCTTCCGCCGGTTCTTCTTCGGTTTCCTCGGCGCTCTCTTCAGACACCACGTCCTCGTCCGACTCCTCCGCCTGTTCATCCAAGGTCTCCTCAGCGGTTTCTTCCTCGACGTCCTCCTCGGCCCCCGCTTCCTCCTCAGACTCTGCCGGGTCTTCGGACTCTGCTGCTTCCTCAGAATCTGCCGTCTCTTCCGACTCCTCTGAATCTTCTGACTCCTCCGTCTGCTCTTCTAAGGCGTCCTCAACCGCTTCCGTATCTTCAATTTCTTCAATCTCCTCTGCCTCTTCGAGATCTTCGAAATCTTCTGTTGTCTTCTCACTGTCCGCTTCCCTAAAGATGCCGTCTGTGGGCTGATCCGCAAAAATGTCATCTACAGGCTGGTCTGCAAAAATATCATCCACCGGCTGATCCGTAAAAATATCATCCGCATCCTGATTCGGCAACACAGTATTACTGCTGTCATCCTTTTCCAGCTTTTCCAGCAGACCGTCCCTTACCGCGGCTTCAAACTCCGTAAACATACTGCCTGTCTGCTGAAGTACATGTCGGCGAACTTCTGCTTTTCGCTTTTCTTCGTTCTCCCTCTTCATGCGCTCCCACTCAGCCAGAACATCCTCAATATCCATCTGACCGGTGATCTGTTTTTCCACCGCCTGACCCTGGGGAAGCACAATGCGAAGCTGCCCGTCCGACTCCTGCGACAACACATCCGCCATTGCACGGGGCGGCTCTATTTCCGCCATTTTTTTCTCATATGAATTTGCCTGCGAAACAGGTCTGTTTACATTGATCTCTCCGGTTTCACCAAAGAAGACCTCCGATTTTTCAACCTCATCCGGATCGGAAACCCTGACTGGTTCCTCGTCAAGAATATCTTCCGGATCTTCCTCGATAACGGTCTCCTCGGAAGCTTCCGTTTCCTCCACCTGCGGCTCAATGCTCTCCGGTTCGACAACTTCCGGCTCAATAGATTCGGATTCAAATTCCTCATCCGCATCGTCCAGATAAGGCTTCAACTCCTGTGCCAGTGCTGCCTGCAGATTGATCGTGTTGTATTGTCCCACGTCCATGGTTTTTACAAAAATATCCGGTTCTTCCTCTTCGATCCTTTCCGGAATTTCCACAGACGGCTCGATGTCAGCATAATCAATGGACTCTTCCGGCTCTTCTGCCATTTCCGGC
>DFDT01000224.1:0-30135 GCA_002368865.1 Lachnospiraceae bacterium UBA3821 | reverse complement strand
ATTTCCGGCTCTTCTGCCATTTCCGATTCTTCCGCTTTTTGTGCGGTATCCCGCAAGTCATATTCTGCCAGATCTTCTGCCCGCACAGGCTCATAGACGATCGTGTCCCCGGTTACCATATTCACCTGGACATCTTCTTTTTTCCAGACTGCCGTATGCTCTTCCGCCTGCCCATCATCAAGTGCAGAATAACGATCCTCTGCATTCCCGCCGTTGCCTATAGACCTCTCGTCATCTTCCTCATCCAGAGCTTCCTCTTCCTCCAGGAACTCCTCTTCCTCCGGTTTGGGATCAAAGCGATGATCATACACTCTCTGCTGCTCTGCCGTCAACGGCTGATGCAGCATTTTCAGCTCCATCGCCTTCACAACATACTCGCCATCTCCAAAACAAGCGATCATCTCATCGCACTCTTCCACGCAGCGGGTGGCCAGACCGACTCTGTGATAGAGATAAGCCAGTTCATAAGCCCACTTTTCCCTGTAGTCGTGCTTCTTCAGTTCCTCCAGGACTTCAATCCTTTCCTCCAGACTGACATCCTGATCTTCGTAAATTTTATACTGCAAAATATAGCGTCCGGGATCCTTCGGCGCCACATTGACAAATTCTTTATAATACTCCATCGCCTGTACGAGATCGCCCGTCCTGAGGCAAAGCTCACACAGCGAGTAAACGATACTTCTTCCACCGGGCCGACGGTCATATGCCAACAACAAAAGGTCCTTGGCATTCTCATACCGTCTGTTCATTTTATAAACATCACTGATGGTGCACAGCATCATCACGCTTTTCACTCTGCGCCAATCAATGGTATCTGCAATCTCTGCTGCCTGGGCGAAATCTTTTTGCTGAATCAACTTCTTGATCTCATCTGACCGAAGCTTGTACTCTACTTTATCCAAGGTATTTCTCTCCCACTTCTAAAATTATCCCCAATATCCCCATTTTTATCTTTTAGTTTACCATAGACGTCCCGCTATGTCAAAACGGAAACGTTAAAAAAGCAGATTCGACAATTCTGCAAATTCTTCCAGCGTCAACGCCTCTCCGCGCACCGTGGTAGGCAGTCCCATTTGCTCCAGTGCCTGCGCCACCTGCTCTTTTGATATCTGCAGATTTGACGCATTTCCCAAACCATTCACCAAAGTCTTGCGCCGCTGATTAAAGGATGCTCTGATCAATGCAAACAGCTTGTGCTCGTCCTTCACCTGTACCGGTGGTTCTTCATAACGAGTCAGCCGGATCACTGCACTTCCCACATTCGGCCTCGGAATAAAACAATTGGGAGGCACATTTGCCACGATCTCCGGTTTGGCGTAATACTGCACCGCCAGCGACAGCGCACCATAATCCTTTGTGCCCGGACCAACCTGCATCCGGTCAGCCACTTCTTTCTGCACCATGATCGTAATGCTCTTTAACGGCACATGCTGTTCAAACAGTCCCATGATGATCGGCGTTGTAATATAATACGGCAGATTTGCCACAACCTTGATCGGCCGTCCGCCGTTTCTCTCCTGCACGATCCCGTTAATATCCACCTTCAGAATGTCCTCGTTCAGAATTGTCACATTATCATAGACCGACAACGTATCCTTCAGAATCGGGATCAACGCCTTATCGATCTCCACCGCCACCACTTCTCTCGCAGCCTCCGCCAGATACTGTGTCATAGTGCCGATTCCCGGTCCGATCTCCAGCACACAATCTTCCTTCGTGATCCCTGCCGCCGCTATGATCCGATCCAGCACACCGGTATCGATCAGGAAATTCTGTCCGTATTTTTTTTGAAAATTAAAGTGATACTTCTGCAGCACTTCAATCGTATTTTGGGGAATACCCAGATTTGCCATGCTCTTTATCCCTTTTTCTGCATTTCCACCAACCGGTTGATGATATACTCCGCACCGACTTTACCGCTGTTGCCCACGTTATAGATATACTGCTCCTTCATCTGCCGCAGGGAATCCCTGGAAAACTGATTGTCAAACAAAAGCTTCTCCACCGCCGGACGTAAGCCCTCAAGCGCCGTCTCCTCCAGGGAAATTCCGACTTTATCTCTGAGCTCGATATCCACCGGCACAGAGGAAAGCTCTTTGTAATTCGGGTTTACCACCTTCATCGGCGTGTTGATGAACAATACCGGCTTTAACGTGGAGAACGAATACTCAAACGCAATACTGGACCAGTCCGTCACCAACAGATCCGCCGTATACACGGTCTTGTTGGAGGAGAAATCCATCTGCACCTCCACACCTTTTTCCTCGTATTTACCCGCAAGCGCTTTCAGCTTTTCCTCAAAATGCCGCACATACTGGGGGTGCGGACGCACGATGATATGATAGGGCAGCTGCACCAGTTCATCCAGCATCTGCTCAATGCAGGAATCCATAATATTGTCCCGCTGCCAGGAGGGCGCGATCAAAATCGTTTTGTTGTCCTTTGCGCCGGTCCGGGCTTCTTCCTGCTCCATCGCTTCGTAGGAAACCGTCATGTTGTCAATGACACTGGATCCCCACTCCACAATCCGCTTTGCAGACAGACCAAACTTCTGCTCGCGCTCTTCAATCTCCTCTTTGTTCTTGAAGCCGGACGCAAAGATTGTGTCAAAATGATCCAGTGCATTCTCATGGAAGGTCAGATTGGAACTGTTCACATCATGCGGCACATAAATATATTCGATATCTTTTTTTACATAAGAGCGCTTCAACTGAAAATTCTCCAGATCCGGTGTGGTCATCACCATGATCTTCGTCTCCAGCTTCATCATCAGCACGATCAACCGCTTGTCCCCGATATAATATGGCTTAAACTGATCGCTCTCCATACCGAACACTTCATCCAGCGGATCGCTGGTGATGTAATGGATCACAATATTGGTACGCCTGATGATTTCTTCAATGATGTTTTTATAGTATTTATAAAATCCGTTCTTCTCGGAATAGAAGACGATCTTTTTTCCGGGAACCTTCAGAAAACGCTTGTAATCCTCCAGCTCTTTCTTGTGATACGGGTTTTTCTTATCCTCTTTTTTGCCCGCTGTCATAAATTCCTGGGTCTTTTTCAGTTCTTCTTTGCTCTTCTCCAATGCCTCATAATCAATGTATTTCTTGGGATTGATCCAAATGTTCAAAAGCACCAACTGGAGCACAGACAACAGATTACTGTAAGTCCAATAAATACCTACGCCGATAGATACAAAGAAACCCAGATAGAGGGAAAGTGCTACGGAAAATACCATTGTTCCGTATCGATTCCAGGCGCCCTGTTCCACCTGCAGCACATTGATCTTATTCTGCACATAACACATGATAAAAGCAGACAATGCCGCTAAAAGCGGCACGATCAAAGTGGCTCCGTGAGCCTGCGCAGGAATTGCGGTCAAAGGCGTTCCCTTCTTTACCGCTTCCACCACACCCATCAACAGCGCCAACTGTACAAACAGCGGGATCAGATCTGCAAAAGGACTATATTTCTCCTTCTTGAACAGCTTGTACTGCTCCTCGGAAATCATATCCTGATTTCCCCAGTAAGCTGCCTTGATATGATTCATCTCCGGCTGCATTTTCACGGTTTTGATAGAATTTTTCTGTACCCACACTGACAACGGCAGCAGGATCACTTTTGTCAGAAATGTAAAGAGAAACAACGCAACCCAATAATTCTTACACAGCAAATAGCAGGCATGGATCATCCATACCAGCGCATCAATGATACCGTTTGTCACTACGCTCATTTGTCCTCTTCAACCTTCTTGAATTCGATTGCCTCTTCCGCTTCTTCCGTTTTTTTCTTTCCCTTAAAGAAAGCAAAAATCTTGTGACGGAAAATGGTAAGCGCAGCTCCCAACGCGATCACCACACCCGCAACCGCCTGGATCACATAGGTTACCGCCGAAGGGTCAATATATGCCGCACCCGGCATTGTCAACAGGAAAAACTGTTCCATGCTCATCTTTCATTCTCTCCATTCTTGTAAATTGTTATTATTCTCCCCCAAACACCCCAAAACTACAACTACTATAGCACAAGGCTATCTGCAATGCAAACAAAAAAGCGCAATTTTCTTGACAGTTTGCCTTCTCCTTGAAATAATGAAAGAGTTGACCACACACAATAATCACCACAGATTAAATGAAAACAGGGGACATAGAGCATGAGCATATTAAACGTAGAACATTTAACCCACGGTTTCGGCGACCGCGCCATCTTCAACGACGTTTCCTTCCGCCTGCTGCCCGGCGAACACATTGGGCTGGTAGGGGCAAACGGAGAGGGAAAATCCACTTTTATGAATATCATTACGGGGAAACTCACCCCTGACGAGGGCAAAGTAGAATGGGCAAAACGCGTCCGCGTGGGCTATCTGGATCAGCATACCGTGCTGCAGGCCGGCATGACGGTGCGCCAGGTGCTCTCCTCTGCTTTTGATTTCCTTTATGAGATGGAAACCCAGATGAACGAGATCTGCGATAAAATGGGCGAGGCCACGGAAGAGGAACTGGAAGCCTATATGGAGGAGCTTGGCACTATCCAGGATCTGCTCACCATGCATGACTTTTATATGATTGACACCAAAGTGGAGGAAGTGGCCAGGGCACTGGGACTCACAGAGATCGGCTTGGAGCGCGATGTGACGGAACTCTCCGGCGGTCAGCGCACCAAAGTCCTGCTGGGCAAACTCCTATTGGAGAAGCCGGACATTCTCCTGTTGGACGAGCCCACCAACTATCTGGACGCAGAACATATTGAATGGCTCAAACGTTACCTGAACGATTATGAAAATGCATTTATTTTGATCAGTCATGACATTCCATTTTTAAACAGCGTCATCAATCTGATCTACCATATGGACAATAAAGAACTGAACCGTTATGTTGGGGATTACGATAAATTTCAAGAAGTCTACGCCATGAAAAAATCCCAGCTGGAGGCTGCCTATAACAAGCAGCAGAAAGAAATTGCGGATCTGAAGGACTTCGTGGCCCGCAACAAAGCCCGGGTTGCCACCCGCAATATGGCGATGTCCCGCCAGAAAAAACTGGACAAAATGGACGTGATCGAACTGGCCGCCGAGAAACCCAAGCCGGAGTTTCATTTCAAGGAAGCCCGCACACCGGGCCGCGTACTTTTCCAGACCCACGACCTGGTCATCGGCTATGACGCGCCTTTGTCCAAACCTTTGAATCTCACGATGGAGCGCGGTCAGAAGATTGCTCTGATCGGTGCCAACGGCATCGGTAAGACCACACTGCTAAAAAGCCTGCTAGGTCTGATTCCTGCCGTCTCCGGCGCCACGGAACAGGGCGATTATCTGGAGATCGGCTACTTTGAACAGGAAATGAGCGGTGACGGCAGCAACACCTGCATCCAGGAGATCTGGCAGGAATTCCCCGGCTTCAGCCAGTATGAAGTCCGCTCCGCACTGGCCAAGTGCGGTCTTACCACCAAGCATATCGAAAGTCTCGTCAAAGTGTTGAGCGGCGGCGAGCAGGCAAAGGTGCGCCTGTGCAAGCTCATCAACCGCCCCACCAACGTACTGGTATTGGACGAACCCACCAACCACCTGGACGTGGACGCCAAGGACGAATTAAAGCGGGCTCTCATTGCTTATAAGGGCAGCATTCTCATGGTCTGTCATGAGCCCGAATTCTATGACGGGCTGGCATCAGAGGTCTGGGATCTGAGCAAATGGACCACCTTGGTCACGGGCTGATATGTTCTTCACACGCAGATAATCATTCAGTTCCATATTCCTGCACGAAAACGGTTTCTCGCCCCTGCGGAAGATCCAGCTGCTTCCAAGCGGCATGTGCAGGATCGTCTGCGTTGTCTTGTCACACCGTATGGCAATGTCATGCGCTGTGGCCGGATCATTGCCTCCCATATAGATCAGGGTATCACAATCATCAATGATCGTGCGCGCACCCGCGCCATAACTCTGCTCCAACTGTGCAAGAGATTGCAGGACCAGAACAACCGAGATCTTTCTGGAACGGATATTGGAGACCATATTTTCAAATTTATCAATTCGACAGTTTGTCGCAAAGTCATCCATAAAAAACCGTACCGGCACGGGAAGCTCGCTGTCCTTACACTGCTCGTCCGCGTACGTGCAAAGCTGATTCATGGCCTGCGTGAAAAACATATTGATCAGCATATCCATAGAGCGATCCGAATCCGACACCTCCACAAATACCGCTGTCTTCTGCCGACCGATAGAAGGAAGATCAATCTCATCCGTCGCCATCATCTGTGCCAGCTCCTCCGTATCAACAGAGCTGAATTTCGCTGTGGATGTCACGATGATCGTATGGTAAGTCTTCTCCGGCGCCTGATTCACATTCTGGAACTGTTTATAGGCCCAGCTGTCAGGATGGACTTTTTGCAGCCTCTCCATAAGCCGGGATAACAGACTCTCCCTGCTGTCCGACCTCTCTCTTCCGCTTTTTCTGAGAAGTTCGAGAATACTGTGAAAATTACAGTCCGGTGAATGATCCTGCTCCGTTTCTTTCACATAAGCGATCAGACTATTGATCAACATCAGGGAACTCTCATCCCAAAAGGGATCGTTGCTGCCAAACCCGGGTCTGGAATACACCAGCGCACTGGATAACTGCTGGATCTGCTGCGTCGTCTTTACATACTGAAGGGGATTATAACGCACCGACTGCTCCGGATGGATAAAAGACAGCCGCACTACCCGATAGCCGTGTTCTTTCATATAACCGCCCCACTTACGATAAAGGTTCCCCTTGGGATCCGTCACGATGTAACTCCCCACACACTCCAGCAGATTCGGCGTGATAACCGTTCGGGTCTTTGCCGACCCTGTCGTCCCCACCACCAATACGTTATTATTCCGTCTGGTCACTCTGTCATCCATACTATAATATCTGCCGTCCGGCAAAATCATGGAGCCATACAAATCCTGTGTCATATTCCTGTTCTCCTTTCCTCAGCCTCAGATCCTGTCCGCAACCGCATCGCACAGTCCAAATGCGATGGCTTCCTCCGCCGACATGAAATTATCATGCTCCGTAGCCCTGTCGATCTCCTGTGTCGTCTTCCCGGAATGCTTTGCCAAAATACTATTCAGTAACTGTCTCATCTGAAGGATCTTCATTGCTGTACTCCGAATGGTTGATGCAGAACCCTCCAGACCTCCCGCGATCATCGGTTCATGGATCATCACCTTACTGTGAGGCAGCATAAATCTGCGTCCTTTCTGACCTCCCGCAAAAACGATTGCCCCCATGCTCGCGGCCAGACCCACACAATACATATTGATAGGCGCTTTACAGTACTGGATCAGATCATAGATCGCCAACCCAGAATTTACCTCGCCTCCGGGGCTGTCAATGTATATATTGATCTCAGACTGTGTATCCTCCATCAGATATAACATCTGCATGGTAAAAGAATACACCAGCGCCTCGTTGATCTCACCGAACAAAAACAGCCTGCGGTTACTGAATGCGTCCGTAACCAGGGAAACCTGCTGAACCCCGGCTGCGCTTTCTCTCTCAATCTGCGGGATCAAGTAGTTATTTGCCATAATACGCCCTCCTGCCATATATCTTCTGCATTGCTTGCTTCTGAAACAATGGTAGCAAAACAAGAGGGGCGAGATTTCAAGGAAAGTTTACACATATAAAATAGGAGCCGGCACACCAACGTTTCCGTCCATGTACCGGCTTCTGAGTTAAGGGGCTTTTATCGAAGATTATGATAATAACCATTAGCCAAATATACTATTGCCCTGTTACAATTTCATCGGGACTAATAAATCTTCCCTTTACTCTTCCATACTTGGGTTGATTCTCAAGCATGTAATCCACATCAAACGTTATATCCGAAACACTATTGACTTCGGTGTTTCCGCTTTTTAAGAAATCTTCAATTACCTGCATAAAAATTTTGCTTCCATAAAGCACCTGATCATCACTAATCGTCTCCCCGTAAGCCACATCGTCATCAGACAGGCAAAGACTGATCTCCAAATAGTCGCCTTTATTGCTTAACGTCAGAAATGAAAATGTAGTTGATCCTCCCGGATTATGCTCATCCGCAATACTAGACAAACCACTGTAAACTCCTTCCGGAGTCTTTAGTCCCCCGACAAAACTGTCCAAAGTAAATCCGTTGCTTTCCATATAATCATTATAGATGGATGTCTTAATATACCCCTCAACATGCAGGTTTGTATCCTTAATGTCCCACTCCCCATACTTATTGTTATATTCCATTGAAATAGAAACAGGAAAGGCTACGCCATTCTCAAATTGAATCCATTTATTTGATATATCATCGGGACTCGTAAATCTTCCTACATGACCTTCTTCATCTATGTATTCCCTGTCAAAATAAACTTTCGACACCTCTTTTGTCTGAACATTATTAGTTTTTAGGAAGTCAGCAACAACCTTCAGAAAGCGTTCCTCTTTATCTTCAAGTTCTCCCCTAGAGGTCATATAAACATATATTTTACTTTCCCCGATATGAGTTACAAACGCTAACCAAACGTTACCTGAAGAATTTTCTGTAATCGGGGTTACCTGACTACCATAATACCCTTCTGGCACATAAATAATATTGGGAATATCCAAATCCTTATCCGTATAATCAGCAAAACCAACATATGCATTTCCGTAATGCCAGCCTGTTTCATTCTCGCGAGTTTCACCTACAAACTCTAACGGCTCAGAGGAGGTAAATCTGATGCCGTTCATGAGATAAATCTGATTTGTGACATCTCCTTCTTTCAGTTCTATATTCACATCCTGAGTTTGCTCACTTGACGGAGCATCGTTGTCTCTTGAATCTTCCACATTTGCTTCTGAAGATGCTTTTGACATCTGCGTTTCTGTCGAAGTAACTTCTTTACCTCCGCATGCCGTCAACCCGAACGCCATACCGAATGCCATTACAAGCGCTAATAACTGTCTTTTCATAACCGTTCTCCTATTGATTAAATTTATTCTGTTACCGCATTGCGTGGTATTGGTATTATCCCTCAATCACCGCTCTGCTCTGGTTCAAAATGGTCACCTGCTGACTCTTCAGATTTGCAAGTACTCCATCGTTTTCTGCATGCCACTTTTTGACCTTATTTTTCTGACTTGCTTTGTATCCATAATAATAAACAATCCCGGGGATAAAATAACAAAACAATAAAATGATCGCCAGGATTGTACTCGGTTTCTTCTCCTCCGGTTCACTCTCCTCGATAGAGTTTATTTTTCCCTGCAACTCATCATACTGCATTTGAAGTTTACATACTTCGTTATACCAAGGCATGCTTTTTTCCCTGCTGAACGTCAACTCATTCTCTGCTGAAATTGCAGTATCATAACTGGCCTGTACCGTTGTAGATATATTGTTCGATACCAACTCCCAGCCAAAGCTCTCATAGACCGCCACGGTTGTGTTAACATCCACAGACCAACAGTTTACAATATAGGTTTCCTTTGCCATAATTGATTTCCTCCCATGCAAAAATTAATGTTTCTATTATGCTTTCTTCTTTTTGGCCAAATTTACAAAAAACGAAATTAAGTATACCGGAAACAATACAATTCCAGCCACAGACGCAAACCACACAACAAAGACCACCCAAACAACGGGACCAATGGGAATTATATATAGCATCCATTTCATTTTATCCCGTACACCTTTTATTCCAATCCATCCACAGGGTATTCCCCCTACCACTAGTCCTGCAATTATGCCTGCGATCAAAGCTCCCCCCAAGGCACCACCGATTTCCAATAAATTACTCACCGTCATAAACATAACAATAAGAAAAATAACCGATGATATGATTACGGCTATATTTTTCTTTTTTTGTTCCTCTGCCTCATCCCTCTGCACAATCACCTGATTCAGCATCTCCTGTGACACAATCGGCGCGCCGCACTTCGGACAGGTCTTTGCCCCCGGCGAAACCCATGTCTTACATTTACTGCACATAACCACTTCACTCATTTTTTCTCCTCCCATATGTTGGTTTATCTGCTGTTTGCACCACAATTTCACCCATGCTGCTGATTCGATATTATATTCGTTTTTACGAAGATAGTCAAGCACATAATTTGCAGTACAATAAAATTATTGATAACAAATGTTTGGGACATAATAAGCATATGATTGACTATACACCTTTTTGGAATACGTTAAAAAACAGCAAAGAGAACTGGTACACCCTGAACAAGAATCATCATCTGTCTTTCAGTACGCTCAACCGGTTGAAGAATAACCTGGACGTTACCACCAAGACATTGAATGATCTCTGCCGCATTCTGGACTGTGACATTTCAGACATCGTCAGCTACGTCCCCTGCGAGCACGATCAGGAACTGTAACCATATTACCGCAAGCTGAAATGCCTTTTTTCAAGCAAAGTTTACATGCAAAAAAGCACCGCTGATGCGGTGCTTTTTTCATGAGTAAACATAGACTGCCGTTCAAAATTCCAATTTGAAATCTTGAATATTCTTGTCTCTTTCCTTTAGGAAATCATATAATTCTCTGCTTCTGCAGGTAGCAATTCAAAATTTTTTACAATAATGGATTTGATATCTTCCTCCCTCTGCCCTACTTCGCGAAGCGACTTAACTGTCGCAAGTATTCCTTTTTCCATTCCTTCTTTCATACTCTGCTTTAATTCCGGCTCCATGATTTCTCTCAATGCCTGGCACATACTCTCTTCCTCCTTTTTTAATTCCTCTACAGTTGTTTGATTTGCCACAATGCAGACCTGTAAAACAGAATCCACTAATCTTTTTTCTCTCTGATTCGTAAGCTGTGATGCACGTTTTAAAACTTTTTCTACTTGTTCCTTTTTCAACCGTCCCGACAATGCCACCAACCAAATATGTTTATCCGGATCTAATTCTCTTGTCACAACAATCTGTAAAGAAAACATGGTATTTCCTTTCACATAATAAATGCCGGGGTATGGATTCACTATTAATATTCCTTCCCGCTTAAATCGACGAAATAGTCCTTTGGGTTTCGTATGTCTGAACAATGATATGGTTACATCCTCTGCTTTTATAGAATCGACCTGGTCACCGCCGGCTTTAAACAAACACGCATATCCATTTACCTTATAATAAGTATCGATGTCCATATGATCATCCGGCGACTTATATTCTATAATATTATATCGTCGGAATAACCTGCCTATTTCATTGTTCTTGATTGCAGTGCTATCATTTTTCCTGATCAATACATCTATTGCAAGTGGCTTTGTATTCAGATTATATTCTCTCTCCTGTGTCATTCCGCTCTGATATTCACTCAGTTCCAAGTCTAAGCCTGTTACAAATCCGGGATGCCATTGAATCTTTCTCTTTACATTCTTTTTGGACAATATGTTCTCTTATCTCCTTATCGTTTATAGTTTCTTAAATCGCCTTTGTAATTGGTTTATCGGCATCACATCATTTGTGCTATGAATATTTGAGCGAAATGCTCTTGATTTCAAAAATGCGCTTACTGAAGTGTTTTTATATTACAACATCCGACAATAATTGTCAATCAATAATTTAAAACTAATTTAAAATTCCCTAAAATTCTCTTATCTCCGCTTTAATATCCCCTGCCGGATCATCCAGAACACGGAAAATACAAGTCCGGCCACTCCCGCCTTTATGAGCTGGACAGACGGAATCGCCAAAAACCATTTTGCGCCCGGAAGACTCTCCAACACAGATAAGTTCCGCTCTGTCATCAGAGCCGGTATAGTAACGCCCCACGATAACAGATTTCCAAAATACAGCGCCACAAGGATCCAAGGCAGATTGTCCTGCAAAAAAAATTTCGTGAGATGATCATTCTGCCTGCCGCTCCTCTCCTGCGCAAATATGGCATAAGTCTGCAGAATAAACACACCTGCAATGGGCAAAAGTGTAGCTGCCGTCCAGCGATGATCCTGCATTTGCCGGACGAGCCCGGCATCTTTTCCCGCCAACAAATACGCAAAATTCGCCGCAAGTATTCCCATTCCCCAGAATCCTCCCAGCGTATCCTCCGCAAATAATAAAAGCAATAAAGCCGGCTTCCACCAGGCAAATCCGGTGGAAAAACACAGCCAGCCTCCTAACACCAACGTAAACAGTTTAAACCGAGTGGTATCTCTCCGGTGTTCTGCCAGTAGAAACTTCGACACACAAAGCGTCAAAAATATATAACTGACCGGCGATAAGACAAACTCCAGATCTGGCAGAAAAGTCAGTTTCCACAAAGCCATTCCCAAAATCAAAAACGCACCGCCCAACACCGCCAAAAGCCGTCCATGCAACCTTTGGTATTTTACCAGATCCCCATCTGCTATGCCTTTCAGCTCCAACAGCACTTCATCCATAGACTGATAGCGGTCGTCCGGATCAAACCGGCACATTTTCTCTATGACCCTTACAAAAGCATCGCTTCCGGTCTCCGGTCTGGGCAAAACAAAATCTTTTTCATATTGCAGTTTGGCATTTACCCGATATCCTTTGGATCCCGGAAATTTCAGCCGATTCAAAAGCACATACAGGGTCATACCCAATGAATAAATGTCTGCGGTCACATCATATTTATCATCCGACCTGCGGATGATCTCCGGCGCGCCGTAGCCGTCCGTATATGCAACAGTGCTTGCCATACCTTCCGCTGTCTTCAGGGCAATACCGAAGTCCCCCAGCTTATACTGCCCTGTCTGGGGAGAATAGAAAAGATTCTCCGGTTTGATATCCCGATGCAATATATTTTTGTCATGTGCTTCCGCTAATGCGGTTCCGATATCCAGCGCCAGCTTCTGGATCTCCGCTTCCTGGAAAGAAGACAATGCGGACGGAAAAAGACGATGACTATGCCCCTCTGTCTTCGTCAGCACAGCATTCAGTTTTTCCATCAGGATAAACTGCAGCTGAAGATACCGCTTGTTTTCGGCTCTTTCCTGTGCATATCCGTCTGCCCAGTCCTCTTTTGACCGCGTCTCTGCCCTATATACATTATCGTAACGATCCAGCCACACGTCTAGACAGACTGCATCATATACCTTTACCACATGCTTCTGGTGCAGCCCCAGATCCATCTGGACCTGTATGGTCTGGCGGAACAGCTGCTCATCCGCATATTGATCTGCGAAACCGATCACCTTGATGGCATAGCCCTGTTTCTCCATAGACCCGCCCATAGCCTCGTACACATGTGCATATCCGCCGCTGCCTAAAAGTACCGGCTTTTCTCCCACAACCGCAAACGGATGTTTTTCAAAAGGCAGCCCTCTCATATTCAGTTGCATCAGTATTTTCTCAATCTCTTCCTGCGTCCAAAGAAACATCCCGATCCCCCAATCCTTCTATAACCTGCACGACAAAAAGCGCCACACCTGATAAAATCGGGTGAAGGCGACTGGTTACCTCCGGCACTGCCAGAACACCTGCTTTCTGCACTACCCAGAGAATAACGCCCACCGCCACACTCACATAAGGCAACAGGTAATAGGCTCCCTCCCATACATTTTCTCTCCAACCGATACAATTGATTTTCTCTCCGCGCTCCAGCACCAGCCAGATCCATGCCCATGCATGCATCCTTGATAGAAGGATTGCTGGATAAATCCACAGGATCCAATCCCTCGTAAGAAAATCCATCAAGGGAATGCCGCCTGCAAGTTGTATAAAAATCCACCCGATCACAGCGATGACTCCTGCTGCCGCGATCGCAGGTATGCCTGAAAGCAACCCCATCAGTAAGACGATGTGGATCACAGTGATGCTGGTTGTCATCATGGAATAAACGCCGGTCATCAGCGCTACAGCGCCAAACACCACATGAAAATCTTTAATCTTTAATAAAACCGCCTCTATGAGCACCACCACCGGGAAACTCCAGAAACGCCAATCTGCCAGAAATTCTGTATCTTTCTGTAACCCATACATAAGAAGCAAGAAGAGTAACGCAAAAAGAACCGTGTTCTCTGCTTCCATCCACCGGTATAAACGGGCCTGGGCGCGCTCCCGCCGTAGCCGTTCTATGCGACTGCCCGCAGCCCGTACTGCCCGGTCATACCGTGTCCACTCCCTGTATGTCACCGTGACCTTATCTTCCGTTTCCGCATCCGGGGCAATCTGCTCTGTATGCTTTCCCTCCTCTGCCAAGCACCTGAGTTCAGCCAGTACTTCCTCCATGGACTTATACCTGTGCTCCGGATAAAAGCTGCACATTTTCCGAAGAATCCCTGCCATCTGTGGGGATGCTTTCTCCGGTGCAGGAAACACAAACTCCGGATCATACTGTGCCGGATTCGCCCTGTATCGGTCCGAGGCCGGAAATTTTAGTCCATTCAGCAATAAATACAATGTGATCCCAAAAGAATAAATATCTGCCGCAGCACTGTACCTGTCAACCAGTCTGCGTTCGATCTCCGGAGCCCCATATCCGTCTGTATACACAACCGTCTCCGCCTGACCGTTTTCCACAAATCTGGCTATCCCGAAATCTCCCAGCTGATAAACCTGATCTTCCGCATTCCAAAAGATATTTTCCAGCTTGATATCCCGGTGCAACACCTGATTTTCATGAGCTGTCCGGATCGCCTGACCAATCTGCAGCGCAAACTGTAGCACCCCCGACTCCTCCTTCAAGTCTTCCCGAAGAAGCACTACATTCCGAAATTTGTCTTTCTTCAGAATGTGTTCCAGGCGCTCCATGAGGATCAATTGCAGAAACAGCCCCTCCTCACATGACAACTCCCTGGTATCCAACAGACGCATGATATAGGGTGACTGTTCCGACAGTTTTCTCTGAAGACGGCAGCTTTCCCGGAACCGCTCCCCGCTGACCGTATGCCGCTCCATACCGATCACCTTCAAGGCATAAGTCCTGCCTGCATCAGGGGGTGACCCATGCATCTCATAAACAGCTGAAAAACCGCCTCGTCCCAGTAGTTTGAGCTTACCGTTCTCTCTATTCAGTTCAAATCCCGGAAAGATGTTTCCGCCGGCCTCCAGACCGGTCAATAATTCCTCTCTCTCCTCTTCGCTCCACTCCGTCATATTAATGTGATGTCCCCTGCCAAATATGTAATATCCCCCATGTAAATTGCCATGCCATGATCCAGATCGATCACAGTACCCTTGTCAGGTTTTTCCCTTGTCACCGCAACTGCGCCATCTGTAAAAGTAAACAAGGAATTTCCTTTTGTATCCGCCACACGCCATCTCTCGTCACTGCCGTGAGCGACAAACATGGCCCACACTGTTTTGTGATTGATCACCGCGGTCTCGCCGCCACCAAAGATAAACACATCTCTGTCCTTCAGCATGATCGGCTTTACACGTCCGTTTGCTCCAGCAGTGATACGTTTGCTCTGGTACACAGTACCATTCTTCCCATAATAGTCCACATAAAACCACTCACCGTCCATGTTCTGAAACTTCCCATGCTTTCGGCTCACAGTGTCCGAATACAGCCTGATATCCGGCAGATTCCCTTTGGAGGCTCTGCCCACCTCCCACACTAGCCTGTCGTCCAGCGCGTATGTATTCAATTGTCCGTTTTCTATCACAATTAATTGGCTTCCGTCCTTACCATTCATCGTTTTCCTCCGGTAATTCTGACAGAAAAGAATCCACCTCAGGCATATCCAGCTTGCTCAAGATCTCTCTGGCATAATTACACAGCGCCTCCGGATCATAATCTTCCGACTCCGCATTCAGCATGTTATTGAGACTGGCATCCTCCAGAATAAACATGATCACACTCTCAAAAATATTTTTTGCGCACAACGGTTCCATATGCGCAAGCTCCAACATCTCGTCAATCTGCTCATGATCCATGCTCAGATGCAGTCCCAGCGAGATCACCTTATTTCGGGTGGGATACCATTTCCCCTGATTGATGGCAGACACACACTGCCGCAGGGACGAAGACCACCCCTGAATCTCTGCCATTTCATGAAAACTCCCAACCCAAAAAGGTTCCATGTAGTTTGCCTGAATATTCATTTTAACATATGCGTAAAATTTGCGGTAGGCATTAGCAAACATGGTAATATTGGCTGTAATAAACCTCTCCAGTTCATCCTGGTCCTGCACTGCCGAAAGCTTCTCATCAAAACGCACCGTACTGATATCCTCCATCGCCTCCGCGCTGTCATCCCTGATGATGTTTTCCTTGATCTTGTTCAGAATGTATTGATATGTTTCATTTGCTTCCAAACCATAATCATGATGAAGCACAAAAATGCAGACACAGTCTTCAAGGCTCTTAGAATATAACGCCGGATACTGCCCATACCTCTGCAGAAACTGATCCATATGTTCCCTGTCATAGCCCGCAGCCATGCCGATCCGCAGAAATGTCTCCCGATTCTTCGGAACGGAGCCTTTGCACCATTTATCCACCGACACTCGGCTCACTCCACAGATTTCAGCAAACTTTGTTTTGGTAAAACCTTTCTCCTGAAGGATCTGCCCCACTTTATCCGCCCACATTTTCTTCTGCGTCCGAATCAAAGGAAATACTTTCTCCCGAAGCTCCTCCACATCCTCACATTTCGCAATGGCCTCTTTGATCCATACGGTTTCCATCTTGTCTGCACCTTTCCTCTCATCCGTATCTCAGCATTCCTCTATGTTTTGATCCGTTCTTGTCCAATCTCTTGTCCGATCATATCTTCGCCTCCTGTCTTTGACCGGTTTTATGGTTTTTTTCCATCCGACCAATTATTTAAAATTTGTTACATAACAAATTGTATTCCTTTTCGCGAAGATATTTTCATCAAAAGTTTACATACCCTTCCAGCAGCCCGTCCTTTTCCGCCAGTTGCGGCGCCGGAAAATAGATTTTGTCCTCCTCCAGTTTGAAAACAGGCATACGACACCTCACTCCATACAAAACTGATCGTCCTTTGCCATAAGCCGCACCGTTCCGCCCTGTTTCAGCGCCCCGAACAAAATATCGTCCACCAGCAGAGGTTTCACCTCATTGCGGATTACACGGTCAATCTCTCTGGCACCAAACTCCTCGCTGACCCCTTTTTCCCTGATCAGATCAAGAGCACTTTCCTCCACTTGCAACTCCACCTTTTTCTTTTCCAAAAGCTCTTTTAATTCATCCAGCTTTTTCCCTATGATCTGTCTTGCCATCGCTTCGTCCATACCGTGAAAGACTACGATCCGGTTCAGCCTGTTCCGAAACTCCGGCTGGAAGGTACGCTTCACTTCCTCCATCAACACACTGGCGTTCTCGGCTGTACTCTCAAATCCGATGCCTTTTTTGCCGATCCGATTGGCCCCCGCATTGGAGGTCATGATCAGCACCACATTCCGAAAATCCGCTTTCCTGCCCTGATTGTCCGTCAGTGTGGCGTAATCCATCACCTGCAGCAAAATATTGTAAATGTCGGCATGCGCCTTTTCAATCTCATCCAAAAGCAGCACGGCAAAGGGATTCTTGCGGATCGCCTCGGTGAGCAGACCGCCCTCCTCATATCCCACATAACCCGCCGGCGCGCCGATCAGCTTCGCCACCGTATGCTTTTCTTCGTACTCACTCATGTCAAAGCGGATCAGCTTCACGCCCATCTCCTCCGCCAGACTTCGGGCAATCTCCGTCTTGCCCACGCCGGTGGGACCCACGAACAGCAGACTCGCCAAAGGTTTTCCCTCCTCCAGAAGTCCTGCCCTGGAAAATTTGATCGCGTTCACCACCTGTGCAACCGCCTCATCCTGCCCGAAAATCCTGCCTTTTATGCGCTCCTCCAGCGTGGCCAGCCCTTCCGCCTCATCCGTCTTGACTGTTTCCAGTGGCACACGGCAGATCTTGGTCAGCACATAGTCAATAACGTCTCTGTCCACGATCCGGTTGACAGTTGTATCCTCCGAAACGGGATGCAGTTTCCGGTAGGCGCCCGCCTCGTCCATCAGGTCGATTGCCTTGTCCGGCAAAAAGCGCTCATTGATATGCTTCGCACTCATGGAAACTGCGTATTCCAGGACACCTTCTTTGTAGATCACACCGTGGAACTCCTCATATTTTTGCCGCAAGCCTTTCAAAATCTCCACGGTCTCAGCCTCACTGGGCTCCTTGATCTCCACGGTCTGAAATCGCCTCGCCAGACTCTTATTTTTCTCAAAATATTTTTTGTATTCTTCAAAAGTGGTAGCGCCGATAAACCGGATATGTCCGGAAACAAGATACGGTTTCAACAGATTCGCCGCATCAAAGGAGCTCTCCCCCACCGCGCCGGAACCTGCCAGATTATGGATCTCGTCAATGTAGAGAATGGGCTGCTCCTCTTTCTCGATTTCTCCCAGTACCTTTTTGAAGCGTTTCTCAAAATCCCCGCGATACTGTGTGCCCGCCAACATTCCTCCCAGATCCAGCGCAAATACCCGACTACGGGACAAGGGTTCCGGCACTTTTCCCTCATTGATCCGCTGCACCAGACCGTAAGTAATCGCCGTTTTTCCCACACCCGGTTCGCCAAGATGCAGCGGATTATTTTTCTCTTTTCTACAGAGGATCTGTATCGTCCGCTCCAGCTCGTCCTCCCGCCCGATCAGCGGATTTGCGTCTGCCAGCGTATCGTTCAGACAGGGCGCATACTGGCGCCAGGATGCCTGCGTGCGTCCGCTTTTCCCATCCTGCTCCCTCGGTCGCTGACTGTAGTCTTCCTCTTCATCCGCATCCTCTTCCTCATTCGTATCCATGTCCGTCTCGATCGCAGTCAGTCGACCGAGCAATTCCGAAACTTCCACATCCTGCTTTTCCATATAGTAGACCGCAAAACTTTCCTTCAGCCGCCAGATCCCGAATACAAGATGTCTGAGCTCTATCGTATCATTCCCACTGTTTGCCGAGCTCTGCGCCGCATAAGTAAACGCAAGGTTCACCCCCGCCGACAGCTCGGGCTCCTCTGCGCCCGTCGCTTCCTGATAAGTCTTTATGTACGCCCTCAATGCCTCTGCCAGCTCTTTCTCATTTCCGCCGCATTCACCGAACGCTGACGCAAACTCCTTATCCCCGCACAACATCAACAGAATGATCTCCGGTGTAATATATTCAAGACCTTCCTCCTGCGCATAGGCATACGCATTCTGTAAGGCATCCTCCACTCTTTTGGATAATTCCATCTATTCTTCCTCCATCGTAAGCCGAAACGGATACCCCTGTGCCCTCGCCCTGTCCGTCGCCTGCTCGATCTTCGTCAGAGCAATGTCATACGGGTACTTTCCCACAACCGCTCTGCCATTCTTATGCACGTACAGCATAAGCGTCTCCGCTGTCACGGGATCCTTATGAAAAATATCAATCAGAATCTCCACCACAAACTCCATGCTGGTGAAATCATCATTCAGCATGATGACCTGATAGAGCTTCGGCTCCTTGAGCTTTGTATCCGTCCATTCTTTGATCGCACCTTTTGTCGCCATGTATCTCCCTCCATATCTTTCGGGTAACATTTGTCTCAACCATAATTATGCATGATTTGTAGTTTTTTCGCAATACAGGATTATAGGAAGCCGGCCTTACGCAGCATCTTCCTCCCTGCGCAGTTCGATCACAGAATTCAGCTTCTCGCGGATCACTCTCGGATTCTCTCCCGCCTGAATAGAGAGGATCCCTTCCACACAGATCTCCATATGGAGCAGCTCCTTGGCATAATACTTTTCCAGCTTCCTGGACACCGGGATACATACCCAGTTCGCCAGGACAGACCCATACAGCGTCGTGATCAATGCCAGCGACATGCCTTCTCCCACGGCGCCCGGATCATTTCCCATAGAGCGCATCATATTGATCAGTCCCAGAAGGGTTCCGATCATACCCCAGGCCGGTCCGAAACCTCCCAGATCCTGCCAGAATTTCACATACCGCTTTCCGTTTGTTTCCCTGTGCAGCATCTCGGATTCCAGAATGTCCCGCACCAGCTCCGGCGCCGTACCGTCCACCACCAGCATGATGCCCTTTTTCAGGAAAGCATCCTCTGTCTCCCCTGCATGCTCTTCCAACGCCAGAAGCCCCTCTTTTCTCGCCAGATCAGCCAATACAAGCACCTGCTCCGAGCTCTCCTCCGCCTCCATCCTGGGCTGCAAAAAGGCCGTCCCAAAACTCTTGAAACACTCCCCGAATTCCGCAAAGGAATCCGCCGTCATCAAAGCCGCAAAGATTGCGCCGCCAAATGTAATGACTGCAGAAGGAAAGTGCAGCAGATTCACAATCGCACCAAGCCCTCCGTTCGTCGCCACTCCGTAAAACAAAGCCAGCATACACAATAAAAAGCCCGTAGCCGCCGCAGTATTCAGTCTCATGACAATCCCTCCTGTCTTTTGACTTGAATATACGACTCTACAGGCTCTCTATCCATCTACGCTTCGTAGAATCCATGTGAAAATTACTCTATCATTCCAACACCGCCATATCTTCTATGGAAGCCTGACCGTTCTCTCCTGCGAATTGAATCTCCAACAGTTTTCCCGTCGTATCATAAGCCCGAATTTCTGCCAAAAGCGCCTCATCCTGCGTCGTGACCGTAACCACAATCCTGTCCGGATTCTCACGAATTGCCGATGAGATCACAAAAGGCAGCTCCCGATCCACCATCGCCTGGCTGATCCGCTCCTGCAGGTCCATGATCTCTGCGGAATAGGTTCTCGCCTCATGGTAGGTGCTTTCGTCAACCGGCACATCAGCTGTGTCCGAATAAGACTGAGAATGCACTCCACTCATCACAATCCGATTCAATAATTCCGCCAGTTCCTCCTCCGCCAATCCGTTTGTCTCCACATCCATATGAATCCCGCGGCACACAAACTGCGCTATCAACATATCCTGCCACTTGTATACAACTGCCGAAATACCTTGCTTTAACATAGATTCCCCGGGTGTGTCGCAGGATATATAATAGTCCCGCAAGGGCTCCTCAAACGCACATGCCGCAACCTTTACCGTCACCCTATCTGCTTTTTTCTTAAAATAGAAAACATAATCATGCATTTGATAATCGGCAGTTTCATGATTGCCGTTTAGCAGTCTGATCACATCCCGCGTCTCCCAGATGCTCTCCGGAAAAATACTTGCTTGAAATTCCTCGCATCCGATTCCCATTGTTGCACGGAAATCCTCCCAGCATTCCTCATAAACCTCTTCAGGCATTTTGGTCAAAAGCGAGACGGAACGGACATCCATATCCGCACTTATCATCTGATCTGTTTCATTGACAATCAGCGTTTTCTTTGCTGCCTGGCTTTCCCCGACAACTCCGCCCGCGCTCCCGGTTGTCTCCTGTCCCGAATAGTCTTCTATAAGTTTCGTCTCAATGTCTGCGGTCTGCGATGCTCCACTCTGTTCCCCATCAATCTGTTCTTCCTTTATCACCCCTGGATCCTCCACCATCACTCGATTCATGGGCAGAGTCAACAAAACCGCAACAATGATTGCTGCACAAATGCTATAACCCCATCTGATCCAAAAATTCTTTTTTCGCACACCATACCTCTGTGGATCATAGTTTTGTACGCCTTTTTGTATACCGCAAATTTCATAACTATAATTCTGTGCCATCTCGATCAGATCATCATCGATCTCCGTTATCCCCTGATACAAAATCTCCGCTCCACTCATAGGCTCACGCCCTCCCTCTCCAAATATTCTTTCAAACTGTTCCGCAATCTGTACAGACGCCCGGCCGCTTTGTTTGCACTGATCCTTAGATTCTTCGCCACATCCTTTACCGGCTCACCGTTCCAATACCGCTTAATGAACAGCACTCTATCCTCCGGCGGTAATGTCCGCAGCCATTCACTGATCAGTCTCCCCAGTTCCAGTTCTTCCAGGCGATCCTCTACCGTGCTGCCCACCGGAATACACTCCTCCATCTCCTCCAGGATTAACTCCATACCGTTGTATCGCTTCTGCCTGTGATTCTTTCTCCAAAGGTCCAACGCAATGTTCCGCACGATCCTGCCCAGCCAGCACTTCAGGTTATCCGGCATCTGCGGCGGAATTGATTTCCATACCCGGTGATAGGTATCGTTGACACACTCCTGCGCATCCTGCTCGTCCGACAATATATGCAGCGCGATCGTGTGGCAAAGCGCTCCGTACTTGCGGTCTGTCTCACTGATCGCCCGCTCGTCGCGCTCAAGATATAATTCTATGATCTTGGAATCCTCCATACTGATTTCTCCGTCCTGTAGTTTTAACTGCTTCACCTATATAGACGACATTTTTTTCCAAATATTTTTAATAAAAAAAAAGAAATCGTCAAGCAGCAAAATACCACTTGCGATTTCTTCTAAAATTACCACCCTCTTATCACATCCTTCGCCAATCCTATCACCAACACTAAAATAATAAAAAGGAACGGTATTGCATCCAGGACCGCCGGCACAGAAAGCAAAAGGATTTTCCGCTTTGGATGTTCTGCCTTGTGCAGCCCATACGCCCAGATCATGGAAATCGTAGAAGCGATCATAAAAGGACACCCCAGCGCCATGATACCAAAGGCTCTCTCATACTCCATGAACGGAAGCATGGCATCAGGATTCGCCACATATGTGGAGTGCATACAAAACTTTATTCCGTAGTAAATTGTACACCCGACACCGATTCCATAGATCAGTGTCAGTACTGCTTTGACAATCTTTTTCATTTTACCTCTTTCCTATACCTTTCTGCCGTTTCCGGCTATTCACCCGTCACTTCTCTATATTCCGCATTTCCCAGATCCGACCATGCCTTTTTCCCGGATAACACCACCTGCCCGGTAGCCACCACATACGCATACATATCAAGAATTCGGGCGTCCGTCGGTGAATAAGAACCGTCCTCCTTTTTTACCGACTCATAATATACATAAAGATAACACGATCCGTTCCCGGATACCCTGTCATACCGAAGGAACCGCACCACCTGCCCGTCCTCATAGACAACAGCCTGCGGCTCACCGTGAGAGCTGAAAGATGTCTCAAAACGGTATTCGTTTTCCGAATTAATTTTTGCATCAGACAGAACTTCATAGATGGCCACCAGACCGTCATTTTGCTTATTTGCGGTATACTGGCTATCCACCGGAGCAACCGCTTCCTCCGGTGCAGACGCGTATCCTTCGGCAGGCTTCGTCTGCCGGTTATCTTGATCGTCATACTGCTGCGGATATTTTTCTCTCAGGAACTGCTTCATGGTCTGATCGGGATTTATATCATTGCGACCGGCACTCTGACGCAGGTATCTTCGATACAAAAAGCTTTCTTTCTCCCATAGGGAATATTCCGTTTCCTCCCAAAAATCACTGTGTGCGACGGTGATCGTGCCATTGTCGTTCCCGTACTCCGTCTCCATGCCAAACAGTTTGATGATCCATACAAGCCCCAGAAAAAGCACCAGAAATATACTGCTGATCCACACTCCAAATCTTCCGATATATCTGGCTGCCTTTGATTCCACTACGCCAAAAACCTTTGCGCTGATCCACACCGTCAAGACGACCAGGAAAATTTGCCATACCATAATGAGGACAAACACAATCTTCTGGTACCATACCCTTAAAACCAAACCGTCGGGCACTGTATGAAAAACTGTCTCATATATGCCTGTAAAAACGATCAGCGTGATAAGCATACCCGTAAGTATTTTTGCTCCGCGTCCCATCTCCTGCATCTTAATCTTCTCTGCTCCTCCCAAAACACGATCCCGTTTATTTTGCCTGCGCGACCTGCCTGATCGCCATATGCCTGGAGATATTGTAAGTCCTGATGCCAAAGTTCTCCGTCGCCTGCTGTAGATGCAGCAGATAATAATATCCGAATCCATCCGGATCCGATTTCTTGTATCCGTTTTCCCGCATTCCATCCCATACGCGCTGCTGCTCCCGCAAATATTCACCCGGATTATCGGAACCGGGAATGGATACAACCTCAAAGTCGTACCCCAATTCTTTCAGATAGGGGATCAGCACCGGCGCTGCGTCCGCACTGAGATTACTCAGATAACGATAATCATTGTTTGCACTCTGCACATTCACATACGCGATGATCAGATCCGGATGGCTGAAGGATAACACCAGATACAGCACCGTCACCACCGCCACACTGTACTTAAACAACGGAAACTTCTCCCGATAGATGCTCGCGATCACGCCGAAAAACAGTACGAATAACAGTGCCAGCGCCCACAGAACCAGTATCCGCAAAAAAGTCAGATAATAAGACCGGATATAGAGAACCATACGCAGTGCGCTGGAAGCAATCATGACAAAAGTACAGAGTGACATAATTGTCAAAACCCCTTTTAACACTTTGCTTTCCTTAAAAAAGCTCATGCATACCAGCACTATGATCAGATTCAGAATACTCACCGCCAGCAACTGGAAAAATCCTTCTCTGGCATATTCCGCATAGGTATAACCATCGGGAAGCTGCAACTTCCCCAGGAAAAGCCCAAAGATCTGGATTCCGGAAAACAGGACATACACCACGGATAGAAGACCCGTGATTGTGATCGCCAACACTGGCTCCCCATGTCTGTGATCTTTCACCTCTTCGCTCAAAGTATGTTTGCAAAGATAGGAGAGCAACAGATACGCCGCAAAAAACAGAAACAGCACCCGACAGATGATGTCAAACAGATTTTCCAAATTGACCCCGGACAGAACCTGATCCGTCAACTGCCTGAAGAATGCATCCGCACTGGCCAAAAGCGCGATCACAACCACCAGCAGAGGCACCGCCAATACGGCTCCGAGCAAAGCATATCCCACCGTCCTGTTGCCCTTGCCTCTTTGCTTCATATAACGGACCACATCCTGAAACGGTCTTGCCAGTTCCCCGATGGACGCAAACACCATCAGAAAGATACTGCCCAGATATTTCCCCAGCTTCCACTGCGCCGTGTCATAAAACTGCTTGAGCAGCAGACTCATCATCAGCAGGAAAATCCCCGTCTTGTTGAACCCGATGATCCTGGCGTCGTCTGTGCAGAAGGTGGAAACCGAAAGCAGTATCATCCCCGTCATATAGAAGCCGCTTCCTTTTTTCAAGGTAAGCCCCAGTTTTGACAACGAGAAGCACAAATACAAGAGGCTTGCGGCTATGAAAAAAGGGAAAGTGACACCCGAACCGTTCCGAAACATGCAAAAAGCGTAAAACAACGCATACAGGAAAGTCACCGGTCCAAAGAATCCGAAGTTTTCCTTCATCCGCCTGGTTGCCTCCGTGTCCTCCTTTACAGGCTTTGCCGGCGTCGGCACGATATAGGGGCCTGCCTGTTGCTGCATATTTTGTGACATTTGTGTCATATTTTGAGCCGCACTTGTTTGTTCGTTCATTTCATCCATCCTCCTATCAATTTTATTAATCTGATTTATTTGTTCTGCTTACTGATTTTCTCCCTCATCCGGCACATATTCCAGAATATCCCCCGGCTGACAGTTCAAAGCCTTGCAGATAGACTCCAGCGTGGAAAACCGCACTGCCTTTGCCTTATTATTTTTTAAGATAGACAGATTTGCGAGAGTGATATCTACTTCCCCGGCTAACTCCGTGAGTCCCTTTTTCCTCTTCGCCATCATCACATCCAGATTTACTACAATCGCCATTTATCTCAACCTCGCTGTCTTTAAACTCATTGACTCAAAATGCTTCCCGCCAACTTCTCAGATTGTCAGATCATTCTCCTCCTTGTAGCGGACGGCCTCCTCGAACACCAGCGCCAACACCTTGCTAAACAGTCCGGCGATCACAAAGACCAAAATGATCACCAACATTGCCTTCGTGAGATAAACAATTGTGCGCACCACTGACATCAGTGCAATGAAGAAGCTCCAGTTACCCATTTTACGCAAACTGATCACATTCTCCATCACAAAGCAATCCTGCGCCAACACCGTCTTAAATATTCTCCTCAGTTCCCGGATCAAGACTAACGCCGCGATTCCCAGAACAAAATAGATGATTACGGTTTCTTCATAATGCTCCACTGCCGGTTCATAAAACTGACCGATCCACTTGACAGAAAACGGCAGGCTCACCGTCACCAATATGCCGGAATAAAACATAAAATCCAACAGATACTTGGTCCATTTTGTCAAAAATAATTTTTGCCGCATGATATCATCTAAATCTTTATTTGAAATATTTTGTTTCTTATCTGTAGCCATTTATTCTTCCTCCTTTTTTCCCATTATAGCGCGTAGTTTTTGTTTGTCAATACATTTTTATTGTTTTTCAATAAATTTATGTTTTTTCACAATAAAAGAGCCGGATCGCGCCGGCCCTTACAGTTCCAATGTCAGCTGTCCGGGCATATCCGCCCGATTGATCCAGCTTTTCTGCTCCGCCTCATGCACCACGTCCTCCGGCATGCTGCCGCCGATGAGAAACGGAGATTTCGGATCATGTTTGGCATAATTTCTGCGCACCGTCTCCTGATCGTAGTTGGCATAGCAGTATCTGCACCCATGCAGGCAGGTATTGTACGCACCGATGTCTCCGCCCAGAAAGCAGGCACATTCCTTGCGCAAGGGTGTCTTCGCCGGGAGCCGTAATGTGCGGTGTAAGGCAGTCTCATAGGTTTTCACCGTCATGCACCCGCTGCAGTCCGCCCCGAACTGTGCCAGCTCATTTCCCTCCCCGCAGGGTCTGAGCGTCATGCCGTGCATTTTTGCGATCCGCGCCATACGTTCTCCCAGATACAGCCTGCCTTCCCTCGCGACCTGCACCGCCTCCGGAAAATTTTTACGTACCTTCTGATAAAGGTCAATAAAACTAATGACGCAGGTTCCGGTATATCCCTCCAGTGCCTCCGCCATTCGTTCAAATTGCTCCATATGATATTCTTTGGTGTAAGTTTCATTCAAAAAGATCGGATCATACCGCCATCCCATGGAATCCGCGCCTGCCGCCTCCGAAATCCGCCTGAAATCTTCGATCACCTTCATCTTGTCCGGCACCAGAGGCTCTATGTCTCTGCCGTAAGGCGTGATCGTTACAAACCAATACATGCCATAAGCCTTCAACAGGTCCATATACGGCAGCATCGGTCCGGGATTCTTACTGCAGAACCCGATCAGATCCACCACAGCCGGATCCAATACATAGCGCGTCACCTGTATCGGATGATAAGGGTTCCGCACCATGACGAAACCCTCCTTTAACCGATTGGCAAACCATTCCGCATAAAAAGCCGGTATATCCGTCCGCATTCCCGTCTGTATGATCATAAATTATATTTTACCTTCTTGTCTGTTTATTCTAAACGGAACCGGTTCACATCCGCATACAGGGAATCGGAAATATGAGAATTGGTCTGGGCATCGTCTCCGATATCCTGCATACTGCGGGAGATGTCCACCGTCTTCTCCGTGGTATGCATAACCCCCCTTGCCGTTTCCTCCACCGCCGTATTCACATTGTCTGTCAACTCGCTGATCCTGTCGATATTCTCCCGGATCCTCTCGCTGATCTGTGAGAAGCCCTGCATCATATCATCCATATGTCTGGCGCTCTTCTGGTAATCTCCACTGGTGGCTACCAGATCTGTATACCCATTCATAGCGGTGCTGTTCATAAAGTCGATCAGTCGCTGCGCCTCCTTGGCCAGTCCGTCCACCGCCGCGATTACATCCGCCGATACTGCCTGGATTTCCGTAGCGGAATTTGCGGAATCCTGCGCCAGCTTGCCGATCTCCGAAGCAACCACCGCAAAGCCTCTGCCGGATTCGCCCGCCCGAGCTGCCTCGATGGAGGCATTCAGCGCCAACAGGTTCGTCTGCTCTGTGATCGCGATAATATTTTCCGTCAGGACACTGATCTTCTCCACCGAATGGGACTTCTCAATACTCTGCTCCACATTCCGGGCCATCTCCTGCATCAGGGTCTTCGCCTGATTCTGCTCCTTCCCAGCCTGTTTTCCTATATTCTCCGCATCACTGTGGATCCCTCTGGCAAAATCACTACCCTCTCTGATCTGATCCATAATATCATGAAACGCAGATGCGATCTGTCCCACCAGATCATTCACTTCTCCCAACGAATTGGAGATCTCCTCCATGGAAGAACTCATCTCCTCCATCGTAGAGCTGACATCCGAAGTATCCGCTCTGGTCGCATTCAACCGGTCGGCAATATGACCGGAAGTATTTTTCAAAGAACCGGACTCTTTCGCGATATCCTGTAGGATTCCGCGAATCTGACCAATCAGCTTATTCACATTCTCACCGATGGTCTCAAATTCATCTCCGCTGTGCAGCTCGATCACACGGGTCAGATCGCCGTCACCTTCAGATACATCCACCAGCTTGTCATTCAAGGTTATGAATCCTTTGCGCAGTGTCTTGGCGATCAGGAAAAGGATTCCTGTGCCGATCAACAGAACCACCACGCAGACACCAACGATCAGTGCAAGGAGCTTGCCCGTCTGTTCATTCACCCAGTCCACGCTCAGATCCACCGCAGCCAGACCCACGATCTGATTACCCGAATTGTAAATAGGGCTGTATGCGGTCAGGTGGGTGCCCCACTCATCCGTGTACGGCTCCGCATTGACCGTGGTCTCCCCCGTAAATGCTTGCATGAGTTCCTCCGCGTCATCCTCAAAAGCCTCTCCTACAAGTCCCGGCTCCTCCGGATCGGAATCCACAACAAACTCCACACCGCCTGCGCCTTTCCGTAGCGTATAGACATACTCCACGCCACTGTTGTCGCGGAACAATGCCAGCTGCTCCAACACCGTATTGTACGCATCCGATCCCTCGTCCCCCGTATGTATCGTTTGCAGCAGGTCTCCGTCTACAGAACCCGCCACGCACCGGTCAACATTCATGGCATTTTCCTTGATCTGCTGAACCAACAGATTTTTGGCTCTGGAATACAATAGCGCCCCCATGACGATCACGGAAAACATCAGCAATGCGATCACCGCCATAAAGATCTTCCACACAAAACTCAATTTTCTGACTTTCATTTTCCATGTCCTCCATCACAATTTTGGATTGGTCCGGCAACGATTCCTTACAGGAATTCATCTCTCTTTGGATTAAACACATCCACCAGTTTCCCCGCCTCCAGACACTTCACGCCGTGCATGGAATTGGAAGGCATAAACACACTGTCGCCCTTGTTCACCACCTGGCTCTCGCCGTCGATCGTAAAGCAGAAACTGCCTTCCGCAATATAAGTGATCTGCTCATGGGGATGCTTGTGCATATTGCCCTCCGCACCTTTCTCAAAAGTGATCTCACACATCATGAGCTTGTCGGAATAACACATCACCCGTCTGCTCACGCCGGGTTCACAGGGGGTTACTTTGCATTCTTCGTTTTTTACAAACATATTCTGCCTCCTTCTTAACAGTACGCTTACTGCATCCTTACTCTTTCATTCTATACAGATTATGGGCATTTGTCCATGCCTGTTTTCGCACTTCCTCCTCGGAAATCCCCTTGATCTGCGCCAACTCCCTCACCACATAGGGAATATAAAGGGAACAATTTCGCTTTCCGCGAAACGGTACCGGCGCCAGATAGGGGCAATCCGTTTCCAGCACAATTCGGTCCATAGGGATATATTCCGCCGCTTCCTTCAGCTTCCTGGCGTTTTTAAAGGTCAGCACACCACCGATGCCGAAATAAAATCCCATATTCAAAAACGACCGCGCCGTCTCCTTTGTATAGGAATAACAGTGGATCACACCGCCAATCTCCTCCGCTTTCGCCGCAGTCATCAGATCCACCGTGTCCTTCGCCGCATCTCTGGAATGGATTACCACCGGCAGCCTGATTTCCCTGGCCAGGTCTAACTGCCGCAGAAACCATTTCTTCTGAATCTCCCGATCCGGCTCATCCCAATAATAATCCAGACCGATCTCCCCTACCGCCACACATTTTTCGTGCTTACAGGCTTCTTTCACCCACTGAAAACGCCCTTCATCTTCTTCCAACTCCGCCGTCTCACTGGGGTGGATGCCAATGGCGCCGTAGATATAGTCATACCGCTCCATCAACTCCACTACCTTCTCACAGGAGGCCAGGCTTGCCCCTACGTCCACCACTTTGGCAATACCTTCCTTCGGAAGACGGGCAAGCAGATCCTCTCTGTCTTCGTCGAAATCCGCGTCATCATAATGGGCATGGGTATCA
>DFDT01000159.1:8955-10195 GCA_002368865.1 Lachnospiraceae bacterium UBA3821 | reverse complement strand
TACGAATGATATCAATACCGTTTGCAATAGACTTCTCTACAAAGCTGTCTACCACATCATCCGCATAAGGTCTGTAACCCAAAATGTTCTGTCCGCGGAACAGCATCTGCAGTTTGGTATTCTTAAAGCCGTCACGCAGCTTTCTCAGTCTCTCCCAGGGATCTTCCTTCAGGAATCTTAAGGATGCATCAAAGGTTGCACCGCCCCAGCACTCTACGGAGTGGTATCCAACCTTATCCATCTTATCAACAATCGGAAGCATGAACTCGGTGGGCATTCTGGTCGCGATCAGGGACTGATGCGCATCACGCAGCACTGTTTCCGTAATTTTAATCGGTTTCTTAGCTTGTTCTGCCATTTATGATTTTCCTCCTAAATTTTATTTACATGCATCTGTGCACAGCTTTAGAATACACCGAAGATGGCCATGAAGGTTCCGGCTGCCACAGCCGTTCCGATCACGCCTGCCACGTTAGGCCCCATCGCATGCATCAGCAGGAAGTTGGTGGGATCAGCCTCCGCACCTACCTTCTGAGATACACGGGCTGCCATAGGCACCGCAGACACACCTGCAGAGCCGATCAGGGGATTGATCTTGCCCTTTGTCAGCAGACACATCAGATCGCCGAACAGCACACCTGCCGCTGTACCGAACATGAATGCGATCAGACCCAGCAAAACGATCTTCAAAGTATCCAGATTCAGGAACGCCTCTGCGCTGGTGGTTGCACCGACAGAAGTTCCCAGCATGATAACCACGATATACATCAAAGCGTTGGAAGCAGTCTCCTGCAGCTGTCTTACCACGCCGGACTCTCTGAACAGATTACCCAGCATCAGCATACCAACCAAAGGAACGGTGGTAGGAAGAATCAGACCTACAACCAGCGTCACGATAATAGGGAACAAAATCTTCTCCAGCTTGGAAACCGGGCGAAGCTGCCCCATCTTGATCTGACGGGTTTTCTCCGTCGTCAGCAGCTTCATGATAGGCGGCTGAATAATCGGTACCAATGACATGTAGGAATATGCAGCCACTGCGATGGGTCCCATGATCGCCGTCTGTCCCAGCTTACTTGCCAGGAAGATAGAGGTAGGGCCGTCTGCACCGCCGATGATGGACACAGCCGCTGCGGCCTTATCGTTGAAGCCCATCCAGATCGCACCGAAATAAGCACCGAAAATACCGAACTGTGCTGCCGCTCCCAGAAGGAAGCTCTTGGGGTTGGCGATCAGGGGA
>DFDT01000159.1:0-8905 GCA_002368865.1 Lachnospiraceae bacterium UBA3821 | reverse complement strand
CGATCAGGGGACCGAAGTCGGTCATTGCACCTACACCCATGAAGATCAGGGAAGGCATGATCGCCCACTCATCCAGAATATAGAAATAATGTAGCAGACCGCCCACGCCGTTGGCCGCCTTAGAGGGCTCCAACATAATGTCGGGATAAATATTAACCAACAGCATGCCGAATGCGATCGGAACCAGAAGAAGCGGTTCGAATTCATGCCGGATGGCTAAATAAAGGAAAAAGCACGCAACAACAATCATGATGTAGTTTCCCACAGTCAGATTAAAAAAAGCTGTCTGGTGGATCAGATTGTTAAGCGTATTTACGATATAATCCATTTTCTGACCTCCTGTTGTTTGTTCGTGAAATCGAAATCCGCACTCTTTAGTTCATTGTTGCAAGAAGTGCGCCGGCTTCCACAGCATCACCAACAGCGGCATCAATACTTGCTACCGTACCGTCCTGAGGTGCAACTACAGGAATCTCCATCTTCATCGCCTCGATGATCACAACGGGATCACCCTTCTTAACAGCCTGGCCTACATTTGCCTCGATCTTGAAGACCTTACCTGCTGCACCGGCCTCAATTCTTACACTGCCTGCTCCGCCTGCAGCCTTAGGTGCCGCTGCGGGTGCTGCCTTAGGTGCAGCCTTGGGTGCTGCAGGTGCTTTTGCTGCTACGGGTGCGCCGGTAGATGCGCCCTCTTCTACAACTACGTCATATACGTTGCCATTTACGGTAATGGTATAATTCTTCATGTTTATCTCCTTTCGCCGTCCTTGCGGCATTGAACTTATTTTTATGTTTTACTCTGCCTTATCAATACTCTCTTAAAAAGCCTTGCGCCGTTTGATGGAACGTACCACAAATCCGTCCGTGGACGTCGCTCCTTCGCTGGCTGCGATTGCTGCCGCAATGACAGCTATCAGTTCCAGGTCATCTTCCGTGCTCTCTTCCTGCTGTGCGATCTGTGCAACCGCCTTCTCAATTCCTGTGGTGGAAGAAGGCTGTTCTTCCGGCTTCTTTTCAAATGCCTTCTGGATCTTCGGGATGATATTGAAGCAGGAAATAATCAGTGAGATCAGGATCAGCACGATAAACACGCTGCCCATACCGAGCAGGGTATTCATGGCTGCCTTGCCCATGGAATCGCTCATGGTGCTCACCTTGTTCAGGGATGCGGATTCCAATGCATAAAACATATCGTTTGACACCACGATCTCTGCCGTTGCCGGAGCCTTGGTTCCCTGTATATTCACCGTGACAATGATCTGATCATCATCGATCACCGCCGTGGAATCGATCACCTGTCCGGGGCCGCCGATCTCCTCGTTTGCCTTCGCAAAAGACTCAAGCGCTCCCTTGAATGCATATCCATTGGTTTCAATCTGATATGTCTGTCCGATCAGGTAGCTGATCTCATCCGCTGTAAAATCATTGAAATAATCCGCACCATAATTGGCAACAATCTCCTGAATGGCAGGAACATAATTGTTTTCCGCAAGGATCCTTGCCTTCATCAGCTTCTGCTGATCATACTCGGTCAATTCCTTGTTGCCGCTGCAGGCGGTCATTCCCAGAACACTGGCGATCATACAGGTCAAAATCAAAAATTTCTTCATCTTACAATCACCCTTTCTAGACAGCGCCATGCTTTTTTAACGGACCGTCTTCACTCTTTGTAAACAGCATCTCAAAGGCACCGATCACATATTTTCTGGTGTCGCCTGCCTCTACGATCTGATCCACATATCCTCTTCTGGCTGCATTGTTCCCATTCAGGATCATCTTCTCATATTCCACAGCCTTTTCATTAATGACATCCGCTCCCTGACCGTCATACATGATCTTGGCAGCCAGCTTGCTGTCCATCGCTCCGATCTGCGCATCCGGCCATGCCATGGTGATATCCGCGCCGATCGCCTTGGAATTCATCGCCACATAAGCCGTGCCGTATGCCTTGTCAAGGATCAGATTTACCTTGGGCACTGTAGCATTTGCAAATGCGTAGGTCAGCTTCGCAGCTGCTCTTGCGATCCCCTTCTCGGAATCCATGGTTGCTTCGTATCCCTTTACATTGGTCAGTGTCAATACAGGAATCCCAAACGCATCACAGAAGTTCACAAAATCAGCAGCCTTCTCACAGCCCTGTCTGGTCAGCACTGCATCCATTTTCTCTACAACCTTGCCGTCCTCATCACAGATCTCACAGCGGTTTGCCACAGCGCCAACAGTCATGCCGTTCAGACGGATAAAGCCTGTCACCATCTGCTTTGCATAATCCTTCTTCACTTCAAAGAAATTGTTGTCATCTGCAAGGATGGAAAGAGCCACCGAAGTATCCCCCACGCAGCCTGCAATCTCCGGGTTCACGCGGTTCAGATCATCGCTGCAGTCCTCTCCCGCATAGGACTCATTATTTGCGGGCAGAAAACCGATCAGTTCACGGATCTGGGTCAGGATCGTCGCCTCATCCGCAACCACATCCACAATACCGCTCTCCTCTGCCTGGAATTTTGCGGAGGAAGAATCACACTTGGTGATCACATTGCCGTCCAACGCATTCGGTGCATTGACGAACAGCTTTGCATTCTTCTCCTCCATAAAAGTAAAATCTGTCAATGTGGGGAACAATGCCAGACCGCCGCCGCAGGAACCCAGCACCGCCGTGATCTGAGGGATCACACCGCTGGCAGCCGCCTGCTTTGCGTAGATGGTTCCAAATGCAGCCAGAGCGTCAGTGCCCTCCTGCAGTCTCACGCCCGCGCAATCGATCAATCCGATCACAGGCGCGCCCGTCTTCATTGCCAGATCATAAATGTTTGCAATCTTCTTTGCATGCATCTCGCCGATGGTTCCGTTCATCACGGAAGCATCCTGGCTATATACATACACAAGGTTTCCGTCGATCACTCCGTAGCCGGTGATACAACCGTCCGAAGGAGTTTCCGTCGGCTTCAGATTGAAATCAGTCGCTCTTGCCGTAACAAGTCCGCCGATCTCAACGAAACTGTTGTCGTCGAGTAAAGCAGTGATCCTTTGACTCGCTTTTGAAGTAGTACTCATGCTTTCAGCCCTCCATTTATCCTTTAAAAATATATCCTTAGACACATTGTTTTGATTATAACACAAAAAAAGCAACTCGCCTAGCACGAATTGCATTTTTTTCGCATTTTTTATATCCAGAAACGCCGCAGCACCTGTTCCACGCACCACTTAAGATCCACAGCCTTCACGCCCCTCCCCGTAACGATCGTCTCCGTCAGATAGGTCTTGCCGTCCACGCTGTACCGCACACCGCCCACCCGGGTTCCCGGTTCCACAGGCGCCTCCAGCACCCGCTTCACATCATAGTCCACTTCCACCTTTTCGTCTTCCCGCATGAGAAGTTCCCGGGTACCGGTATCCTGCCCTGCCTCCTCGTCATGCCGCTCCAGAATTTCCACCGGTATGCTGACTTTCCCGGTCAATGTATCTGTCTGTGCATTTTCCACCGGAATCGGCTGTAGCGTCGCCTCATCAAAGGCATCATCTGTTCCACCGACCTCGCGCTTCACAAAATTTTCCATGCCATACTCCATCAGTTCCCTGGTGTCGCTCCACTTATACGTCTTATTATTCGGCCAGCCGCATCCCAGCAATGTCACGATAAACGTTCTTCCGTCATCCTCCAACGCACCCACATAACAATAGCCTGCTTTATTAGTATATCCGGTCTTGCCGCTGAACGCCCCTTCCATCATATGCAGAAACGCATTGTGGTTCACGCAGGTCACATTCCGTCCGTTTTCATAAAAGGAATAGCTTGGCGTGGCGGTAATTTCCCGAAACAGATTTCTTCCCGGTGACTCCTTCACGCAATAAGTCATGATCCTCGCCAGATCCGCCGCTGTTGTACAATGCTCCTTCTGCAGAATCTCCCCCGTATCCGTCTCCACCGTTTCCGTGGCGTCCAGACCGTTGGGTGTGATAAACCAGGTATCCTGGCATTCCAGTTCCCGCGCTTTCTCATTCATCAGGTTTGCAAAGGCTTTTACCGCCAGTTTACTCTCTTCCACCGTATACTCCGCCACAGACTTCTCCCGCAGTTCTTCCGGCAGATACCGACTCCCCAAATGTTCCGCCAGCACCACGGCGGTGTCATTGTGCGATTCCAGCATCAGGGAAAATAAAAGACTTCTGATTTCATATTCCTCTCCCCGCTGTACGGAGAGCTTCACCTTGGGCATGGAGGCCGCATAGGCGGAAACCGCAGCCTTTTCGTCAAGATCACAGTTTTCCAGGATCAAAATACAGGTCATGATCTTGGTCGTACTGGCCATCGCCAACGGAGAATATCCGTTTTTTTCATATAATACTCTGCCCGAATCCGCATCCATGAGCACAGCTGCCTGGGCGTAAAGAGAGAGCTCCTCCGCCTCCTTTGCCTCTGATACCGGACAGCCGTTCCCCGCACAGGATTGCGTGATCCATACAGCTGTCGCAAGGCAGCAAAAAAAGCCTCTCATATGACTCCAAAACTTTCGATCCAGCATTTTTATACCGTTTTACCGCATGCTTTGTTCATATATATGAGGCTTCCCATACCGATTATGTATCTTTTTGTATACCGCAAGATCAAATGTCCAGCTTCAGCTGCACTTCCGCTTCTGCCTGCGCCTTGAATTCCTCCAGCTGAACCGGATTCAGCTCCGGCAGTTCCTCCAGACTCTTCACCCCAAAGCAACGCAAAAACTGTTCCGTGGTACCGAACAACAGCGGTCTGCCCGGTGCATCCAGCCTGCCCAGCTCTGTGATCAGGTCATACTCCAACAGCTTATTGATCGCATGATCACAGCTGACTCCCCTGACTTTCTCAATCTCCACTCTCGTCACCGGCTGTCTGTATGCCACAATGGATAATGTCTCCATGACAGAGTCCGAAAGAGAAATCTTGCGGGGTGATTTTGCAATCTTGATCAGATACTCATAGGTTTCCGCCTTGGTACACAATTGTACCGCATCGTCCAGCCAGGTCAATGCAATCCCTCTGTCCTCCCCGAGATACCCTTCCTCCATCTCTTTCAGAATGGCTTTTGTAGTTTTCACGCTCTCACCGATCACTTCCGCGATCTTGCTGACTTCCACGGAATCCCCCATCGCAAAAAGGATTCCCTCTATTACCGCTTTTGCCTTAGTTGTCTCCATGCCTGTTTCCTCCCGGGCATTCCGCCCATGATCACACCCATCACATCGTCTGATTTACCGTCCCTATCCGGCTTCTACGCCACATTGGAAGTGATCATGATATCATCAAAAATATTCTCCTGTGCGATATAGATCTTACCGGTTTTCATCAACTCCAGAATGATCAGAAATGTGACAATGATCTCCGCTTTGCTCTTCTGTTTCTCCAAAAGCTTGCGGAAGCTGAAGCTCTTATGTTCCCTGGCATATGCCTCCACATAGAGCGTCTTCAAATCCATGTCGATCTCCTCTTTCTCGATCTTGCCATACTGGCTTCGTATGGGATCGATCTTATCCTCCTGCTTGCGGACAACCGACTTGAAAATCTCGTGCAGTTTACTCAGTGTCATATCTCCCAGCAATTGCTCATAGTTGACCGGAGGTCTGTACGCAGATACCTCATCCGGTAACAGCTGCTCCCTGTAAAGATTGCGCGCTGCATCCACCTGTCTGTCCCGCAGCTCCATGGACATATACTTGCACATCTTATACTCCAGCAGCTTCTGTACCAGTTCCGCTCTGGGATCCTCCTCTTCCCCTTCCTCATTGACCTCTTTGGGAAGAAGCATACGGCATTTGATATCCAAAAGGGTCGCCGCCATGACGAGAAATTCACTCATCACATTCATATCCTCGGTCTCCATCTGCTTGATGTAGTCCAGATACTGTTCCGTGATCTCCACAATGGGAATATCATAAATATCAACTTTATTCTTCTCAATCAGATGAAGCAGCAGGTCCAACGGACCCTCAAACGCTTCCAGTTTTACCGATATTGCCATAATCTCCTCCAAACAACAAGGTCTATTTTATCAGACTTCCGTCTTAAAATCCAGTACCAAAAGTTCTCCCGGATTAAAAAGCCGAAACGGGATCGTATGGATCCCCAATCCTCTGCTGACCAGCATGACGCTGCCGTTCTCCTCAAATTTTCCGCCGTCATATTTTGGGAAAAACCGGACATTGGGCGAAGCAACGCCCTTCCCCCAAAAAGGGATCCTCACGATCCCGCCGTGCACATGCCCAGCCAGCACCAGATCCGCCCCCCACGCTGCATAACCGGGAAAATAATCCGGATTATGCGCGATCAGGATACTGTAGGAAGACTTGTCCACTCCGCCAAGCAGCTCCTTCAGATACTCCGCATCCATGGACTGTACCTGAAACCGCTGATAATACAGCTTGTCTATCTCGGCTCCGTATATGTTCATACCGTACTGCGGCAGCTTAGCATGTTCATTGACCAACAGGCATACCCCTGCTTTCTTCAGCCCATCCGCATACCGTTTTGCCATATCCCCATAGACACCGGGATAGAGTTTCAGCCTGTGCTCATGGTTGCCGTTTCCATAGTAAACAGGATATTCCGCAGTCAGTTTTTCCAGCAACTGCAACGCGGTATCCAAAGTTGCACCCTTCTTGGCAGTCAGCAGATCCCCTGCGATCAGAATAAAATCCGGCTTAGCTGCCCGGATGGCATCAAGCAGGATCTCATTGTCTTTTCCGTATTTTTTATTGTGAAGATCCGCCAGCACCACCGCGCGGCAAGCTTTCTGAATGCGGGAGTCCGCAAAGGAATACTCCCGCACCACAAACCGATTGCTGTCATAGATCATCACCCACAGACAGACTAGGATCAATACAGCCAATATCACCAACAGTACATTCCACATAAATAGATACCTCTTACGTTAAGCCAATTCCGTCAAACCAGGAAAAATCCTACCACACGCTTCAGATAATCCCGATATCCCGCTTTTGCCACATCCTCTGCAGCCAAGATCGCCACACTGCCGATCTCATTTCCGTCCAGAAAATATTGCGCCTTGCCGATCTGTTCCCCCGCCTGCAGCGGCGCTTCCAGCACTTCCGGCAGTTCGATCCGCTTCTCCACATGCCCAAGCTGATTTCCGTTTGTATCCAGATAACGGAACTCTCCCTCATAGGTAACGGGTATGTTTCTCATAATACCGCCATGGACAGAAATCTGCGGCAATGCATCCTGATTTTCATCTACATAAAGATCACATACGCTGAATCCGTACTGCAAAAGGACCTGCGCATCCTGAAAACGTCCCTGCCCGGTATCTGCTCCCATGATGACCGCGATCATATCCAGACCGTCCTTGTTTGCGGTAGCCGACACACAAAATCTGGCTTTGCTGGTAGATCCCGTCTTTAACCCTGTTGTGTAAGGATACTGCTTCAGAAGCTTATTGGTACTGCTCAGGGTAAAATTGGATGCCCCCTGTTTTGTCACATGCGTGATGTCCTCCATCCAGATGGAGGTATATTGATAAATCTGGGGGTGTTTTGTGATCAGTTCCCTCGACATGACCGCCACATCCCGCGCTGTGGAATAGTGATCATCGGAATCCGTGAGACCGCAGCAGTCCACAAAATGGGTATCCGCCATGCCAAGCTCCTCGGCTCTTTTGTTCATCTTTTCCACAAAAGCATCCTCGCTCCCCGCAATATGTTCCGCCACAGCCACACAGGCGTCGTTTCCGCTGGAAACCACAATACACTTGATCATCGTCTCCAACGTCTGTATCTCTCCCTCTGCCAGAAATACCTGCGAGCCGCCCATTCCTGCCGCATGCGCGCTGACGAGCACCTCATCTTCCAGTTTGACCTTTCCGGCATCCAGCTGCTCAAAGGTAAGCAAAAGCGTCATGATCTTGGTAATACTCGCCGGACTTCTCCGCTCTGCAGAATTTTTCTCATAGATCACTTCTCCGGTAGACGCCTCGATCAATATGGCAGATGGTGCCGTAATGTTCACCTCCGCCCTGACCGCAAAGGACGGTCCGCAGACAAGCATCGCCGCAGCCAAAAGTCCGGATAAAAATTTCCCGGTAATTTTTCTCCACATAAAATGCCCCACTCCTGTTTTCTTTCTAATAAAGAATATGGGAATGGAGCATTGTATATGCCTCTTTCTTTATCGATCAAAAAAAGCAAAACACTTCTCGAGGATATGATATCCCTTCTCGCGCAGATCAACATGAAACACCTTGGCAAGCTGCCAGATATAATCTACGACTACAAACGCCAGTGCGATTTCAATTAAATAAATGCCTGTCCGATAATTTACCCTGTCAACGAGCCAGTAAATACCGGTATTCACAAACTGTATGATCCCCACTGCATAAAATCCCCACGCGATGGTGCTCTCCAGGCAAATGATCCCTTTATAGTTGAAAGGTTTGTCGTTATAATCCCACCAGAGTTCTCCCAGGAAACGGATCATGCCTTTCCCCACAATGTACTCAAATACAGTGGCAAATATCGCACCGATCACATATACTTTTATATAATGCCCCTTCAGCGGCGCCAGTAAAAAGTACGCGGTTGTTGCGCCGAATCCATAGATCGGACAGAACGGACCTTTGGCAAATCCTCTGTTTGTCAGCCTGCGATTGCAGATCGACATATAGATGGACTCCACCAGCCACCCCATCATACTGTACAAAATAAATGCGGCCAGCAGATGATAGATGTCCGTTCCAAGTAGTTCTCTACTCCACATTTTGATCTCTCCCTCACTACATCTTGTGGTTTTCCAAACCATCTCGATGGATAAACTACAAAATCCCCGGTCGAATCTCGGCCAGGGATCTGCGTTTTAGTTGTATTTACGTTTTCTTGCTGCCTCGGACTTCTTCTTACGCTTTACGCTGGGCTT
>DFDT01000054.1:31674-55214 GCA_002368865.1 Lachnospiraceae bacterium UBA3821 | reverse complement strand
AGTTGCTACTATCATCGAGTAATCTGTAATAAACACAGTATTAAGGGGCTTTCCGAGAAATTGGAGAGCCCTTTTGTTATGCCCGGAATTAATACAAAAATTGACAGGCGGTTCTAATTTGGTTCTATAAAATACAGTATAATGAAATATTTTCATATTTTTATGAGGGAAGCCGCACATTTTATGGTGCAAATCCGTTATACATTATAGGAGGTGTCAAGGCCAATCTATGGATATAGAAGAACAGTATGACAAGATATACCGCTTCTGCTATTACAGGGTACGCAACAAAGAGATTGCTGAGGATCTGACGCAGGAAGCCTTTCTACGCTTTATGAACAGCCGTTATGAAGAGCGTGGCGAAGTGACTCGTTATTTGTATACGATTGCAAGAAATCTGTGCATAGAAGAAAGCAGACATATTAAGACCGAAGAACTTCCGGAATCTATTTCAGATGGTGGAACTATTGTCGAAGGGATGATGGATAAAATACTGGTAGAGGGTGCGCTGGGTAAAATGGCAGTGGATGATCGTGAACTATTGATTCTGAGATATTTGAACGAAGAGTCTGTCACGGATATCTGCGAAATAACCGGAATTTCGAGGTTCGCTCTATATCGGAGGCTGAATCGTGCCAAAAAAGAATTCATCAAAATGATGGAAGGAGGAAAGACTCATGAACAGCAGAATTAGAAGGACTTTGTCAGAAGCTGCTTCTACACCTGATTATAACCGAAAGGATCAATTCATCAGGGCATACCGAAGAACGTATGCCAGAACACGAATAAGTACAATAGATATCATAAGGAACCAGTTTGGATATATCAGGATGTCGGTGTGGCTGATATCTCTTGTGGCTCTGGCTGTAGCAATATGGGGCATAAACGAGGACAGTGAAGTTGTATTTGCGGTTTCAGCGATTATGCCCTTTGTGTCAGGGATAGCAGTCTTTGATTTCCTGAGATCCGGTATGTATGAGATGACGGAATTGGAGAGCGTCACTTATGTTTCTAAGAGAGGAATTCTTTTTGCCAGGTTTATTTGCATAGGTGTAGCTCATATAGCTTTGGTGGCTTTACTTGCATTTATAGTGGGAAAGCAGAGTAGTTATGGATGCCTAATGACAGGTGCGATGCTGACAATACCATATCTGCTCTCATCTATTACCAGTATGGAGCTGGAAAGGACGACCATTGGGAGAAAAAACGCAATGGGCTGCATTATAGTATCTGCCATCGTATCCGGTATAATGATTGTTTTGAATAATGAACGGTGGTTTTTCGCAGAAATAAATCAAGGAGTTTGGTATATTGCAGCAATAGTTTTGATTATTATGGAATGTATAGAAATAAAGAAAACATTCAGGTGGGAGGAATACGCATGGAACTGAAAGTGGACCGCTTAACTAAGCAATACAAGAATATAATAGCAGTTGACAGGGTGTCTTTTTCACTCGGAAAAGGTGTTACGGGGCTTCTTGGTGCTAATGGCGCGGGAAAGACAACACTCATGCGGATGGTCTGTGGGATCCTTGCTCCAACGAGTGGAGATATAACTTATGATGGAGTTCCTGTATCAGAGGAAAGCTATCGAGATGTACTTGGTTATCTTCCACAGGATTTTGGATATTATCCGGAGTTCTCCGGACAGGACTTCCTTATGTATTTCTCGGCGTTGAAGGGTCTTAGTAAAAAAGATGCGAAGACACGTACAGATGAATTGTTGGAAATTGTTGGTTTATCTGATGTGGCGAAGAAAAAGGTCAAAGCCTATTCCGGCGGTATGAAGCAGCGGCTGGGGATTGCACAGGCACTTATAAACCGACCAGAGGTGCTGATTATGGATGAACCGACTGCTGGACTTGATCCCAGGGAACGTGTTCGCTTTCGTAACCTAATAGAGGATATTGGAAAGGATAATATTGTTCTTTTGTCAACGCATATCGTTTCGGATATAGAACATATTGCGGACAGGGTGATCATGATGAAGTCAGGGCAGATCATTTGGCAAGGTAAGTGGAGTGAGGATGACGGCAGTTTGGAAGATTTCTATATGAAGGAATTTGATGAAGGGGGAGCGGATAATGTGTAATAGTAATGGTGGCGTGTTTGGAGAACTTGTAAAGTACGAGTTAAAGAAGATTTTTATAAACAAAGTGACAATCATTGCGCTCATCTTAAGCACATGTCTATTGGCAGGAACTTCGTTGATCGAGTATATTTTCATAAGCCCTGAAGACAGATATATTGCAAAACGAGAGGGTGAGATTGAAGGCAGGTTTATAGATGATAAACTGATAGACGATGTCGCCGATACGGCAACACAATTTGGCAGTCTCACAGAGATTCCGGGAGATAATACATACAGTCACATAGGAAGCTATATGAACCGTGCTTTGGGCACATATATGAATATCGAAGGAATCAGCGGAGAGTATGAACTTTCCGAACTGACTGAGGAACAGTTCTACAGGACGAGGGAAAGCATACTTGAATATCTGTATGATTACTTTTGTTTGAGTGATGCAGAAAAGGAATACTGGACTTCAAAGGAGGCGAAGATTCCAAAGCCCTTTGTGTGGAAAACAAATTATGGCTTGTATTCAATGCGTGCGAATATCTCTGCTTCTATAACGCTTGCGATATTCTTGATCGGGATCTGTCTGTCTGGGGTATATGCCGGAGAACTGAGCCATCGAACGGAGGACTTGATCCTTTGTACAAAAACAGGCAAAGAAACGATAGCAGCAGCAAAGTTGATCTCAGGAGGCCTTTTTTCTGCCGTAGTGGGAGGGATATTGTTTATTGCCGTAAACTCTCCTCATGTCATTTTTAATGGGTTCAACGGCTGGGATACTGCATGTCAGCTTATCATTCCATTTACGTCCTACCCATATACATCAGGGAAGATGGTGCTTGTTTGTTTTGGGGTCTATATGTTGGCTTCGGTATTGGCGGGTGCAATTGCTATGTTTCTGTCCTGTGTTCTAAAGAATATGGTGGCATCTGCAGGAGTTATCTGTGGAACTGTGTTTGTTGATCTGTTCTTTACAATCCCACACAGGTTCCGTGTTCTTTCGCAGATGCGATTTCTTACTCCGATACAGGTTCTTATCAATGGCTCCATGACGGATCCGAGGCTTGTTCATATAGGTGAGCATTTTTGGGGGACATATCAGACCGCTGCAATTCTCTATGTTGTTCTGATCTGCGTGTTCTGCATGTTGACATACCAGGCTTATATGAGAGTGAAGCGATAATAGATGGAGCAAAAATATAGGTAAGAAGTAACAATGTACTTACAGGTGAAAGATGATCCCTGCCTTTAATTCTATTAGTATATTGGTTGGTAGAATTATAATATATAAGAAATGAAAACAGCGGGAAAATTCTCCGTCACTCGATGGACCAGAGTCTTTCGATCAGACAGAAATAATTATGTAATACTGAGATATATAGATTATAAAACTGTATTCAAAAAAAGTCAATTGTATGATAATATCAAATTTTATAAAGAAAATTAAAAAGTAATGCGGAGTTTGTGAGCGGTTAGCTGAGATTTTCTTCTTCTGATTCAGTCCTTTCCGTTTATGGATGCCTGTGATATAATAATAGAAGAGAAACTTTCAAAAGACGAAATTAGGAGGAGCAAATGCATTTATCTTCAATCTTTAAAGAATATGGTATTGAAATAGAACAGACAAAAATTGTGCGTCATCCGCTAAATAAAGAGGATGTTAGGAAGGCATATACAGAAAATATGATCGAAGCATATCAAGCAGCACAATCAAAGAATTGCTTTGATAATTGTAAGTATATTGCGTCATTTATAGGAACAAATAAAACAGAAGCATTGTTTATAGGGCTATATGAAATAGTTGATTCAATTACAGGACCGGCTGTTAAAGAAAAGATGCCGGAAGGATATCCATATCCTGAACACTTTGATGAAAACCATATGTATTATGTCATGAAAAAGCTGGATGCTATGAGTGACTTAATAGACAAACTGGTTATTGAATGGGGAAAATCCACATTGTCATGGTATCAGTGGGCATCCACTGATAAGGAAGTATTATCAATTTCTAATCGGAATGAAGAAGAATTTCCGGGATATGAAGAATTAATTGTTTCATATTCTGTGTTAGGAGATCTTGTGGATAGGAAAGACAGATATAAAAAATGGATAGAAGCACTTTCTAATGTCAATGGGATATATTTGATATGTGATACCAAACGGAATAAGCAATATATCGGTTCGACATATAATAACATGGGAATATTGGGGAGATGGACTGAGTATTATAAAACACATCATGGAGGCGATGAAGGAATAAAGGAACATTTAAAGAAATATCCTGATGCATTTTATGATTTTCAGTTCACATTACTTCGAATTTTACCAAAGAATATTTCTGATAAAGAAGCCACGAGTGTTGAAAGTTTATATAAAAATAAGTTATGTACTAGGAATGAAGAATATGGATTAAATAGAAATTAGAAGGAAGTAGTATTTAGGGGATGTTTTCAATGGGTACAACAAATGTGAGGAAAGGCATGTGTTATTTTGTCTGATACAAAATATATTGTCCTTTTTACATTTGTGTTCATGATGGGATAAAGCAAATCGAAGGTTGAATGTGCGGTTTAAGAAGAGACCCGGTGCCATGATTCAAAAATAGAGCAAGCAGAGGTGCCACAGATTATGTTTAGAAATATAGAATGGCTGTTTTTTGATGTTGGTTCTACGTTGATAAATGAAGAAAAAGTTTATAAGCATATATTTTATGATATTGCTGATGCAACGGGAGAATCCTACGAGAAAATATATGATATGGCAATTCGTTTCTACAAAGAAAATAAAAAAGGTGACTTAGAGCTTGCCAAAATGTATGGTATTCCGGCGCTAAACAGGTATTTGGAAGAGGAAGAACTTTATTCAGATGCGATGGAATGCTTAGAAATTTTAAGAGAGAAATATAAAATTGGTGTGATTGCGAATCAATCTTTTGGAACGGCAAGCCGTTTGGAGCAACATGGAATATTGAAATATGTGGATTTGGTAGTCGCATCTGCAGAAGAAGGTGTGTCTAAGCCAAATCCAAAGATTTTTCAGATTGCATTAGAGCGAAGCGGCTGCAAGCCGGAAAATGCAGTTATGATTGGAGATAGAATAGATAATGACATTGTGCCTGCCAAGAGAATTGGGATGCATACCGTGTGGATTAAACAAGGATTTGGCGGATTGTGGAGAATCAATGAAGAAGAAATGCCGGAGAAGGAAGTAAATCATTTATCAGAGTTAAAGAGACTCTTTTTATGTTGATGGTTTCATTGTTAGTAGTGCGTACATATCTTTGACTATGGCAACCTATGGTTGCAAAAAAGAACTGAAGCTGTCTGAAAAAATTTTGGAGTTACGGAAGGCGAATGGAATGACCCAAGAAGAGCTTGCGGAAAAATGCAATGTAAGCAGGCAATCCATATCCAAGTGGGAAGCGGAAGTTTCATTGCTACTTAGATATTTATGCTTTAAAGTGTTTAAGGATGATGAAACAAAAGAATTACTTGAAGCAAATAATGTAACACAATTATCACTATAATTAACAAAAATGTATAGGAAATAAGTTAAAGAAAACATTAGAGAAGGAAGGGTTCGTTATGGCAAATACAGTATGGGGCATACATACAATGAATGATAATTTGTTTTTGAATAACGATGTTATAGCCATTGGCTGGAAAGTATTCGGCAATCTTTCTGTATTGGATGCAACACGTGAGGCTTTTAAGTCACATTATGAGAAAAGTTATCCGAATGCCAAGAAAGGTAGCATTGCAACCTGTGCTGGTATGCTATTTCGTTTTATGCATGAAGTGAAAATTGGAGATTATGTTGTGTTTCCTTCCAAAATTGACCGCAAGATTAATATTGGAGTCATAGAAGGAGAATATGAGTACATTCCTTCGTCGGATGAGTATGTGCAACAACGAAAAGTAAAATGGCTCAAGCATTTGCCGCGAACAGTCTTTTCGCAAGGAGCATTGTATGAGGTAGGAGCGGCATTAGCATTTTTTATAGTGAAAAATTATGCAGATGAATTTTTGGCTGCAATTGATAAGAATTTTGCGAAAGAATCTGTAGAGGAAGATGAAACTGTAGCAGCGACTGCGGATGAAATCATCGAAAGTACCAAGGATTTTATTTTAAAAGAATTAAGCAAAAATCTGAAGGGATATGACTTGGAGGATTTTATAGCGGATCTGCTACAGGCAATGGGTTATCGTACAATTGTTTCTGCGCATGGTGGAGATAGTGGAATAGACATCGTCGCATATAAGGACGAGCTTCCGCCACGTATTATGGTACAGGTAAAGAGTCAGGATAGTGATATTAAGGAATCTACTATTCAGTCCTTAAAAGGTGCAATGCGCGAGGGTGATTATGGCTTGTTTGTAACTCTTTCTAATTACACAAAGAATGCTCAGAAGTATCTCGAAAGCACACCGATTATTCGTGGGATAAATGGTACCGAGCTGGTGGAATTGATTTTAAAGTATTATGATAAATTGAGTGAAAAGTACCGCAAGATGATTCCTTTGAAGATGGTATATATTCCGGTGGCGAAAGAAGTTTAGTTGACATATTAGTATTGGCTGAGTATAAAGGCAATAAAGAAGAGTTGAAGAACAAATTACGAACGAATGGACTCATAAATCGTAATACTATAGGATGCGATAGAATAGATTTATGGAGTTCATATGTAGATGTTGAACAAGGTCCTTAAGATCCCTACTATTCAATTCAGATTATAAAAAATGAATATGTTCTTTGCTGTGTGCATCTACCATCAGATTTGCATGGTGATTATAGCGAAGAAAGATTTGGAATAATCCAACAAATGATGCAAGAAATTCAGAAAACAGAAGAAAGCGTACGAACTAAAAAAACAATCATTATTGGAGATATGAATGAGATGCCTTATGCCAAGGGGTGTTTAAATGCGAATGCAATGCATGGTTTGCCAGTATTAGACACAATGGATAAGGATACCCGGAAAGTAAGTAAAACACCATATAGTGAGAGTGAACTGTACAATGCAGGAATTGTCGATGTATCTTATCGATATGACAAAATGTATGTTGTGCGGCCGCAGTGTTTTATCCCGATCATAACGCTCCTCAGAAATGCGGCATTGAATGCGTTGCAGTATAAGCAGGAGTTGGCGGTGGTGAGAAATCAAGATATTGATATTTCCAATTTTGAAGATAATCTGATGAAGTTTAAGAATGATTTCAGCCGCAATTATGATATTGCACATTCACATTTTGACAAGGCGATTGAAGAGATTGATAAGACGATCCAGCATCTGGAAAAGGTGAAGAAGGAACTACAGGGATCGGACAATCAGCTTAGAATCGCAAATAATAAGGTGGATGAGGTCAGTGTAAAGAAGCTGACGAAGGATAATCCTACCATGCAGGCGAAGTTTGAAAGATTAAGAAGGGAATAGACTATTGCCTTTTAACCGGGGATATGCTTATTTTGTGGAAAAGGTGCGGGAATATCAGGCAAATGGTGTGGAATTAGATGATGCTCTGACCCATGCCATGGAAGACTGTGTTTCAGAGCATATATTGGAGGAGTTTTTCAAGACCAGAGGAGACGAGGTGAGGAAGGTCATGCATTTTGATATGACATGGGAGCGCAGAGAAGGGCTGATCAGAGAGGAAGAGCGTGCGGAAGGGCGTATAGAAGGACGCGCGGAAGGACGGAGTGAAGGGGAGACGATTAACTTGATTCGATTAGTCCAGCACAAACTGAAACGAGGGAAAACCCTGCCTAAAATTGCTGACGAGATGGAGGAGACAGAGGAAGCTGTGAGGCCGATTGTGGAGGCTGTACAGGCGAAGGATGTTGACTGTCCGGCAGAGGAGATTTTTGCGCATCTAAAATAGTTCTTGCGCCATTCCTTTTCTTGCATTACAATAGTACTCGGCAGTGTCAAACTTTTGACAATGCCTGTATCTGGCAATGCAGGAAAGGGGATTTTATCTTATGAGAGAAAGCGGTATTTTATTTCCCATTTTTTCGATCCCGTCGAAGTTCGGAATCGGAAGTTTTTCCAGGGAAGCATATGAGTTTGTGGATTTTCTGAATGGATCGGGACAGGGCTTCTGGCAGATTCTGCCCATGGGGCCTACAGGGTATGGAAACTCGCCCTATCAGCCTGTTTCTTCCTTTGCGGGGAATCCTTATTTTATTTCATTGGAGACTTTGATCGAGGAAGGGCTGCTCACATGGGACGAGGTGAACGGCGTGTCCTTCGGAAACCAGGTGGAGGCTGTGGATTACGGAGCACTCTATGAGAATCGTGGGAAGGTGTTGAAGATCGCCCACGAGCGTTTCTGCGAGCGATTGAAGAAGTCAAAGGATGAATCGGCATCTCAGACAGATAAGGACGAGGCGAAGGCATATCAGGCTTATAAGATGAAAGAAGCTTTCTGGCTGGAAGACTACGCGCTGTTTACGGCGATCAAGTCTGAGCAGGGCGGCAGGTCCTGGCTGGACTGGGAAGATGAGGACTTAAAGAAGAGAAAAGCTTCTGCACTGAAAGATGCGGAGAAGCGTCTGGCGGATGAAATCGACTATATTATTTTCACGCAGTATGAGTTTGACAAGCAGTGGGGAAAGCTTCGTGCATACGCCAAGAGTAAGAATGTGAAGATCATCGGGGACCTGCCGTTTTATGTGGCGCTGGATTCCGCAGATGCGTGGTCTCATCCGGAGGCGTTTCAGATGGATAAGGATCTGGTGCCGAAGGTGGTGGCGGGATGTCCGCCGGATGCGTTTTCTCATACCGGTCAGCTCTGGGGTAATCCGATTTATGACTGGAAGGCCATGAAGAAAAATGAGTATGAATGGTGGGTGCAGAGAATCGAGCGTAACTATGAATTCTATGATGTGATCCGGATCGATCATTTCCACGGGTTCTGTGATTATTGGGCAGTGCCTTACGGGGACAAGACGGCGGAGAAGGGTAAGCTGGAGAAAGGTCCCGGTATGGACTTCTTCAACGTGCTGAAGAGTAAAGTGAAGGAGCTGCAGAACAGCAAGAAGCTGGGGATCATTGCGGAGGATCTGGGAAACAACACGCCGGAGAACGAGAAGCTTCTGGAGGATACCGGATTTCCGGGCATGAAGGTGCTGCAGTACGGTTTCACCAGCTGGGACAGCTATTATGTGAATCACAGACATATCCGGAATTGTGTGGTGTATACGGGGACGCATGACAATACCACTTCCATGGCATGGATTCAGGAGATCAATGACGGGGAGCGGGACTTTGTGAGACGGTATATCAATTCGCAGAATACGGACTACGGTCAGTTTGTTTGGGACTTCATCCGGGAGGCGTACCGTTCTGTGGCGGATCTGTGTATTGTGCCTTTGCAGGATTATCTGTGTAAGGGCAAAGAAGCCCGGATCAACACACCGGGTACCGGCGAGGGGAACTGGCAGTGGAGACTGCAGCCGAACTTCCTGTCAAAGGATCTGGAGCGGAGCATCCGAGGATTGTCGGAGCTCTACAGCAGGATTCCGAAGGCGGAGCCGGAAGAATGACAGATAGTATTTGAGGGGGAGCAATAAAGCAAATTTTAGATTTGTTTTATTGCTTTCCCCTTTTTTGTGGTATAAGATAGTACTGTTATGCTGGATAGAGAATTGACCGAATCAAGGACAGGTGGGAAAAAATGGTAAAAAAACTTTTAAGTCAGGTAAAACAATACAAAACAGCATCGCTTATGACACCGGTGTTCATGGTGCTGGAGGTACTCATGGAGACGCTGATCCCGTATCTCATGGCGAGTATGATCGACAAGGGAATCGAGAACGGAGATCTTCCGTACATATTTAAGATCGGTGGGATGATGCTGGTGTTGGCGGCGATCGGTCTGTGGGCCGGTATTATGGGCGGTAAATATGGTGCCAAGGCGTCTACCGGTTTCGGTAAAAATTTGAGAGAGGCAATGTATCGGAATATACAGACGTTTTCTTTTTCCAACATTGATAAGTTCTCTACCGCAGGTCTGGTGACGCGTCTGACCACGGATGTGACGAATATTCAGAATGCGTATCAGATGATCCTGCGTATGTGCGTGCGGGCGCCGATCAGTCTGATCTGCGCTATGGGCATGGCTTTCTTCATCAATGCCAGAGTGGCAAGTATCTATCTTGTGGCCGTAGTCCTGCTGGCAGGATGCATGGCGCTGATCATGCGTTTTACTATGAAGTATTTCACGCAGGTGTTTGAGAAGTACGATGAGCTGAATGCCAGCGTGCAGGAAAATGTGACGGCGCAGCGTGTGGTAAAAGCCTTTGTGCGGGAAGATTATGAGATCGATAAGTTTCACAAAGCCAGCGGCAATATCTATAAGATGTTCGTGAAGGCGGAGGGCATCATGGCGTTTGTGGCGCCGCTCATGCAGTTTACGGTTTACAGTTGTATCCTGTTGATCAGCTGGGTGGGCGCGAAGATGATCGTGGGGAGCGAGCTGACTACAGGTGAGCTGACCAGTCTCCTGAGTTACTGCATGAATATTTTGATGAATCTGATGATGCTTTCTATTGTGTTTGTCATGATCACAATGAGTTTTGCCAGTGGCAGGCGTATCTGTGAGGTGCTGGATGAGGAGCCGGGGCTGAAGAATCCCGAGGAGCCGTTAACAGAGGTGAAGGACGGCAGCATTCGGTTTGAAAATGTGACGTTCCGCTATAATGTGAACAGTGAGAGTCCTGTGCTGGATCACATCAATCTGGACATCAAGGCGGGGGAGACGATCGGAATCTTAGGAGGAACCGGAAGCTCCAAGACCAGTCTGGTGAACCTGATCAGCAGACTGTACGACGTGTCGGAAGGCGCTGTCTATGTAGGCGGCGTGGATGTGCGGAAGTATGATATGGAGACGTTGAGAAATGAGGTCTCTGTGGTGCTGCAGAAGAATGTGCTGTTCTCAGGAACAATCCTGGAGAACCTGCGCTGGGGGGATGAGAATGCCACGGAGGAAGACTGTAAGCGGGTATGCAGGCTGGCCTGTGCGGATGAGTTTATCGAGCAGATGCCGCAAAAATACAATACTTATATTGAACAGGGCGGTTCCAATGTGTCCGGCGGTCAGAAACAGAGACTCTGTATTGCCAGGGCGCTCTTAAAGAAGCCGAAGATATTGATCCTGGACGACAGCACCAGTGCGGTGGATACGGCGACGGATGCGAAGATCCGGCAGGCGTTTGCCACAGAGATTCCTGGCACAACGAAGCTGATCATTGCGCAGCGCATCTCCAGTATTCAGGATGCGGACCGGATCATTGTACTGGACAGCGGGCGAGTGGATGCGGTAGGCACGCATGAGGAACTTTTGGCAGGAAATATGATCTACAGGGAAGTATATGAGGCGCAGACCGGTGGAAGCGGAGATTTTGATGAGAACGGTTCGGCTGCATCGGATGGCAGGAACGGTGCGAAGGGAGGCGAGGCATAATGGCACAGGAGAGAGTTGCAAAAGTTCCGTCCGGCGGGCCGGGCAGGAGAATGGCCATGGGTGCCGGCGGCCCGAAGATTGAAAATCCCGGAAAAGTATTTGCCAGGATCATGGGATACGTGATGAAAAATTATGCGGTCCAATATGGCATCGTATTGGCCTGCATCGTAGGCAGTGTGTTGGCCAATGTGCAGGGAACCATGTTTTTAAAGACTTTGATCGATGACTATATCAAGCCAATGTTGACGCAGAGCGTGCCGGATTTCACGCCGCTTTTGCAGGCGATGGGACATGTGGCAGGGTTTTATCTGATTGGTATTCTGTGCTCTTTCACGCAGATGCGGATCATGGTGTATGTGACGCAGGGAACCATGAAGAATTTGCGGGATGACCTGTTTGCACATATGTCGAAACTGCCAATCAAGTATTTTGACACGCATACCCACGGCGATATCATGTCGGTGTACACCAATGATGTGGACACTTTGCGGCAGATGATCAGTCAGAGTATTCCGCAGATGTTCAACAGTGTGATCACGGTGGTGAGCGTGCTGGTCAGCATGTTGATGCTGAATGTGCCTTTGACGATTCTGACCCTGATCATGGTGGCGGTGATGTTGTTTGTCACCAAGAATGTGGTGGGGAAGAGCGGAAAGTATTTCAAAGTGCAGCAGGAAGCGTTGGGTAAGATCAACGGATTTATTGAGGAGCGCATGGAAGGGCAGAAAGTGGTGAAAGTATTCTGCCATGAGGAAAAGAGTATCGAAGAGTTTTGCAAGCTCAATGAAGCATTGTTTGACAGCTCTTACAATGCCAATAAATTTGCAAATCTGATGGGGCCCATCAACGCGCAGATCGGGAATCTGAGTTATGTGATCGTGGCCTGTGCAGGCAGTGTGCTGGCGGTGAATGGCTTCGGCGGGTTTACGCTGGGCGGTCTGGTCAGTTTTCTGACATTCAACAAGAGTTTTAACATGCCGATTAACCAGGTGAGCCAGCAGCTGAACAGTATTGTGATGGCGTTGGCCGGCGGCAAGCGCGTGTTTGATCTGCTGGATGAGGAAGTGGAAGCGGATCAGGGTTATGTAATGTTGGTGAATGCGAAGCGGGAGAACGGAAAACTGGTGGAGAGCAAGGAGCGTACCGGTCTGTGGGCGTGGAAGCACAAGCATCAGGCGGACGGAAGCATTGATTACGTGGAGTTAAAAGGAGACGTGGTCTTTGACGGCGTGGACTTTGGTTATACGGATGAGAAGATGGTGCTGCATGATATCAAGATGTATGCGAATGCAGGTCAGAAGATTGCCTTTGTCGGTTCTACCGGTGCAGGAAAGACGACGATCACCAATCTGATCAATCGGTTTTATGACATTCAGGACGGTAAGATCCGCTATGACGGCATCAATGTGAACAAGATCAAGAAAGCGGACCTGCGGCGGTCGTTGGGGATGGTGCTGCAGGATACCCATCTGTTCACCGCTACGGTGCGGGAGAATATCCGGTTTGGAAAGCTGGATGCCACGGATGAGGAGATCGTGGCGGCGGCAAAGCTGGCCAACGCGGACGGGTTTATCCGGCAGTTGCCGCAGGGGTATGACACGGTGTTGACCGGGGACGGCGCGAACTTAAGCCAGGGGCAGCGGCAGCTGTTGGCTATTGCCAGAGCTGCGGTGGCGGATCCTCCGGTGCTGATCCTGGATGAGGCCACCAGCTCCATAGACACCCGTACGGAGAAGATCGTGCAGGACGGCATGGATAAGCTGATGAAGGGCAGGACCACGTTTGTGATCGCACACAGACTTTCTACGGTGCAGAACAGTGACTGCATCATGGTACTGGAGCAGGGGCGGATTATTGAGCGGGGAACCCATGAGGAGTTGCTTGCTGAGAAAGGGCGGTATTATCAGCTGTATACCGGAAATGCTATTGCAGAAGGATAAAATTAAAAAGAAAAAGAAAAAACGAATAGGTGAGTATGGCGCATCTGAAATCATAGTGCGGCATACTCATTTTTTATGGAGATATTTTGGAAATTAAAAATGATATTGACATCTTAAAAGGGAAAGAGTAAAATCAAATCAGATAATACCTATCGAATAAGTAGGAAATAATAACTATGAAAATACAGTATAAAATTGATAAGAATGATATTAACTGGCAGGAAGTGGCGGATGTGTTGAGAAGATCAGGACTATCCGATCATACTGCAGAAGAACAGCAGCTGGTATTTACGAACAGTTATGCTGTGGTATTTGTCTATGACGAGGAACGGATTGTCGGTGTGGCAAGGGCGCTCTCTGACGGACTGCTCCAGGCCGCAATCTACAATGTGGCACTGGATGAGGAATATCAGGGACATGGAATCGGAAGAGAAATGATCCTGCGACTGGTAGCGCAGCTGAAAGGACAAAATATTATCCTATATACGCATCCCAAGACGGTGCTTTTGTATGAGAAGCTTGGATTTCGACGGGCTAAGACAGCCATGGAGTTCTTTGATATGGAGGCGGAACAGCTGCAGTGGATGGAGGAGGTGGGATTTTTCCTGCCGGAGCACTACAGATTTTGTGATGAGTATGACAGAGCGGATATGCAGGGACCTGAATGGAGGAAAAAATAATGGCGGAATTAGAAGCAGCGGCATGCTCACTGGCCGCGCATTTTGAAAAACTGAATCGGGAAAAGAAGCAGAGTGAAACGAAGTCTTTCGGCAAGGTTGCGACGTCGGAGCACAAAGGAGAGATCGCAGGGAACGGAGCCTTTGTCAGACAGCAGAACCGCTTCTGTACGCCGTTCGGGGACAAGGAAGGACAACTGCCGGTGGAGGCGGGGCGTTATCGACTGATCTGGACACCGTTGTGTCCCTGGGCGACCAGACAGATGATCGCTTTTAAACTCTTGGGGATTGGCGAGGATGTGATCAGCGTGGGAAAAGTAGCGCCGATCCGGACGGAGAACGGATGGGAGTTTTCATTGGATGAGGGCGGTGTGGACCCGGTGCTGGGCATCCGTTATCTGCCGGAGATCTATGCAAGTACAGATCCGGAGTATACGGGGCGCGCCACTGTGCCGACAATCGTGGATGTGAAGGAACGGAAGGTGGTCAATAATGACTACCACAGGCTGACAAACTATTGGGAGACTGTGTGGAAGCCATTCTGGAGAGAGGGGGCGCCGGAGCTGTATCCGGTGGAGCTGCGGACAGGCATTGATGCGCTGAATGAGATTCTGTTCCATGAGATCAACAACGGAGTTTATAAAGCGGGCTTTGCCCAGAGTCAGAAAGAGTATGAGAAGAACTATCATCTGGTTTTTGACCGGTTGGACTGGCTGGAGGAGCATCTGGCGGATAAACGGTTCCTGTTCGGCGACAGACTCACGGATTCGGACATCCGGCTGTATGTGACATTGGCAAGATTTGACACGGCGTATTACTTCGGATTCAGACTGAACCGGAAGCGGATCAGAGATTATGACAACCTGTGGAATTATGCCAGGGAATTGTATTCCATACCGGCATTCCGGGAGGCGACGGATTTTGATGCAATCAAGAGAGGCTATCTGTTGGGGGCGGAGGAGAATCCGGATCAGATTCTGCCGGATGGACCGGACAACCGTGTGTGGCTGGAGCCCAATAACCGGGCGGAGAAATTTGGACCGTTACAGTATTGAGGCAGGAGTAGAATCGGGCAGGAGGGAAATATGGCAGTAGTAGATCATGTGACGAACGGTGAAATACAGAACAGCGGGAAATTCGAGCGGCAGCCCAATCACTTTGTGACACCGTTTGGAGAGAAAGAAGGAGACCTTCCCGTAGAAGCAGGGCGGTATCGGCTGCTGTGGGCACCGGTATGTCCATGGGCAAACCGGTCGATCATTGTGCGGCAGCTGTTGGGATTGGAGGATGTCATTTCCGTCGGGACGTTGGATCCTATCAGACCGGATGTGCCTTGGTCGGACTGGTCGTTTACGTTGGATGAAGACGACAGGGATCCTGTGTTGGGGATCAAGCTGCTCAGCGAGGCATATAAAAAAGCCGATCCGGATTATCAGGGCAGATATACGGTGCCTGCGCTGGTGGATCTGCAGACGGGAGCAGTAGTGAACAACGATTATTTTAATTTGACGCTGTACTTTGAAACCGCGTGGAAAAAATTCCATAAGGCGCATGCACCGGAACTTTATCCTGAGGAGCTGCGCAAAGATATTGATGAGCTGAATGCATTTATTTTTCATGATGTGAATAACGGGGTCTATAAGGCAGGATTTGCCACCAGCCAGGAGGCATATTCAGAGGCGTACAATTTGGTTTTTGACGCCTTTGATGTGTTGGAGGAGAGGCTGTCGAAGCAGAGATTCCTGTTTGGAGATTATATCACGGAATCGGATGTCAGGTTGTATGTCACACTGGCAAGATTTGATGTGGCGTACTTCAACGGATTTCGAGTGAATAAGAAGATGTTGAAGGATTATCCGAACCTTTGGGGATATGCGAGGGATCTGTATGCGGAGGAAGCGTTTGGAGGAAATACGAATTTTGATGCGATCAAGCGACATTATCATTTATGTTGTCTGAAGACCAATCCCTTTGATATATTGCCGCTGGGACCGAATCTGAGTGTCTGGAAAGAGAAGGCAAACAGAGAGCATCTCAGCAGGGATCCGGAACATAAATACAGGCACGAATGAAAACGCGAAAACAAAAATAAAAAATGCAGAAGGAGGATTTCGCAGATGAGCAAAATATATCACAATATCACGGAGTTGATCGGTCACACACCTTTGGTGGAGCTGCACGGTCTGGAGAGAGAATTGCAGACGGATGCGCATATCTATGGAAAGCTGGAATTCTTTAATCCGTCGGGTTCGGTGAAGGACAGGATCGCGCTGAATATGATCCGGGCCAAGGAGGAGGCAGGTGAACTGAAACCGGGCGGTACGATCATAGAAGGAACTTCCGGCAATACCGGGATCGGCATTGCGGCGATCGGTGCAGCCAAGGGGTACCAGGTAAAGATCTGTATGCCGGACAATCTGTCGGCGGAGAGAACTCGGATCCTGAAGGCGTTCGGTGCGGAGGTTTACCATACGCCCGGGGCGGAGAATATGGCGGGAGCAAATGCCAAGGCTGCACAGCTTCTGGCAGAAATTGAGAACTCTGTGGTGCTTGGTCAGGGCGGCAATCCCAACAATCCGGGGGCGCATTATAAGACCACGGGTCCCGAGATCTGGGAAGATACGGATGGAGAGATCGATATCTTCGTGGCGGCGTCCGGAACCGGCGGTACCGTAAGCGGCACAGGCAAATACCTGAAGGAAAAGAATCCCAATATCAAGGTGATTGGCGTGGAACCTAAGGGAAGTGCGGTATTAAACGGTGGGGCACCGGGACCGCATAAGATCCAGGGGATCGGCGGAGGCGTCACACCTCCGGTGACGGATGTAAATATCTTTGACGAGGTCATTGATGTGAGCGATGAGGATGCATATGCATACGCGCGGAAGGTACCCAGACTGGAAGGATTTACGGTGGGGATTTCCGCAGGTGCAGCGGTGTGCGCTGTGGCGGAACTGGTGAAGCGTCCCGAGAATGCGGGAAAGAGAATCGTGGTGATCATACCGGACAGCGGGGATCATTATCTGTCAGGAGACTTATACGAGTAAGACAGTGGATAAAATGAAAAAGAAGCTCCGGGGGCATGGCAGTTGTCATACTCCCGGAGCTTACTTCATTTATGTTTTTTAATGCCTTGTATTATCTTAGGCAGCCTGTTTCTTGTTCTTGCCGGTCAGAGTCTGGATGCCCTCGATCACAAGGATAATTGCCAGCACGATCAGCAGGATACCGAGAACCGTCTGTGCGTAAGGTCCCCAGTCCGCCCCGCCTTTTGCGATGATACCGATCTGGTTCTTCACGGTCAGGCACAGAGAACAGATGGTAACAACCATCATGAAGGCCATGGGAATCAGGAACATCTTGTTGTTCTTGCCCACATTACCCAGCCAGGTTGCAACAGCCAGAAGCCCTAAGCCTGCCAGCAGCTGGTTAGCTGCGCCGAACAAGCCCCAGATCTTGGAGTAGCCGGTCATTCCTAACAGAATGCCCAGGACTACAGTAATGCCGGTTGCGAAATAGGGATTTACCATCACTTTCTTCCAGCCGTCCTTGATGTCCTTAGGGGTCTGTCCGGGCTCCAGCCAGAATTCCTGGAACATAAATCTTGCCAGACGGGTTGCCGTATCCAAAGAGGTCAGACAGAAAGCAGAGTAGGTCAGTACCAGTAAGGTGTACAGAATATTTTCCAAGCCCTTACAGCCGGGAATTGCAGCGACCATCTTGGAGATGCCGCCTGCAAAGATTGCGGTAGCGCCTGCAAGCTTTGCGTCCGGATTAGCTGCATTCCACTGATAAGCGTAAGCGATAGCGCACAGGGTCAGGATCGCCAGCACGCACTCTAACAGCATTCCGCCGTAAGCAATAGGCTTTGCATCTTTTTCCTTATCCAGCTGCTTGGACGTGGTACCGGAGGAAACCAGAGAGTGGAAACCGGAGATGGCACCGCAGGCAACCGTGGTGAACAGGATCGGGAACAGATACTGGATGCCGTTTCCGTTGTCCACTGCGAAACCGGTGAAGGCAGGGAACGCATCCATATTGGGATGGGCGCCGATGACGCCGATTGCGGCAATACCGAGCATCGCATAGAGCAGGAAAGAGCTTAAGTAGTCACGGGGCTGGAGTAAGATCCATACCGGTGTGACAGAAGCAACCGCAATGTAAATTCCCACAACGATCATCCAGGTGTTGGTGGTCAGGTAGATGGGATGGAAGTTCATACCGATTGCCATACAGATCACAATGGCAACAATGCCTAAGAGCGTGGAAACCAGCATAGGTGCATTGCGGCGATATACTGCGAAACCAAATACGATCGCAATCACAATAAAAAGCAGGGAAACCATAGCAACAGAAGCGTTTGTTGCGCTGGCAGCCTTGTCGATCACGCCGTCCTTCACCGTTGCACCGAAGGTGGAAGCCACGATGGACGCAAAAGCAGCTACGACCAGGATCAGCGTCAGGTAAGAGAAGATGATGAACAGTCTCTTGGCACGACGGCTCATGTTCACGGAGATGATCTCACCGATGGACTGACCCTTATGACGAATGGATGCAAACAATGCGCCAAAGTCATGGACACCGCCGAAGAAGATACCGCCGATCAGTACCCAGAGAGTAACAGGCAGCCAACCGAACATTGCCGCCCCGATCGGTCCGGTGATCGGGCCTGCGCCTGCGATGGAGGAAAAATGATGTCCCATCAGCACAGGTGCCTTGGCGGGAACATAGTCTACTCCGTCCTCCAGGGTGTGTGCGGGAGTTTCCTCCTTGTTTTCCCCTACGCCCCACTGCTTGCAGAGCCATCCGCCATAGAGGATGTAGCCGCAGAGCAGGACTGCGATACAGATGATTAACAGTAACAATGTGTTCATTTGAAAATTCACTCCTTTTCTTTTTTGATTTTTCTTAGAATTTCCTTTTGGGATTGAACAACACTTTTTTCATTACTTTTTCCACGGGCCTGCCGCCTGTGTTTGAAGAGATCTTATTCTGTTGAACCTCCAGCACGGCGGTGTGATAATCCATCCAGCCGTGGAAAGAGAAACGAAAACTTTTATAAATATGAGTTTTCTTAAGCGCTTTCAGCGCGTCTGCGTCACATTCATTGCACACAAAAACAGGGGTGATATAGGTGTACATGTGACCGGGACCAATATGCGCCCGTCTCATGCCTTCTTCGTAGGCGTAATCTCTGCACTTCTCAAATTCGGGGAGTGTTAGACGATCCATCTGAAACAGAAAGAGAAATTCCTCGGAGTTTTCGGACCAAAGCTCTGCTTTGTGGGATAAAACGTATTTTTGGGAAGCCTCATAGTACTCACAGATGGCTGTGAGAGGGCGTTGCTCTTCATCGAACTGTGTAATGTTGTAATATGCCTGATAGCTCTTTAACAGCCTGTCTATGGCTGTCTGCACTGAATATTCCATGACAAAACCTTCGCTAAAGTAAAAAAATCACTACTAATATACTCCTGCATGTATAAAAATACAAGAAAAATTTTATTCTTTTCAGAATTGAATTCTTGGAGTATACTATAAAATAAGTGTTGTCAGAAGAAAATTATTTAAGTAACTTGGAGGATGAGATGGAAACGGAAAAGAAGATCATGCTTTCGGGCATTCAGCCCAGTGGAGACCTGCATTTAGGAAATTATCTGGGAGCGATCAAAAACTGGGCAGACCGTGTCAACGATTTTGAATGCTATTATTTCATGGCGGATCTGCATACGATCACAGTGAGACAGGATCCGAAGGAGCTGCGCCGCCGTTCGCTAGAGATGCTGGCGTTATATATTGCCTGTGGGCTTGATCCGGAGAAAAATACATTGTTTTTGCAGTCCCATGTACCGGCCCATGCGCAGCTGGGATGGGTGTTGGATTGTTATACCATGTTCGGCGAGCTGAGCCGTATGACGCAGTTTAAGGATAAGTCGGAGAAGCATAAGGATAATATCAATGCGGGTCTGTTCACCTATCCGTCCCTGATGGCGGCGGATATTCTGCTGTATCAGCCGCATTATGTGCCGGTGGGAGAGGATCAGAAGCAGCATGTGGAGCTGACCAGAAATCTGGCGATCCGCTTTAATAATCTCTATGGCGACGTATTCCGTGTGCCGGAACCATACATCAGCAAGGTGGGGGCACGTATCTACGGTCTGACCACGCCGGGGCAGAAGATGTCGAAATCTGAGCCAAACGGCTGTGTCTTCCTGATGGATGAGCCAGATGTGATCATGAAGAAATTTAAGCGTGCGGTGACGGATTCCGATACGGAGAGATGTGTGCATTATGATAAAGACGCAAAGCCCGGCGTGGCGAACCTGATCGCAATCTACTCCACGATCACCGGCAAGGACTATGAGGAGATTGAGAAGGAATTCGAGGGCCAAGGATACGGCGTGTTCAAACCTGCCGTAGGTGATGCGGTAGTACAGGCGCTTACCCCGATCCGTGAGGAGGCAAAGCGCTTGATCGCAGATAAGGCATATCTGAACAATGTGTACAAAGAAGGGGCGGAGAAGGCTTCCTATATCGCCAATAAGACCCTGAGAAAGGTATATAAGAAAGTAGGTTTCTATCAGTTGTAAAAGGGAATCATTGATGAGACATCGGTCTTGCAGGATCGATGTCTTTTTTGATTTGGAAGAAATTTAAAAATAGGTATTGACATTTTGGAGCAAATGGGTTATATTGAATTTAATTTGATGCAACTAAATTTGAAACAATTAAAATAGGACGGATTCAGACTTCATAACCGGAAAGGGAGGCGGATATTGATGAGTGCAGCAGTGAGATATTATTCCAGATCAGGTAACACGAAAGCGATGGCTGAGGCAATCGCGAAGACAGCGGGAGTGTTTGCGGTTTCCGTTGATGCAGGCAATGCCGGGATCAATGAGCCGGTGGATGTGTTATTTATCGGCGGGGCATTATATGCATACGGCATTGATGCTCATTTAAAAGAGTATCTGAAAACGCTGGATAAGAGTAAGGTGAAGAAAGCGGTCGTGTTCTCGTCCACGTGGATTTCGAAGCATTCCATTGCACTGATCAAGGATGGCCTGAAAGAGCAGGAAATTGATGTGGCGGAGGAAGCGCTGTACGTTCGGGGAAAGCCCGGCACGGAGCAATTGAAAGAAGCGGAAGTCTTCGCCGGTAAGTTTTTGTGAGATGTGTAAAAAATACGGACCATACAATGTCAAAAGGAGGAAGAACACAATGATTTATGATTACACAGTTACCACAGGTACCGGAGAGGAATTGAAGCTGGCAGATTATAAGGGAAAGGTGATCCTGGTGGTGAATACGGCCACGGGTTGTGGATTTACGCCGCAGTATGAGCCGATTGAGCAGCTTTATAAGGATTATCATGAGAAGGGGTTGGAAATCCTGGACATCCCCTGCAATCAGTTCGGTGCACAGGCACCGGGGACAGATGAGGAGATCCATGAGTTCTGCACACTGCATTATAACACCACTTTCCCACAGATGAAGAAAGCGGATGTGAACGGAGAGAATGAATTGCCGCTCTATACGTATCTGAAATCCCAACAGGGCTTTGCCGGATTTGGAGAAGGACAGCAGGCGGAGTTTATGAAAGGATTCCTGCAGAAGATGGATCCGGATTATGAACACAACAGCGCGATCAAGTGGAATTTCACCAAATTCGTGGTGGATCGCGAAGGAAAGGTGGTTGCACGTTTTGAGCCGACGGCGGATATGGCAGCAGTGGAGGAGTGCATCAAGTCGCTGCTCTAAGGTGCTCTTTAAAGCTTCGTAAAGAGCTGAGAAAAAATTGCTTGACAACAGGCAGCTGCGGGTGCTATGATTTGTGCAAATTAAAATTAAATACTTTTCAAACCAGTGATGCGGAAGTAAAGGCGATGATGCCTCCACAGAGAATCCGGGCGGGTGAGAGCCGGGTGTGAAACAAGTCGCAGAAGCTGTCAGAGATGACCGGACAGTTTCATAAATGGGCCGCGGAGGGTGCAGGGAAATGCGTGATACAGACATTGGAGTATGCTGTAGGACGCAGAGTATTTTGCAACGTGAGGGCATACGTCAGTTGTCGGGGATATAATTATACGGAGTTGTGTATATCGTATCCGGTAAAGTGTATAGGGTTTTCCTATGAAGCAAGGTGGCACCGCGGATAGATTGTTTATTCGTCCTTGACAGAGAAGTCAATTCTCTGTCAGGGATTTTTTTATGCACAATTTTTCAAACAAAACAAGGGAGGCTGGAATTATGATCAAAGAAGCGATTGTGAAGATTGTCAACAAGGAGGACTTAACTTATGATGAGGCCTACGCCGTGATGAATGAGATCATGAGCGGGGAGACCACACCGACACAGAATGCGGCATTCCTTTCCGCGCTATCTACGAAGAGTGCGAGAGCTGAGACCACGGATGAGATCGCAGGTTGCGCCGCTGCTATGCGGGAACATGCGACTCAGGTGGAAACAGGTATGGATATTTTTGAAATCGTGGGCACCGGAGGAGACAATGCGGGCAGCTTCAATATTTCCACCACATCTGCATTGGTGGCGGCAGCAGGCGGCATGAAGGTTGCCAAGCATGGAAACAGAGCAGCCTCTTCCCTGTGTGGTACGGCGGATTGCCTGGAGGCGCTGGGTGTGAATATCCAGCAGAGCCCCGAGCGCTGTGTAGAGTTGCTGAAAGAAGCGGGGATGTGCTTCTTCTTTGCACAGAAGTATCACACTTCCATGAAGTATGTGGGCGCGATTCGAAAGGAGCTTGGTTTCCGGACGGTGTTTAACATTCTGGGACCGCTGACCAATCCCGGGAAACCCAGCATGCAGCTTCTGGGTGTATATGACGAGTATCTGGTGATGCCGCTGACGCAGGTATTGATCAGCCTTGGTGTAAAACGCGGTATGGTGGTATACGGACAGGACAAACTGGATGAGATTTCCATGAGCGCACCCACCACGGTCTGCGAGATCAAGGACGGCTGGTACCGTAAAACCGTGATCTCGCCGGAAGATTTCGGATTGCAGCGCTGCAGCAAAGAGGATCTGAAGGGTGGTACACCCGCGGAGAATGCGGAGATCACAAGAGCCATTCTGAAAGGTGAGAAGGGACCGAAGCGCGATGCAGTGCTCATGAATGCGGGAGCTTCCCTGTACATTGGCGGCAAAGCGGACAGCATGGCAGAGGGAATCAAGCTGGCGGCTGAACTGATCGACAGCGGCAAGGCTTATGAGACTCTGGAAAAGGTGATTGAGGTCAGCAACAGACCGGAATAGGAATAATGGAGAAAACAGGTTTACCTGTTGCTCATAAAGACAAAACAAGAAAGGCATAAAGGAGGAGAAAAATTATGAAAAAGAAAGTATTTGCACTGGTGTTGAGCGC
>DFDT01000054.1:1610-31521 GCA_002368865.1 Lachnospiraceae bacterium UBA3821 | reverse complement strand
ACAGGAACCGGCGGAAAGACCTACAGAGTCGGTATCTGTCAGCTGGTACAGCATGAGGCTCTGGATGCTGCGACAAACGGTTTCAAGACAGCTTTGACAGAGAAACTGGGAAGCCAGGTGACTTTTGATGAGCAGAATGCTTCGGGAGATTCCGCGACCTGTGCAACCATTGCCAACCAGTTTGTATCTTCCAATGTGGATCTGATACTAGCAAATGCGACGGCGCCACTTCAGGCATCAGCAGCCGCAACAAATCAGATTCCAATCTTGGGAACTTCCGTTACGGATTATGCGACGGCACTGCAGATCGACAATTGGACAGGAACCACCGGGTCCAATATTTCCGGCACCTCTGATTTGGCACCTTTGGAGGAGCAGGCACAGCTTTTGAAGGAACTGTTCCCGGATGCAAAGACTGTGGGTATGATCTATTGTTCGGCGGAGGCTAACTCTGTATATCAGATCCAGGTGATGAGTGAGGCATTGAAAAAGTTGGGGTATACCTGCCAGGAATATGCGTTTGCCGATTCTAACGATATCGCTTCTGTATGTACCAATGCGGTGGCAAATGTGGATGTGATCTATATTCCTACAGATAATGCGGCAGCGGCAGCGACTGAGGTAATCAACAATATCTGTGAGCCTGCGAAGATTCCTGTGGTTGCAGGAGAAGAGGGAATTTGCGCGGGATGCGGCGTGGCGACCCTTTCTATCAGTTATTATGACTTGGGATATCAGACCGGTCTGATGGCTTATGAAGTGTTGGTGAATGGTGCTGATGTATCCACTATGGAGATCCAATATGCACCGAATGTGACCAAGAAATATGTCGCATCCAGATGTGAGGCTATGAATATTCAGATTCCAGAGGGCTATGTAGCGATCGCGGAATAATTTGGGAGGAATGATCCGTGAATATTATGAATTTATTGACGGCGCTTCCGGGTGCTGTGGCACAAGGGCTGATCTGGGGCATTATGGCCATTGGCGTTTACATCACTTATAAACTTTTGGATCTGGCCGATCTGACCGTGGACGGTACCATGTGTACCGGAGGAGCTGTCTGTATCATGTTAATGTTAAAGGGGTATCCTGTGTGGGTTGCCCTTGCAGTGGCGTTTTTGGTGGGAATGCTTGCCGGATTCGTCACGGGTTTCTTACACACTTTTATGGGGATCCCTGCCATTTTGGCAGGAATCCTTTCGCAGTTAGGCCTGTACTCCATCAATCTGCGGATCATGGACAATAAGGCAAATCAGGCAATTAACGTAGATAAGTATCATCTTCTGGTTTCCCTGCGTTATATCAAGAATGTTCCGGTATATCGAAATACCATCTTGATCGTTGCGGTGATCATTGTGGTGCTGATCGCAGTTTTATATTGGTTTTTTGGTACGGAGATTGGGTCCGCTATCCGCGCTACAGGTTCAAACCCCAATATGTCCAGGGCTCAGGGGATCAACACAGATGTGACCAAAATTTTGGGACTGATGATCAGCAACGGCATTGTGGCGTTTGCCAGTGGACTGTATGCCCAGTATCAGGGATTTGCAGATATCAATGCGGGGCGAGGCGCTATCGTGATCGGGCTTGCTGCGGTCATCATCTCACAGGTGCTGTTTGGAAAAATACAAAGTAATTTTGCTTTCAAGCTTGCATTTGTGGCTTTTGGCGGCGTGATCTATTATCTGGTATTACAGGTCGTGCTATGGCTGGGATTGAATGCGAATGATCTGAAGCTGGTTTCCGCTGCGATTGTTGCGGTATTTTTGGCAATACCTCATTTGAATGCAAAGAGAAAAGGAGGTGCCGGAAATGCTTAAACTGAATTCCATTTACAAGACTTTTAATGCGGGAACCGTGAATGAGAAAGCGGCTTTAAACGGCCTGGATCTGCATTTGGAGCCGGGGGATTTTGTGACAGTGATCGGCGGAAATGGCGCGGGAAAATCCACTACGCTGAACGCCATTGCCGGAACCTGGTTTGTGGACAAAGGCAGTATCGTGATCGACGGTAAAGATGTGACCAGGCTGGCGGAGCACAAGCGGGCTGCATTTTTGGGAAGGGTGTTCCAGGATCCCATGACAGGTACTGCAGCCAGTATGCAGATTGAAGAGAATCTTGCGCTGGCGGCCAGAAGGGGACAGCCCAGAGGGCTGCGCGCAGGCATTACGGCGAAAGAGCGGGAGGAGTACAGGGAGAGCCTGAAAATCCTGGAGCTGGGACTGGAAGATCGCCTGACGACAAAAGTGGGCTTGCTCTCCGGCGGGCAGAGGCAGGCATTGACGCTGCTTATGGCAACTTTGAAAAAACCGAAAATTTTACTTTTGGATGAACATACCGCTGCCTTGGATCCTAAGACTGCGGCCAAGGTGCTGGAGGCAACGGAGCGGATCGTGCAGAAAGACAATCTGACAACGGTGATGATCACGCACAATATGAAGGATGCCATTGCGCATGGGAATCGTCTGATCATGATGCATGAAGGGCGTATTATTTACGATGTGAAGGGCGAGGAGAAAAAAGGGCTGCATGTCAAAGACCTGCTTGCTAAATTTGAGGAGGCCAGTGGCGGAGAATTTGCCAACGACAGGATGATGCTGAATTGACACTAAATTTATGTTGATGAAAGAGGAGAGAAAAGATGAGAAGGTCAAGTAACAGGATAAATGGAAAAAGGATTGCTACGGTTGTTATGGCAGCTGCGATGACTATGGGAATGACCATGGGACTTGCTGGTTGTGGCGCGCAGGAGCAGGGGAGCAGCACGCAGAGTAGCACGGCGCAGCAGTCCATAGCTGATTCCACAGAAAATAACACAGGAGCGGCAGGCACGGTATATAAAGTGGGTATCTGCAATTATGTGGACGACGCTTCGCTGAATCAGATTGTGGAAAATATTCAGGCAAGGCTTGCCGAGGCAGGCGCTGAGAAGGGTGTGACATTCCAGGTTTCCCTGGATAACTGTAACACAGATGCAGCGGTTATGAACCAGATCATTTCCAACTTTGAGGCGGATCAGGTGGATCTGATGGTGGGCGTGGCTACGCCGGTTGCCATGGCGATGCAGGCTGCCACAGAGGAGAGCAAGACGCCGGTGATCTTCGCGGCAGTGTCGGACCCTGTAGGCGCAGGGCTGGTAGAGTCTATGGAGGCACCCGGTGCAAATGTGACGGGCACCAGCGACTACCTGGACACGACAGCGATCATGAATCTGATCTTTGCGGCAAATCCCGATGCGGATAAGATTGGTTTGTTGTACGATCTGGGACAGGATGCTTCTACCGGTGCGATCGCTTCTGCAAAGGATTATCTGGACAAAAAAGGGATTGCATATGTAGAGCACACCGGAACCACAAATGATGAAGTGCTTCTGGCGGCGCAGGCGTTTGTAACGGACGGCGTGGATGCAATCTTCACCCCTACGGACAATACGATCATGACGGCTGAACTTTCCATTTATGAGACATTGGCGGACGCGAAGATCCCACATTATACCGGTGCGGATTCTTTCGCACTGAATGGTGCGTTCCTGGGATATGGTGTGGACTACGCAAACCTTGGAAGAGAAACTGCCGATATGATCGTGGATGTGCTGGTGAACGGTGCGGATCCTGCTACGACGGCAGTGAGGACGTTTGACAACGGTACTGCCACTGTAAATACCGAGACCTGTGCAGCGGTGGGCTTTGACTTTGAAACCATTAAGACGGCGTTTGCGCCTTATTGTACAAAGGTACAGGAAATCACTACGGCGGAGAGCTTTCAGTAAAACAGAATCGGACGGAGGTGCGACGTGAATCTATCAACTGCACTTACACTTGGACAGACAGCCCTGGAATTAGGGCTGATCTGTTCTTTGACTGTATTGGCACTTTTTTTGAGTTATACCATGTTAAATGTATGTGATCTGTCTACAGACGGCTGTTTTACATTGGGGGCCGCGGTGGGCGCTGTGGTGGCCATCTCCGGGCACCCATATCTGTCGATCGCGGCAGCCATGGGGGCAGGAATGTGTTCCGGGCTGGTGACGGCTCTGCTGCAGACCCGGATGGGAATCGACAGTCTGTTGGCTGGGATCATTGTGAATACCGCGCTTTATTCGGTGAACATTGCCGTGATGGGTGGGTCGTCCCTGCTGAATATGAATAAGACGACGACAGTGTTTACGTTGATGAAGGGATTGCTGGCAAAGACTCCCTGCAAGGGATATTCTACCTTGGCGGTGGCGTTCCTTGCGGTGGCTGCGGTCGTGGGCTTTCTGGTATTTTTCCTGAATACCAGGCTGGGGCTGGCCATCCGTGCTACGGGGAACAATCCGGATATGGTGAAGTCTTCTTCTATCAATCCGGTGTTTACGACTACGGTGGGACTTTGCGTGGCAAATGCGTTTACCGGGCTTTCAGGATGTCTGCTGGCGCAGTCGCAGAAATCGGTGGACATCAATATCGGAACCGGTATGCTGACGGTGGCACTGGCATCGCTGCTGATCGGAGGAACGGTACTGGGCAGAGGAGGAATCTTCACCAGAGCGGTGGGCGTTGTGCTGGGGGCATTTATTTTCCGGCTGGTCTATACGATTGCTCTGCGGTTCCATATGCCGGCATTTATGCTGAAGTTTGTATCGTCCGTGATCGTCATCCTGGCAATCTCGGTTCCGTACCTGAAGAAGCAGTGGCCTACGATCAGGCGGAGGCTGGGGGCCGGGCGTGTGCGAAGCACCGGGGAAATGGAAAAGGAGGCGGGAGGAGATGCTTAAAATCACATCCATATCCAAGACCTTTAATCCCGGAACCGTGAATGAAAAAAAGGCGATCCGGGAATTATCGCTGCACTTAAAACCCGGAGATTTTGCCACGATCATCGGTTCCAACGGGGCAGGAAAGTCTACTCTTTTTAATGCCATCTGCGGGGATTTTCTGACCGACAGCGGACGGATTGAACTGGGCGGCAAGGATATTACTTTTTTGCCGCAGCACATCCGGGCGAAGGACATCGGCAGACTGTATCAGGATCCTATGCGCGGGAGCGCGCCGGGGATGACCATAGAGGAGAATCTGGCGTTGGCAGCAGGCTCGGGAGGCTGGCTGTCCCATATGACGGCAAAGGACAGAAAGAAATTCAGGGAACAGCTCTCCAGACTGGAGATCGGGCTAGAGGACCGCATGACGCATCCGGTAGGGCTTTTGTCGGGAGGACAGAGACAGGCATTGACGCTGCTCATGGCGACGATGGTTCCGCCGAAGCTGCTGCTTTTGGATGAACATACGGCGGCGTTAGATCCGGCTACGGCGGAGAAAGTGTTGAAGATCACAGACGAGATTGTACGGGAGCATAAGATCACAACACTTATGGTGACACACAATATGCAGAACGCATTGGACCTGGGCAATCGAACGCTTATGATGGATGACGGCGGCATTGTCTATGACGTGGAGGGTGAGGAGCGCAAAAACCTGACGGTGGAGAGCCTGATGGAGAAATTCCGGGCGGGAGCCGGGAAAAAGCTGGACAATGACAGGATTCTTTTGTCGGTGTAAAGATTATTTTTTTTAAAAGACTTCCATTTTGTATTTTATAGTGATATAATATTCCTATCGGTATACTATGATATAAACAGAAAGGCAGTAGAGATGGAAGCATATAGAGTGACAAAGGATTCGCCTGCATGGCTGATCAAGGCATATGATTATGCAAGAACGGATGCGTTCTGTTTTGGACAGGGAATTCCGCTGGAGGGCGAGTTCTCTCATGACGACCCGATCAATGATGACTACAAGGCAGTGGTATTGGTAAAGGATCATAAACCTGTGGCAGGATGCCGAATCACATATCCCGAGAAAGGGATTGGCAAGATCGGCCGCGTGTGTGTAGTCAGGGCATTTCAGAAAAGCGGAGCAGGCAGTCTGCTCATTCGGGAAGCGGAGAAATGGATTGCAGAGAGCGGGATACGGCATGTGGTGATCAACAGCCAGGACAGAGCCCAGGGGTTTTATGAAAAATTGGGTTATGTGCTGAATCCGGAGGTCGATCCCAGAGTGTATGAAGATCACTTTGACGGTGACCGTGAGGCGGGAAAACACGGCTATGTGCCGCAGAAGAATCAGCTGGGATTTGCCTGTGTACTGGTGGAAAAGGAATTATAGCATAGTTTGTGAAAAAATGTATATGATGTAGAAAACATGACCGGAAGAATCATGACATGGGATACATTGATATGCATTGCGATACGTTGATGCACGGTTTTTTTAGGGAAGTATCGGATATTTATAAGATTGAAAATACACATGTCAATCTTAGAAGGTTGATTATGGCCGGAGCAGAGGCACAGTTTTTTGCCGTCTTTTTCCCGAGAAGGGAGGAAGGCGGCTTAACGCATTGGGGAAAAATACCGTCGGATCAGGAGTACTTTGAAGCACTGAGAAAATTGTTACTTAATTCAATCCGGGCGCATTTTGAGGAGATCGCCTTCGCGAGAAGTGCGGGTGAGCTTTTGGCAAATAAAGCGGCGGGGAAAGTGTCTGTGTTTCTCACTATGGAGGACGGACGCGCGGTAAGCGGAAGTTTTGCAAAGCTACAGAGATTTTATGAGCAGGGAGTCAGACTGATCACACTGACATGGAACGATGAGAACTGTTTTGGAGCACCGAATTCCAAAGATCCGGCACGCATGCAAAAAGGGTTGACGAAGTTTGGAAAAGAAGCGGTCGAATTCATGAATCAAAAAGGGATCATCATAGATGTGTCTCATCTGTCTGACGGCGGTTTCCGGGATGTGGCAGAGCTTACCGCAAAGCCCTTTGTGGCTTCCCATTCCAACGCCAGAAGTCTGTCACCGCATCCGCGGAATCTGACAGATGAGATGATACAGGTGCTGGCAGAAAAGGGAGGTGTTGCCGGATTGAATCTGTATGGTGCTTTTCTGCAAAAAGACGGCGTTTCGGAACATTCCACCATAGAACGTATGATCGCCCATGTAAAGCATATGTATCGACTGGGCGGCGAGGAGGTCATCGCCATTGGGACGGATTTTGATGGAATCGAAGGAGAACTGGAGATCCGGCATCCGGAGGAGATGGAGCGGTTGTTTGCAGCGCTGCAAAAAGCAGGCTTTTCGGAGAGGGTTATGGATAAGTTTCAGCATGGAAATGTAATGCGGGTACTCAAGGAGACCCTGTGAGAAGCTTCGGTTGTTTGCGTATTTTATGAGTAAGATATGACTTGCATTTCTCTTGGGTTTGTGGAACAATAAGAAAGATGCAGGTAATCGGGACAGGTTCCCGGAAATATACTGGAGGGAGAGAAAAAGATGGATGTCAGAGCACAGGCACGCAAGATGAAAATGACGGCGCCTCATATGGCGGCGATGAGTCTGGAGCAGCGGAATGCGGCGCTGCAGAAGATCATAGATGCATTGACCAAGAAACAGGATGAAATCTTCCAAGAGAATGCGGCGGATGTGAAAGCTGCAGAGGAGAGCGGCGTGGCGCAGGCGGTGATCAAGAGGCTGCGCTTTAACGAAGGGAAGCTGAAGGATGCCATCTCCGGCATCCGGCAGATGATCGAACTGCCGGATCCGGTGGGAAAGGTGACTTTGAAACGAGAGTTGGATGAAGGACTTGTGTTACAGCGGGTGACGGTGCCCATCGGCGTGATCGGTGTGATCTTTGAGGCCAGACCGGATGCGCTGATCCAGATCTCGGCATTGTGTATCAAGAGCGGAAATTGTGCCATCTTAAAGGGCGGAAAAGAAACAGCGCGGACGAATAAACTTCTGTTTGAGGTGATCCATGCGGCGGTGATGGCGGCAGGGCTGCCGGAGGGGTGTCTGCTGCAGGTGGAGCTACACAACGAGATCGATGAACTGTTGCAGTGCCAGGGGGATGTGGATCTGCTGATCCCCAGAGGCTCCAATACCTTTGTGCAGTATATCATGGATCATACCAACATTCCCGTGATGGGACATTCCAGCGGCGTATGCCATATCTATGTGGATGAGAAAGCGGATGAGGCGAAGATCGTTCCCATTGTGGTGGATGCGAAGACACAGTATCCTGCGGCCTGCAATACGGTGGAGACACTTCTGGTAAACCGGAAAATTGCCGAAAAGGTGTTGCCTGTGCTGCAGGAGGCGCTCAGGCAGGCAGGCGTGAAAGTCAGAGGAACGAAGGAAGTGTCGGAATATATACCGGTTGAATTGATGGAGGATGCGGAGTTTGACACGGAGTATTCGGACTTGGTTCTCTCCGTGAAGCTGGTAGCAGATGTGTGCGAGGCCGCAGAGCATATCAATCAATTCGGTTCTCATCATACGGATTGTATCATCACGGAGGCGGATGATGCGGCGGAATATTTCATGCAGATGGTGGATTCTGCGGGCGTATACCGCAATTGTTCCACCAGGTTTGCAGACGGTTTCCGGTATGGATTCGGGGCAGAAGTGGGAATCAGCACCGGCAAGCTGCATGCCAGAGGACCTGTGGGATTAGAGGGGCTGGTGACCTATAAGTATCGCCTGAATGGCGAAGGACAGATCGTGGGGGACTATGCGGAGGGACGCAGGGAGTTTCATCACAGAGATATCTGATCACATGGAAGTTGAAAGAATACGGTTTTGGGATGTGAAGTATGAAGTTAAGTAAGAAGCTATATCAGATGGCATGGAAAAATTTCCGTGCGCGATATTTTATGAATATCGCCGTGGCGTTTGTTGTCTGGTTTTTTGTCAAGGATGGGTATCAGTACACCGCAGACTGGATGGCGGAAAGTGTGAGCACGAGAGTGACGCATGTGCAGACCGAAGACAAAAAAAGCAATTTTGAGATCATACAGGAATTTATAAACGGACAGGATATTGTCGCAGTCGATACGCCGAAAGCGGAAACGATGGCAGAGAAGTATTATATGGGATATTTTTCCGTGTTTGTCAATGAGGTGACGAACTCCGGCTCTTTGGGCTTCGGTATTCTGAACGGGATCAACAAAATCCTGTTTCGCGGCAGGATCGGGGAATCCATCGTGATCTTTGTCATGGTGATCGTATCGGCGCTCGGGTGGATCTTCTGGAAAAATCTGTTGCTGATCGGGAGATGCCGGTATTTCCTGGAGGAAAGGCTTTATCCGTACACAAAGGCCGACAGACTTTTATTTGTATACCGCACAAGACATATCGGCAATACGGCGAAGATCATGTTGATCCGGTCTGTGCGCCAGGCACTCTGGAATATCACCATCGTGGGGGGCGTGATCAAGTACTATGAATATCTGATGATCCCGTATGTGTTGGCGGAGAATCCTACGATCACGACCAAAGAAGCGTTTGCGCTGTCAAAGCAGTTGATGCGGGGGGACAAGAGAAATGCATTTTTGCTGGATGCGTCCATGCTGCCGGTCACACTGCTGGATTATGCGGTGTCTCATCTGATCTCCTTTTTCTTTTTAAATGCATACAGGGAATGTATTTACAGCGAGTTTTATATCGGGCTGCGCGAGGCGAAGCGGGAAACGATGGAGAAAGCGGAGCTCCTTTACGATACGTATCTGGTGCAGGGGGCGAAGGCTTCCGTGTATCCGGATGAACATTGCCCTACGCCTTATCTGAAGCACAGAGAATGGCTGAAGACGGATTTTGAAAGGGATTACGGCGGAAATACGCCGATCCTGCTGTTTTTCTTTTTGGCAATCTTCGGCTGGAGTTGGGAAGTGTTCTTTTATCTGATCAATGACGGCTCATTTATCAACAGAGGGACGATGGCCGGACCGTGGCTGCCGATCTATGGTCTGGGCGGCTGGCTGGTAATTTATGGGCTGAAGCCGCTGCGGAAGAAGCCGGCGGTGATGTTCTTAGGGTCCTGCGCTGTGTGTGGGCTGCTGGAGTATTTTGCGTCCTGGCTGTTGGAGTGTATCATGCATAAGAGATGGTGGGACTACACGGGTTATTTCATGAATATCAACGGAAGAGTCTGTCTCGAGGGGCTGCTGCTTTTTGGAATCATCGGGATCAGTGTGACTTACCTGGCGGCGCCGATCCTGGATAATCTGTTTCAAAAGATCCCGACCAGAGTGCGCAAGGTACTGTGTATCGTACTGATCACGTTGTTTGCCATTGATTTTATATGGTCTGTGGGGCATCCGAATGTGGGAAACGGGATTACAGAAGGTTTTTATTAAAACTTTTCTATAAAGTTTATTGAAAAGGCTTACAATGAAGTATTGCTTTTTTTATCATTATATAGTATACTGATTATGGTCATGCGATACACGCGTATGGCACACAACATTGTACAGTGTAGGAGAAAGGAGTTTCATTATGAACAAGACAGAACTTGTAGCTGCAGTAGCAGAGAAAGCTGCTATCACAAAGAAAGATGCAGCAGCAGCAGTAGACGCAGTATTTGAGGCAATTGGCGACGAGTTGCAGAAGAAAGAGAAAGTACAGCTGATCGGCTTCGGTACTTTCCAGACCAGCGAGAGAAAGGCTCGTACCGGACGTAATCCTCAGACCGGTGAGGCTGTTAAGATCGCAGCTGCTACAGTTCCTGCATTCAAGGCTGGTAAGGCTCTGAAGGAGAAGGTTAACACCAAGCCCGCTAAGAAGGCAAAGAAGAAATAATGAATTGAAGCTTAAAAGGCTTAAATAAGTAAGAGAACCGGATTGTTGGTATGATTCCAGCAATCCGGTTTTTTGTTTTATTATTTGACATATTCCACTTGTGGAATTAATATAGTATTCAACAAGTGGAATACAAGAAGTACGGAGGGAAGAGGACATGTTAAAGCACGGAATATTGGGGCTGTTAAATTACGGGAACATGACCGGATATGAGATCATGGGGGTATTCAGGGATTCGCTCAGTCATTTCTGGTCGGCGCAGACCAGTCAGATCTACAGAGAATTGCAGAATCTGAAGAAACAGGGATTTGTGTCAGAGGAACATGTGCCGCAGAAGGGGAAGCCGGACAAGAATATGTTTGCCATTACGGAGAGCGGCAGAGAGGAGCTGCTCAGGTGGCTGCGGGAGGACGGCGGAATAGCCGGGGTCAGGAGTCCTTTGTTGATGAAGATTTTTTTCAGGGGAGAGTGTCCGCCGGAGGAGAATATCCGGTTCTTTCAGGAGATCGCGGCAGGGGCGGATGTATTTCCCAGGGGAAAAGGCGCGGCGGATCAGGCAAAGTTACAGTATGAGAACGTGATCACCGACCCGAGAAAGGCGTTATTTTGGAAGTTTACCATAGAATACGGCGTGATGTATGAAAAGATGCTGCGGGAGTGGTGTGCACACTGCATCAAAGAGTTGGAGGAGCAGTTATGAAAATATTGTTGATCAACGGAAGTCCGAAAGGAAAGAGAAGTAATTCGCTGAAGCTGGCGCTGCAGTTTATGGAAGGCGTGCAGGCCGCGAAGGAGGCAGAGGGAAGCGCCGTAGAGATAAAGGAGCTGGATGTGGCGGCGATGAAGATCGGGGCATGCAGGGGATGCTTTGCCTGCTGGCAGAGCACACCGGGGGAGTGCTGTATCAAGGACGACATGAGGATGGTACTTGAGGAGCAGATTGCGGCGGATCTGATCGTGTGGAGTTTTCCGCTGTATTATTTTAATGTGCCCGGGATATTGAAGAATCTGATCGACAGGCAGCTTCCCATGAATCTGCCCTTTATGAGCAGCCGGGATGACGGCTACGGCAGCGGAAGTCATGATACACGGTATGATATGTCGGGAAAGCGGCATGTGCTGATTTCCACCTGCGGGTTTTATTCCGCAAAGGGGAATTATGACAGTGTGTTAAAAATGTTTGACCATTTTCTCGGAAAAGGAAATTACAGTACGATCTTCTGCGGGCAGGGAGAGCTGTTCCGCATAAAGGAATTGTCGGCGCGGACGGATGCATATCTGGAGATCGTGCAAAGGGCCGGGAGGGAGTTTGCTGCGGGCAGCATCTCGGAAGAAACAGCAGCGGAACTACAGCAGCTTTTGTATCCCAAAGAAGTGTTCGAGGAGATGGCGGATGCAAGCTGGGGCGTGAGCAGGGAGTCCGGAGAGAAAGAGGCGAAGGACCTGTCCTTCACCAGACAGATGGCGGCGCTGTATCGGAAAGAGGCATGGGACGGCAAGGATCGGGTGCTGGAGATGCACTACACGGATCTGGACCATTCCTATCAGATTCTGCTGGGCAAGGACGGCAGCAAGGTATATACGGACGGTAGCCTGAAAACCACCACACGGATCGACACACCGTTTGAAGTGTGGTCCGCGGTGGCCAGAGGCGAGATGGGCGGCGCTGAGGCACTGGGGAAAAAGCTGTATAAAGTGACAGGAGATTTTTCTCTGATGATCAAGTGGGACGATTTCTTCGGAAGCGCGCAGGCGGGCGCAGCGGACCGGGATCTGCCTGAAGGCTCGGAGAGAGCGGTTGCGGTGAAAAATAGTGCCGGAAAGCAGGGCGGCAAGGAGTGTCTGTCGCCGTCCATGACGACCATGCTGATTCCCTGGATCACGTTCTGGATCGCCGTTTCGATCAATGAGGGGATCGGAGCGGTGATCACCCTCGGGGTGCTGGCGCTCATTCCGCTCATCATGCGGAAACATGAGTTTGTGATCTGGGATCGTTTGTCCATGGCAGCTGTGGCGGTATTGTCCGTATTGGCTTATGTGACGGGAAACGGGAATCTGGCGACAAATCTGGGCTATCTGGTGTTCGGGCTGATGTGGCTTTTGTCCTGTCCGGCGAAGGAACCACTCTGTGCCACTTATGTAAAGCACAATTATGGCGGCGAGAAGGCATACAAAAATCCGCTTTTTATGAAGACAAATTACATTTTGGCGGCCTGTTGGGGCGTGCTATATCTTCTGACAGCGGTGTGGACTTATTTCCTGCGGCAGGCGGGATTCGGCACGGCGCTGATCGTTGTGAACAATCTGGTCCCGATGGTCATGGGGGTGTTTACCGTGTGGTTTGAGCGGTGGTATCCGGCGTGGCTTGCAGGAGGCGGAAAATAAGAGACCACGGACCGTGGGCATGCGGATTGTATGCAATAAAAAACTTGCATAAACTGATTCCTATGGTACAATGATGGTGACAATTAAATAATGAGAGATTTATCTAAGAAGAGGAGAACAAGATTATGAAAAGACGAATCAGCGTTTACTTCATGACAGCACTTCTGCTGATGACTGCACTGGGCGGATGCGCAGGCGGTACACAAAAGCCTTCGGAGGATAAGTCCTCTCTGGAATCCACAGTAGCAGAGAGTTCGCAGAGCACAAATACTGCGACGGAACCTGTCTACGGGGGAAAAGTTGTTGTAGGTATACAGCAGGATATGGATAGTCTTGACCCACACAAAGCAACTGCGGCAGGAACTAAGGAAATTCTGTTCAACATTTTCGAGGGGCTGGTAAAACCGGACCCCAATGGAAATCTGATCAATGCAGTAGCCAGTGATTACAGCATTTCCGAGGATGGCTTGACTTACACATTCACTTTGCGTGAGGGTGTTAAGTTCCATAACGGAAATAATGTAACGGCGGAAGACGTGAAATATTCTCTGGAAAGAGCTTCGGGACTTCTGGATGGCACAGCGCTGATTTCCAGCTTGAGCGCCGATAAGGGCGGTATCACAAAAGTAGATATTCTGAATGACAATACGGTTCAGGTATCCGTGAGCAGTGCAAATCTGGAGTTGATCTATAGCTTTACCGCAGCGATCATCCCTGAGGGAAGCGGAGAGGATTCGGAGGCACAGCCGGTGGGTACGGGACCGTTTTCTTTTGTTTCGTACAAACCCCAGGAGAGCGTTGTACTGAAAAAGAATACGGACTATTGGCAGAAAGGTCTGCCTTATCTGGACGAGGTGGATTTTAAGATCGTCAACAGTGCGGACACAGCGCTGCTGGAGCTGCAGGGCGGTTCCATTGACGTTTATCCCTACCTGACAGATTCCCAGGCCACAGAGCTGCAGGGCAAGCTTCAGGTGCTTGCGGCGCCTTCTAATGTGGTGCAGGCTCTGTTTTTGAATAATGCGGATGAGACTCTGCAGGATGTGAGGGTGCGTCAGGCCATCTGCTATGCGCTGGACAGGGATGCCATCAATGACTTTGTATTCGGCGGGAATGCTGCAGTTGTGAGCTGCGCAATGCTTCCTACGATGCAGAGTTATTATGAGGATCTGAATTCCGTTTACGGTACAAGCGGCAATGTGGAGAAAGCTAAGGAGCTGCTTACAGAGGCGGGCTATCCCGACGGAATTGATTTTACGATTCAAGTGCCTTCCAACTATGAAGTGCATATGCAGACCGCAGAGGTTGTGGCAGAGCAGCTGAATGCAGCGAATATTCACACCACTGTCGTACCTGTGGAGTGGGAGACCTGGCTGAGCGATGTTTACACCGGACGGAAATATCAGGGAACCATCAGCGGCATCACCACGGATATGACCCCCGGATATTTGTTAAACCGTTTCCAGACCGAGTCCTCCAAGAACTTCATCAATTATTCGAATGCAGACTTTGATGCGACTTATGCGAAGGCCGCAGCGAGTCTTGATCTGGCAGAAAAAGCGGGATATTATAAAGAACTGCAGAAGCTGATGGCAGAGGATGCGGGAACGGCATTTCTTTCCGTACCGCCCATCACAGTGGCCATCAAGCCGGAACTGGAGGGATATACCTTCTACCCTGTGTATGTGCAGGATATGAGTGTGGTAAGATATAAATAAAAAAGAATAGGAGAAGCAGCCATGCAATACCGGACGACCAAATTAATTGGCAAGAAACTCATAACTCTCATTATGACATTGTTTCTGGTATCTGTGGCTGCTTTTCTCGCGTTTCAGATCATTCCCGGTGATGTGGTGAATGCCATTCTGGGGACGGAGGCGACGCCGGAGCGGGAGGCACAGTTGCGGGAGGAACTGGGGCTGAACGATCCCCCGGTGGTGCGGTATCTCCACTGGATCGGAGGCGTGTTAAAGGGGGATCTGGGGCGGAGTTACCGATACTCCAAATCCATGAACGAGATGATGCCGGTGGCGGAGCTGATCGGGGACAAGCTGCCTGTGACGCTCTGGCTGGCAGCTTTGGCTGTTTTGATCATCATTGTGGTGTCGATCCCGCTGGGCGTGCTCTGGGCGCAGGGAAAGAGCCGGGTCCTGGACGCTTTCTTAAATGTGCTGACCCAGACGGTGATGGCGATTCCATCGTTTTTCCTGGGAATTCTGGTGACTTATCTTTTCGGTATGGTACTGCACTGGTTTCAGCCGGGCGGCTATGTGAGCTATCAGACTGACTTTTGGGGATTTCTGGGATATCTGGTTTTCCCTGCTATTTCTGTGGCAATTCCGAAGATTGCCATGACGGCGCGTTTCCTGCGCAATTCCATGTTGACGGAAAAATCAGCGGACTATGTGCGCACAGCCAAGAGCAAGGGCTGTACGGACAGACAGGTGATGTACGGGCATGTGCTGCGCAATGCGATGATGCCGGTAGTTACGTTCTTAGGCATGATCATTGCCGAGATCGTGGCGGGCAGTATCGTTGTGGAGCAGGTGTTCGGACTTCCCGGGGTGGGAAGATTACTGATCAGTTCCATCTCCAACCGGGATTTCCCGGTGGTGGAGATCCTGATCCTGTATATTACGGCGGTGGTGATCATCGTTTATTTTCTGGTGGATCTGCTGTACCGGGTGATCGATCCAAGAATTCGGGAGATGTAGGAAAATGGGGAAAGGTGCAATGCGCAAGTTTAAGAATCTTTATTTCTGGATCGGTCTGTTTATGACGGTGATCGCGCTGGCCTGGGCGGTGCTCGGGTTTTTCTGGACGCCGTACAGCACCACGGCCATGTCGGCGGCGGAGAAGTTTCAGGCGCCGTCCCTGCGGCATCTGTTTGGAACCGATAATTTCGGCAGGGATATTTTTTCCCGCGTGATGAAGGGGGCCGGGACGACGGTTCTGGTCGGAACATTGGTGGTATTGATCTCCGGCGGGCTGGGAATTCTGATCGGCGCAATGACCGGATATTTCGGCGGAATCCTGGACGAGTTTGTCATGCGGTTCGTGGATGCCGTCAACGGGTTTCCCAGCATTTTGCTGGCGTTAGTAATGATCAGCATATTGGGAAGCGGCAGACACAATCTGATCCTGTCGTTGGGGATTGTGTTTACGCCCAGCTTTATCCGGATTGTGCGCAGTGAATTTATCCGGCTGCGTGACGCGGATTACATCAGCCGGGCAAGGCTGATGGGGGTAGGAAAACTGCGCATTTTGTTCGTACACATCCTGCCGAATATTTTTTCCACATTCTGGGTATCGGTGATGATCGGATTTAACAATGCGATCCTGGCGGAGTCCGGCATGAGTTATTTAGGGATCGGTGTGCTGCCGCCGAATGCCAGTCTGGGGAACATGTTGTCAGATGCACAGGGATATCTGATGCGGGCGCCCTGGTATGCATTGGCACCGGGACTGACCATTGTGTGGATCGTGCTGGGCTTTTCCCTTTTGAGTGAAGGCATCCGCAGAAATGCAGGGGAGGTGAGCGGGCTATGAGTAAGGCGACAGCCGAGACGATCGTCAGGATAGAAGACCTCTCCGTAAAATTTGATGTGACACAGGCTGTGGAGCATGTGAATCTGGAAGTGGCTGCGGGAGAAATCGTAGGTATCGTGGGAGAATCCGGTTCCGGAAAATCCGTGACGGCGCTGACGCTGATGGGGCTTGTGGCGGACAGTGCGACCATGGGAACCGGTCGGATCCTGTTCGGGGATACGGTGCTGCAGGAGGCGGGAAAGCCGCGGGATAAGGCTTTGTACAGACGGTTTCAGGGCGAGCAGATGACCATGGTGTTCCAGGAGCCGATGACTTCCCTGAATCCTACGAAAAAGGTGGGCGTGCAGGTGGAGGAGATGCTCCTGCTGCACACGGAACTGTCGAAGGAAGAACGGCATCAAAGGGTATGTGACAGTTTCTTGAGCGTGGGATTAAAGGAGCCGGAGAAGGTTTTTGCTTCCTATCCGCACCAGCTTTCCGGCGGAATGCGGCAGCGGGCGATGATCGCCATGGCGACGATCCTGCATCCTAAGCTGATCGTGGCGGACGAGCCCACCACAGCATTGGATGTGACGATACAAAACCAGATTATAGAGTTGCTGCGTGAGATCAATCAAAAAGAGAAAAATGCCATGATCTTTATCACCCATGATCTGAATCTGGCAAGGCGGTTATGCCATAGGATCGCTGTGATGAAAGACGGGCAGGTGGTGGAGTGCGGTGCGACGGAAGATGTGTTTGCAGATCCGAAAGCAGATTATACAAGGCGGCTGATCGAGGCTGTGCCGTCGCGGATGAAACCGAAGGTGCAGGTGACGGTGCCGGAGGGCGTGGAAACCGGAAGCGCGGCAGCAGGCGATACAGAGCATCGTGCAGAGCGGCAGAAGCCGGTTGCCGTGGTGGAACATTTGAATGTCTATTACCGTGACGGCGGAGGTTTCTTTTCCCGCAAGGGGAAACAGAAGGTTGTCAAGGATGCCGATTTTACCATCTATCGCGGAGAGGTATTGGGACTGGTGGGCGAGAGCGGCTGCGGGAAAAGCACGCTTTCCAAGGCAATCCTGGGAATGAATAAAGAGATCGAGGGAGAGATCAAACACTTTTCCACGAGGCCGCAGATGATCTTCCAGGATCCTTACAGCAGCTTAAATCCCTGCAAGACAGTGGAGTGGCTGCTCACAGAACCGCTCAGGGCAGCGGGGGAACTGGATGCGGCCTATAAGATGTCGGCGGCGGACAGAAAAGCGCAGGCATGCGATATGCTTCGCAAAATCGGAATGGATGAAAAATATCTGGATCGCAAGCCGTCCCAATTGTCCGGGGGACAGCGTCAGCGCATCAGCATCGGACAGGCGCTGATCACAAGACCGGGACTGGTCATTGCGGATGAGCCGGTTTCAGCCCTGGATGTGACCCTGCAGGCGCAGATCATGGAGCTGATGCGGCAGCTGCAGGACGAGATGCATATGGCGTATTTATTTATCTCGCATGATATTAATGTGGTGTATCAGATGAGTGACCGGATCATGGTCATGAAGGACGGACAGATTGTGGAGCAGGGGAAGACGGAGGAGATTTTTCAGTCGCCCAGGAATCCTTATACGCAGATGTTGTTAAGGGAGAGCTAAAAAGAGAGGATATCGCATGGGCGGTATCCTCTTTTGTATTGTAAATTCTTTTGTGATAGGATTTAAATCGATTGAATCAGATTGCCTCAATTTTGGAAACTCTGGTGTCACCGGTGGAGGCAATCACGCGGCGGATATCTTTCAATGCCGCCACAAACTTGGGATACACGGCATAGGCCAGCTGGAAGTGGCGGAAAGCTTCCGCACGGTTGCCGTCATGCTTGGCGTTCCAGGAATCCACGGCGTGCTCATGGATCTCGTCGTGGTACTTAACCGCCTGCTTGAAGGCGGAAGAATTTGTAATGCGGGGATCGGTCTGGGCAGCCACCCATTTGCCGAACTTACAACCCTTGGGATTATTCACCTGCTCAATCTTCAGCTTCTCAAAGTCAGCCAGGTTGTTGTAAATACGCCAGGTGAAGATTAAATGGTCAATCTCGTATACGGTGATCCAGTCCTGAGGATACAGGATCGCACGTCTTCTTGCCACGTCGGAACGCAGATTGTCGATCAGGCGGGAAATCTTGTACATATGAGCACCCGTGCTGACACAACCGTTGGACAGATCCTCGTAGCTGGAGGCCATTGATTTGATGGAATCCAGGAAGGAATCAGTCAGGGAAGACTGGGTATCGATCTCATTATAGATATGATCCACCTCGGAGCTCACAAGCTTCATATTGCCGTCCATGCTCTGGATCTTCTCCAGGGATTCATGGATACTCTCATTTCCGGAGGTAAGCTGGGAAACCGTACGGTTGACAGATTCCTCCAGACTGTTGATACCGGAGAGCAGGTCGTCCACATAGACCATGGCATCTTCCGCGGATTTCATGGAGCTGGCGGAAAGTTCTTTGACCTGGTTGGCAACCACTGCAAATCCTTTTCCGACTTCACCGGCTCTTGCAGCCTCGATGGAAGCGTTCAAAGCAAGCAGATTACTCTTGCTTGCAATCTTCTTCACCATATCGATGATCTCGTTGATCTTAGCGGCTTTCGCCTGGAAATCGGCAACCTGCTGCGTAATCTGCAGCACATGTTCCACGGAGTCGTCCACGATATCAATACTGGTATTCATGGCTTCCACACAGGCGTCCGCATCTTCTTTGACGGTATGTGTCTTCTCCTGGATCGTATATACGGCCTGTTTGATATTCTGGATGGAGGTGCCAAGCTCCTGGCTGGAGTTGTTCAGGCTGTTGATCGCAGCCGTCTGGGTATTCACCTCTTCGATCATATCCTTAACGCAGCTACTGTCTCCGATCAATGTCATGGAGTCGTTCAACCGCATAACAAAATTGTTATTTAACTGGATAAAGGTGGAAAGTACTTCATTATACTTTTGGGCCACCGCTTTATCCTGAAATTGATTCAAATCAAGAAGTGCAAAGTTACCAGCGATTGCCTGATCCATCAATTCGATCAGCAGATCGTTGTCTGATTTTGTAGCAACAACTTCTTTCTTTTTGCCAAACATTGTGTCACCTCCGTACTTCTTTCTGAAAATTCATTTATATCATAGCACAAAAAAGTACTTTTGGCTACATTTATTTTAGGCATACTTGTCCACCGAGTCACATATAGTTATCAAGAAAAGGAGTGGATGAGCAAATGGTGGAGAGCAGACAAAATCTATTGCAGGGCCTGACCGGGCAGGAGGCGGAGGAGCTTCTTGTCCGGGATGGCAGAAATGAACTGACGTCGGCAAAAGAAAAAAGCGGAATTCGGGTGTTTTTTTCGCAATTGAACGATCCTTTGATCTATGTGCTGCTGGCGGCTGGAGGGGTGTCCTGCTGGCTGGGGGAGTATGCGGATGCTGCCATTATATGTGTGGTTGTCCTGATGAATGCCATTGTAGGGACGGTTCAGGAGGGAAAGGCGAAAAAGGCATTGGATGCGTTGAAGCAGCTTGCCGCTCCTCATGCGGTGGTCATTCGGGACGGCGCAAGAAGAGTGGTTCCGGCAGCAGAACTCGTGAAGGGGGATCTGGTATGTCTGGAGACAGGGTGCCAGGTGCCGGCGGATCTGAAACTGGTAAAGGCCGTGCAGCTGAAGATAGAGGAGTCTGCCCTTACCGGGGAATCCATGGCCGTGGAGAAGGATGCGGATTTTGCAGCTGAGGGCGAAGGAGAGATCCCGCTGGGGGACAGGAAAAATATGGCGTTCATGACCACCACTGTCACGGGGGGCAATGGAATCGGGATTGTCGCAGCAACCGGAATGGAGACACAGATCGGCCGGATCGCAGCCATGATCTCCGACGTGGAGGAAGAGGACACGCCGTTACAAAAGAGGCTGGGATATCTGGGAAAGGTGCTGAGTATTTTTTCCCTGATCTTATGCGGGCTGCTCTTTGTACTGGCGATGTATCAGCACAGGGACGTAATGGACATGTTCTTAGTGGCTATTTCGCTGGCAGTGGCAGCGGTACCGGAAGGTCTGCCTGCGGTGGTGACGATCTGTCTGGCGTTGTCCGTGACACGGATGGTGCGGGAAAATACAATTATCCGCAGACTGCCCGCGGTGGAGACACTGGGATCGGTGACAGTGGTCTGCACCGATAAGACGGGGACACTGACGCAAAACAGGATGACAGTGGAGAAATGTCTCGGCTTTGATAGGGACGGAAACGGTGACACGGCATTGGCGGAGGAGTATCTGACAGAGGATCTTCTGCGGGGAATGGTGCTCTGTAATGACGCCGAACTGCAGGGAAGATTGGGGGATCCCACTGAGCTTGCTTTGCTGGATCAAGGGGAGAAATACGGATTCGGAAAAAAGGAACAGGAAGAGTTTCTGCCCCGGGTGCAGGAGATCCCGTTTGATCCTGACCGCAAAATGATGACCACATTCCACCGGGGAATGCAGGGGAAGACATTCAGTTTCACCAAAGGCGCGCCGGATGTGGTATTGGAGCATTGCGCCTATATCCGTACCAGATCCGGGGAAGAGCGGATCACAGATCTGCATCGGAAAGCGATAGAGGATGCAATCCGGGATATGTCGTCGGAAGCACTGCGCACAATAGCAGTGGCTATGTATAAAGGGACGGAGGAGCCGGTGGAGGAGGAACTTACATTCCTGGGGCTTGTGGGAATGCGGGATCCGGTGCGGCCGGAGGCAGTCTCCTCGGTAAAAAAATTCAAAGAGGCCGGTGTAAAAACCGTGATGATCACGGGGGATCACGTGCAGACTGCGTTTGCCATCGCAAAGGAGCTGGGCATTGCGGAGACAATCTCGCAGTGCATGACGGGGGAGGAGCTGCAACGGCTCACAGGCGACGGGGATGCGGATGACCTGGAGCAGGAAATCAGTGCCAGAAATGTCACTGTGTTTGCAAGGGTATCGCCGGCCCAGAAGATGCAGATTGTCCAATGTTTTCAGGCACTGGGTGAAGTTGTGGCGATGACGGGCGACGGGGTGAACGATGCGCCCTCGCTGAAAAATGCTGACATCGGGATTGCCATGGGGAAGAACGGAACGGACGTGGCGAGACAGGCAGCGGATATGATCCTGGTGGATGACAATTTTGCCACGATTGAGACGGCTATGGAGGAAGGGCGGAATGTGTATGAAAATATCCGAAAATCCGTAATCTTTTTGCTTTCTTCCAATTTTGGTGAAATCCTGACCATGTTTGCAGCGGTGCTTATGGGAATGGCTTCTCCGCTAAAGTCCAGTCATATTCTTTGGATCAATCTGATCACGGATTCGCTGCCCGCACTGGCGCTGGGGGTGGACGGAAACGACAGGGAGTCCCTGATGAAAAACAGTCCCAGAAAAGCGTCGGAGAGTCTGTTTGCGAGGGGAGGACTTCTGTGTACCGTTTTCTACGGCATATTGATCGGCGGGATCAGCCTGGCTGCATTTCTGATCCTTCCGGGCGCAGCGCTGGCATCAGCGGGAGGACAGCTCACGGTTGCCGGCATCCGGAGAATACTGGAGCAACCGGGTATCTTAACGAGGGCACAAACTTATGCATTTACCGTGCTCGGCATGTCGCAGCTATTTCACGCCGTCGGGATGCGGGACACCACACGCTCTGTCGTTCGGATGAAGCATGGAGAGAACAAGCTGATGCTGGCGGCGATCGGGGCAGGATTGCTGTTGCAGTTTGCCGTAACCAAGGTTTCGTTTTTGGTCGGGGCATTCGGAACCGCATGGCTCTCGGCGGGGGAATGGATTATGTTATTGGGACTTGCAAGCTTCCCTATGATTGCCCATGAAGGCTTGGTGCTGTTCGATCTGTTGCAGGATAGGCTCAGTAAAAGAAAGAGTGATTTCGGAACGGCTCATATGTCCGGGGCTCGGGAGAGGGACGGCCGGATGGATTCCTCTCTCCCATAAGGTTATGAAAAGTCTCCGGCCAGCTGTCTGGCGGCTGCGAAATGAATTCTCTCGGCGGGATGCAGGCAGGCATGCCGGGAGTGCTGTGAGAAAGATCAATAAGTGTTTTCGGCGTGTTTTTCATATGGGAAATCCTTTCTGAGATGGCTGGATTGCTTTATTTTCAAAATCTAAATTTATTTTGCCCAATCTGCGGCACAGTATGCAAAGCATAATCTTTCCGCATTTGCACATACTAGCTGTTAATAGCGATCAATGATCAATAAAGAAAAGGAGCTGTCATATGAGTGAATGTTTGGGAAGAGCCAGTATCCGGTTTGAACAGCCGGTCTATATTATAGAAAGTGCCAGCGTGGTCGGCAAAAAGGAAGGAGAAGGCCCGCTGGGACTTCTGTTTGATCTGGCGGGAGAAGATGATATGTTTGGCTGCGAGACCTGGGAGGAGGCAGAAAGCAGCCTCCAGAAGCAGGCAGTGGGGCTGGTACTGGAGAAAGCCGGCGTAAGCGCGGAGGAGGTAAATCTGATGTTTGCCGGGGATCTGCTGGGGCAGTCCATTGCGACATCCTTTGGGCTTGCAGGCTATGGAATACCGCTGATGGGAGTCTACGGGGCGTGTTCTACCTGCGGAGAATCGCTTGCGCTGGGAGCAATGACAATTGCAGGAAATTATGCAAAAAATGTCATATGTGTGACGTCCAGTCATTTTGCCAGTGCAGAGAAAGAGTTTCGGTTTCCGCTGGATTACGGCAATCAGAGGCCGTTGTCTGCCACCTGGACCGTCACCGGAAGCGGTGCATTCCTATTGAGCGGAAATTTAAATAACGATTGTTATTTAAAACAATCGACAAACATGTCAGAAACTGAAAAATCACAAATGTCGAAAAAGCCGCGCGCTAAAATTTCAGGGATAACTGTTGGAAAGATCACAGATTATGGGATGAAAGACTCAATGAATATGGGGGCATGTATGGCACCTGCGTCAGCCTCAACTTTGGAGAGACATTTTATTGACTTTAAAAGTCAACCAAATGATTACGATAAGATCATCACAGGGGATCTGGGCAGTGTCGGACAGAAGATATTGATCGACCTGCTGAAAGAAAAAGGGTATGATATATCCGAGCAGCATATGGACTGCGGAATTGAAATTTTTGATGCAAATTCACAGGATACCCATTCCGGCGGCAGCGGCTGCGGATGCAGTGCGGTGACTTTATCCGCCTATATTTTGAAGCAGCTGGAAGAACAGAACTGGAAGAAAGTCCTTTTCATGCCGACAGGGGCACTTTTGTCCAAAACCAGTTTTAATGAAGGAAAGAGTGTGCCCGGGATCGCGCATGCGCTGGTTTTGGAGAGCTGTCAGGCGGGGGCTTGAAATCAAAACCGAATACTGTTACAATAAGTCATGTGACAAAAAGGCCGCTGTTCAGATGGAAGCTCACAGCGAAGCAGGAGGCAGTATGCGGAAAATGGAATTTAAAATGGAACGCCCCGGTCTTTTGGAGGTGGGTCAGGAAATTACGGTTACGGAAGGACTGCTTCCCAGCAATTACTATTATACGATCGATCCTTCCCTTGCCATGTCAGCGAACATTCCTTTTAATAAGCGACTGGTAAGCAAACAGGGCAGGGTGGCGGATATCATTGAAAACGCGAGAGGATTCTATGTGACGGCAGAATTTGACGAGCCTGAAGTCGATTAAAATTCAATTTCAGAAAGAATACTTTTTAGGAGGGCACGCATTATGTTGAAAAAAGTGGCGACGGATAAGGCTCCGGCAGCGATCGGACCGTATTCTCAGGGAATCATTACAGGAAATCTTTTGTTTGCATCCGGACAGATTGCAATCAATCCTGCAAACGGCGCGATTGAAGCGGAAGGGATCGTGGCGCAGACGGAGCAGGTGATGAAGAACATCGGGGCAATTCTTGAGGCGGCAGGAACCGATTACAGCCGGGTGGTGAAGACAACCTGTTTTCTTGCTGATATGAACGATTTTGGGACATTCAACGAGATTTACGGCAAATATTTTACGGAGAAGCCGGCGAGAAGCTGTGTGGCAGTCAAGACCCTTCCCAAGAATGTGCTCTGTGAGGTTGAGGTAATCGCGGAAGTATAATTTGGGGCATTTTGGTCCATACTCTCTGGTAAGAAGTTTTGATAAGAAGCTTTGATAAGAAGTTTTCAGAAAAGGGAGTAGAAAAATGGATTATGTGAATGCTTTCTGGGTTGGCGGGCTGATCTGCCTGCTGGTACAGATTCTGATGGAAAAGACGAAGCTTATGCCGGGGCGCATCATGGTGCTGCTGGTGGTGGCAGGGGCGGTGATCAGTGCGTTCGGATTGTATGCACCCTTTCAGGAATATGCCGGAGCCGGGGCCAGTGTGCCGCTTCTCGGGTTTGGAAATGTGTTGATGAAAGGTGTGAAAGAGGCTGTCAATGAGCAGGGACTCCTGGGCGTATTTACGGGAGGACTGAAAGCCGGAGCGGCGGGGACCAGTGCAGCATTGATCTTCGGCTATCTGGCAAGCTTCTTTTTTAAACCGAAAATGAGACAGTGATCATGATCACAAATAAGATCGGGTATGAGAAAACTCAGAGTTTCTCATACCCGATTCCCTTTTCTTCTAAATAGCGGCAGAGGTACCGGTCCCAACTGAGATCAATCTCCTTGCTCATAACGAAAGTGGTATAGGAGGTGCCGGTTGTCAGGAGAACTTTGTTGCCGTCATAGCGGATGTTCAGGACCAGAGCCTTCATTCGGGCGGCATCCTCGGCATTCTGGATCAGTTCGGCGGCCTTTTCCGGCTTTAATTGCAATACAAATTTAAAAAACAGCGGCGTATATTTTCCCTTGATCAGATCAAAACACAGCCCCTTCAGTTCGCTCCATGGGCGAAAAGCATAGGGGAGCTGATCCGGCGTGCGTTCCTCGGGCGGAAAGAAATCCGGATTCATATGACCGTCAATGGTATAAGTATTACTTGTACTGATGGTGCATTCCTCCAGCAGAAAATCGTCGAAGGTTTCTGCGGAGAGCAGATGTTTCATGAAATTTTTCACAGATATTATTTCCAGTGCGATCATAGAAACCTCCGTCAATTGACATTTCGCTCTTTAGTATACACGAAAAGAGAAAAAAAGGAAATAACTACTTTACGCACAAGATAATGTGTGCTAGTATAAGTAGTATCCAAAACTACATCAAGGGGTTTGATAGACATGAGCTATAAGATCATTATGGACAGTTGCGGGGAACTGCCGGAACAATATAAAGGGGATGAGAGGTTTGAGATCGTACCGCTTACGCTGGAGGTAGGGGACGATGTGATCGTCGATGACGAGACCTTTGATCAGGCGGATTTCCTGGCCAAGGTTGCGGCATGTCCGCTCTGTCCCAGATCGGCGTGTCCTTCTCCCGAACGCTATATGGAGTCTTATCAGGCCAAGGTGGATCATATTTACGTGATCACTTTGTCCTCCCATCTGAGCGGCAGTCATAACAGTGCCTGTCTTGCCAAAAACCTATACTGCGAGAAGTACGGGGAAAAGGATATTCATGTGGTGGATTCCGAGTCCGCCAGCGGCGGGGAAACGCAGATGATGCTGAAGCTGATCGAACTGGAAGAACAGGGGCTTCCTTTTGCGGAGATCGTGGAACAGATTGAACGGTTTCGGAGTACGGTTCATACGTACTTTGTTCTGGACAGCCTGGAAGCGTTGCGCAAAAACGGACGCTTGTCCCGTGTGAAAGCGTTGGTGGCTACAACTCTGAATATCAAACCTATCATGGCAGGGGACCGCGGCACGATCGTGCAGCGCGGTCAGACAATAGGGATCAAGAAAGCACTTGCAAAGATGGCGGATCTGACGATACAGGAGATGCCGGATCCGGCAGACAGAAGACTGATCATCACGCACTGCAATGCACCGGAGAGAGCCGAACTTGTGCGGGATATCGTTCTGGCAAAAATCTCCGTGAAAGAGTGCATCCTTATGGATACCAGAGGTGTGAGCAGTCTTTACGCCAGCGACGGCGGCGTGATTGTCACCATCTGATCCGGATTTATCTGTCTGAACTTGTGATCTCGATCATGCGGCCTATGTAGATCAGATCCAGAATATCCGATTCGGAGAGTCTTCTTGAATTCTCACGCTCATTGGTAAACACCACATAGCCGGTTTTGCGTCCCTCCGTCATGTGATAGACCACCATAAAGCGTCTTCCGTTCTGTTCCATATATTCCATGATCTCTTTGTGCTTTTCCTTATTCAGGTTAAACAGATTGAGGATTGCAATTCCGTTTTCGTCAAACAATTGCTGGAATTCCGGTGTTTCCAGGATGGTCATGCTGCCTTGGCGGTCTTCCACCTCAAAATTATCGCCCTCCAGCTCCACCCGGCCGATCCCGTAGCGGCATTTGTTGAGCCCATTGTAAAAGATAAAGGCTTCATCCAGATCATAAGCGATCAAAACATCTTCCAGCGCCACCCGAATCGGAATGTCCGTCATATGCAGAAAATGGGACATCAGCCGTAACATCAGCTTCAGTTTTACACTCTCCGACACCGATTGATGTTTAGGAGCGGCGACTTTTGCATCCTCATTGAGATTTCCGTGGATCTCCGGGGTGTAAATGATATAGCGGTTTCGCCCTTTTTGCTTGGCGAGATAAAGCATTTTATCCGTTAGCTTGAACAGAGCATCGTAATCATCCGCAAAATCAGGATAAAAAGCAGTACCGATGGAAACGGTGATATTCATGCCTTCCGGCATAGTCTTATATTTCTCCTCCACAGTCTCGCGGACGGAAGAAAGCACTTCTCTGACCTTGGGCTTCGTGTCCACCCGCTCCAAAACCAGCATAAACTCATCGCCGCCGATACGCCCCACAAGGCCGTTTGTTCCCACACAATCCCGAATGATATGTGCTACATCGGTGATGACTTCGTCGCCTTTCATATGCCCAAAGGCATCATTCACATTTTTAAAGTGATCGATATCCATCAGGCAGAAATAAAAACGCTTCTTTGGGTTCACCTGGGTGAGGCTGATGGCATAATCCGTGATGGTCTGCTTATTCAAAAGTCCGGTCATGGGATCAATGCGCGAAGTGGTGTCATCCTCCTTCAACGTCTGGATGTCACTTAACTCCATACTGATCATATCTTCCTGCTCTTCATCCTTTTTCACATTTGCCGCGATCCAGTTCAGTTTACCGTTGGAGGTGCGGATGCGAAAACAGGTCAGCCCCAAAGCGCCGGGATCTATGGCGAACACGGCGTTTTTCAATTGGATCATGTCCTGCGGAGGGACAACCTGATCCAGATTGCCGAGTTTGCTCTTGCCGATATAGCTCAAAAATAACTCCCCGGCACTGATGACAGACATATTTTTATCTACAATAAGTGAATATTTCTGAAATTGCTCCATAGCAGTTCCCCACTTAAAAGATCAAACAATATTAACAGTATGATCATATCATAAATTGTGAAAAAATTCTACTGTTTTCATGAAAATGACAGAAAAAATACCCAAGGTATCTTCTCATTTGCCGCATGATGAGGTAAAATAAACTGGAAAAGAGAGAACGGAGGACGCGGATGTGATCAAAGAGGTGAAGAGTTGTACCTATTATTCCGCCGCAGACGGTGCGGAGTGGAAGATAACAGAGGAAAGAGAGAATGCGGTGCTTTCTCTCGATGGTGAGAAAAAAACAGTGGCGCTGAATGCACTTAGGAGTCTGGATATTTTGATGGAACCGTATGAAGCGGAAGCATGGGCGGAACTTCCCGGAAAAGAAACGGCGGATGCTGCCTGTGAGGCGGATGCGGTGACTGTTGCATACGGGGAGGAGACCTATCGTATCTCAAGGGACAGGGAGCTGCCGGAGAAAGAGAAGATGCTGTTTGCCGATCTGAAGCGATATCTCGCGGCTTATTGGGAAGGAACGGCGCAGACAGGGTCTGTATCGGTGCATTCCTTTGACGGCGGCGGACCAACCTGGCAGCTGCATATGGAATGTAAGGGAGTCTTTACCTGGTTCAGCAGGAGGCATTATTACCGGGCGGATCATGAGCAGTTGTGCGGTGCGGGATATGACGTTACCTACGAGCTATGTCCACTGAGACCGGGAAAAGGAACGGCCCTGCTTACGGGGGATTCGCCCATCTGTCCGGAGCCGATGCGGCGGATCTGTGTGGAAGTAGATGAGCAGCTAAAGCTGAGTTATCACATGGAAGAGGTCAAGGATCTGGACGGAAACTGGGAAGTGCAGGGCGTGATCGGCACCCGCATCGAGATCGAAGATCCGTGTATCACGGTGCTCTGGAGGAACGAGCCCGTTTTGCAGACTTATTTTCGCAAAGAATTTCGAAACGGCGGCATCCGGCTCATACTGGAGGATCGTGGCATGCGCTATCAGAAGGCGGATTCGGATTACGCTGAGTTGACGGAGCTGTTTTATCATGACGGGAAACTGGAGATGACAAAAGTCTTTCCGATTACCGGCGAGAGTGCGGAAACCCTGGAGCAGACAGAGAATTCCCGCTATGGAAATTATGATATTGTGGATGAGATCCTGGCGGAACTGGAGGGCACCTGGGAGGATGAGAAAGGATGTCTCAGACTGATCTTTGACGGGGATACGTTGGATATCAACGACTGTGTGACAGAGGTGCATGTACTGCGTTCCAAGGGGGATTCTGCTCCAAAGAATCATTACAGGATCGTGGATCAGGACCCTGCGATCTATGAATTGCAGGCACTCAGCAGTCTGGAGTATGTGGACGGTGAGCTGGTGGGGCGTGACAGGATCCTCGATGCGCCGTCGGCTATAATCAGGTTTCACAAAAAGGCTTGACGACCACTTGACAAACTTGGGATCATCCCCTATTATAGACTATATTGTTGAAAAACAAAGGCGATGACCAAGAGGAGTATGCATGACCCCTTGCCAGAGAGAGCGGTTGCCGCAGGGCGGAGCTGAGAGACTGCTTGAAGGGACAGGATGCAGAAGGTAGCTTGCGAGCCGGAATGCCCAACGGAGAATGTGACGTATGTCTGGAGGCTGCAGACAGCTGACGAAAAGCCAAGTAAGTGTTCCCGATCTGTCCCCGTTACAGGACAACATTTGAGGCAGGCGAAAGTGCCTGTGAACAAAGGTGGTACCGCGTTACTGACGCCCTTTGCGGATCTGTGTCCGCAGAGGGCTGTTTTATTTTGAGAGGATTCAGGAAGGAGAACCCAATGAGCAAAGAACTTGCAAAGACCTATGATCCCAAAGGGATTGAGGACAGACTTTACGAAAAATGGATGAACAACAAATATTTTCATGCCGAGGTGGATCACTCGAAGACCCCTTTCACCATCGTGATCCCGCCCCCAA